>CAZVAX010000124.1:0-9500 GCA_964625215.1 uncultured Anaerolineaceae bacterium | reverse complement strand
AACGCCGCGCTGATGCGCTACCGCTTTGGAAATGTATTGATCTGGCTGGGCGTGCTGACGTGGTTGCCGTTCATCGTTTTGCGATTCGCGGGTGAAAAACCGTCGCTGTTTTGGTATTTGCCGTTTCATTTGCTTGGCGTGATCGGCGGGTCGCGTTTGCGGGCGTATGCGCGCAGAGAGATGGGAATGCCCCTGCCGCAAAAGAGCCGCCTGCAAATGCTTGGCCATGGGCTGGTGTTCGCGGGCATTCTGGTTTGGTCGCCGTATTTTTATATGAAGTTCGTTGCACAACAACCTGTGGAGGCGATGGATTACCTGCCGTATCATCTCACCGGGGTTTTGAGCGGGATTGGACTTTTAATGTTGAATTATCTGCTCGGTCGGTGGAAAAAATGAGAGCCTGGGATTTGATCATGAGCGCCACCTTCAAAGCCACTTTTCTATCCCTTATCGAGCACGAAAAAGATGTTCGATTGTGCTCATCCCTGTTCTTGCGGCTGGCTGAATGATCCCATCAAGCCTTGCACCTGCGCGCCGTCGGCAGTCACGAAATACCAAAAGCGTATTTCCGGTCCGCTGTTAGATCGGATCAACATCCACGTGGAAGTCCCGCGCGTGGACTATGAAAAATTATCCAATGAACGGCTGGGGAAATCTTCGGCGGTCATTCGTCAGTGGGTGGAGGCGGCGTTCCAGGTTCAGCGTAAACGGTTTGCCGACTTATCTCATGAAGATGGGAAGGGGACTTTCATCGCGTGCAACTGAATCTCTCGGCGCGCGCCTACCATCGCATCTTGAAACTGGCGCGCACGATCGCAGACCTTGGGGGAAGTGAGGCAATCCAGTCGCCGCATCTGGCGGAGGCGCTGCAATACAGGCCGAAGTTGATGGTGTAACTAAAGCCACGTACCGTGCTTTTTTTGTTTCCACTCCGCCGTGATGAAACTCACATTTTCGGAATTCGAATGTCATTATGGCGTGGGGGTTTTCCCGACACAGTGAGAAAAATAATCGAACTTTCCCCGCTATCAGGTTTTTGTGGATGGGTGGAAAATGAGGCTGGCATTATCGGAGAAATCCGATTCATTTTTGAAGGAGGCTTCCCTATGGCTCAAGAACCGAAAGACGTTCTCGTCCGCATGCACGAAGACCTTCAGCGCGCGTTGGAAAAGGCGCCTGAAGATCGCCGCTGGGTGATGGTGATTGACCTGCGCAAATGCGTGGGTTGTCACGGCTGCACCATCGCGTGCGTGGCCGAGAACAAACTCCCGCCGGGCGTGGTGTATCGTCCCGTGATGGAGCGCGAGATTGGAACGTACCCGAGGGTGACGCGCCAGTTCATCCCGCGCCCGTGTATGCAGTGCGACAACCCGCCTTGTACGCCCGTCTGCCCTGTGACCGCCACCTACTCCAACGCGGAGGGCGTGGTGGTGGTGGACTACGAGCAGTGCATTGGCTGCCGCGCCTGTATTGTGGCCTGTCCTTATGGCGCGCGCACCGCGGACTTTGGCTACACCTACACCGAGGAATTGCCCGTGCTGGACGGCGCGATCGTTGGACGCGAAACCGCCGACGATTATGAACGCGCCGCCAGTTACGAATATGGCAAAGAGTGGCCGCGTAATAGTCATCGCGACTCGCCGATCGGCAACGCGCGCAAGTGTCACTTCTGCCTGCACCGCGTCCACGAGGGCGAACTGCCCGCCTGCGTCACCACCTGCATTGGCCGCGCCACGCTCTACGGCGACGCCAACGATCCCGACAGCCTGGTGTCCGAACTCATCCAGCAGACGAACGCGATTCGTTTGAAGGAAGAGCTTGGCACCGAGCCGAAGGTCTTCTATCTTGTATAAGGAGGCAGGCATGTTAACCAAACGATTGACTTACGCTGTCGGCGCCCTGGCTTTTCTGGCTGGCGTGTGGGGAATCTACACCCGCCTGTTCGTGGGCGAGCGCGACGTGAATTACGGCTCCTACGTGGTGTGGGGATTGTGGGTGGCAATGTACCTGTTCTTCGCGGGCGCGGCCACTGGCTCGTATATGTTCGCCACGCTGGACTATCTCTTCAACGTAAAACTCTTCAAAGGGACGGGCAAAGCCGCGCTGTGGTGCGCGCTGATCACCATGCCCGCCGCCCTCGCGACCATTGGCATGGACCTCGGTCACATGGAACGCATCGTCAAGGTGTACCTCAGCCCGAATCCCTTCTCGCTTCTCGCGCAGATGGTGTGGGGCTACACCTCCTTCATCCTGCTCATCCTCGTGACGATGTGGTTCGTGTACAAGAAACCCGAATCGAAACTGGCCAAGTGGGTTTTGTCCATCGGCCTGTTCCTGTCCATCTTCCTGAGCGGCGGGGTGGGCGCGCTGTTGGGCGTGAACGCCAGCCGCGCGTACTGGCACGTGGGTCTGCTCCCCGTGCAGTTCCCGATCTTCTCGATGGCGACGGGCTTTGCGCTGTTGATGATCGTCCTCGGCTGGTTCGCGCCGAAGGATGAGAATCACGGCGAGCGCCTCAAGGTGATGGGAATCGCGGTTGTCGTTCTCCTGCTCGTCAAAACCTATTTTGTGTGGAGCGACTTCTCGCAGTCCATCTACGCGGGCGTGCCGCAGAATGTGGAAGCCGTGCAAGCGGTTCTCTTCGGTCCCTACTCGTGGCAATTCTGGATCGTGCAGATCGCGATCGGGACGCTCATCCCGATCATCGTCCTGACCCAGCCGAAACTTGCGACGAACGGCGCGTGGGCGGGCTGGATGGGACTCTTCGTGCTGGTTGGCTTCGCCATCGCGCGCACGAACATCGTCTTCCCCGCGCTGACCATCCCCGAACTCGAAGGACTTGCCACAGCATTTACAGGTCCGCATCTTTCCTTTGACTACTCCCCCAGCCTGTTGGAACTTTCGGTCGTTTCGGGCGTGGTGGGCGGCACGATTGTCGCCCTCCTGTTCGGTCTCGACTTCAAACGGCTGGGCATCTTCACATCTGACAAGGAGGTGAAGTAATGAACGCACAGCAACCCAAAGATTGCAAAATCTCGCGCCGCGACTTCCTGAAAATCGCGGGAGCCACAGGCGCGGCGGCGGCCTTCCTCGGCAGCCTGCCCAAAGTCCAGCAGGCGATGGCGAAATCGGTCAACGGCTCGGCCTACAAACTGACCGACCCCGCCAACCAGGTCTACTCCATCTGCCAGCAGTGCAACACGCAATGCGGCGTCAAGGTCAAACTGGTGGACGGCGTGGCCGTGAAGATCGAGGGCAATCCCTACTCGCCGTGGAACCTCGTCCCGCACATCAAATACGACACCCCCATCGCGGAAATGGGAACGGTGGACGCGCCGCTCTGCCCGAAGGGGCAGGCTGGTTTGCAGGCCGCGTACGATCCTTTCCGCATCACGCAGGTTCTTAAACGCGCGGGCAAGCGCGGCGAGAACAAATGGGTCACGATCCCATTCGACCAGGCCATCACTGAAATCGTCGAAGGCGGCAAGTTGTTCGCGGACGTAGCGGGCGAGGGCAGCCGCGAAGTGGAAGGCCTGCGCGCCCTGCGCGCCATCACCGACGCGCAACTGATGAAGGATATGAACTCCGCTATCGGCAAGATTCGATCCGAGAAAGACCTCGAGAAGAAAAAGGCGTTGGTCGAGCAGTTCAAGACCGACTTCAAAGACAACCTCGACAAGATGATTGACCCCGAGCATCCCGACTTTGGTCCCAAGAACAACCAGATTCTGTACTTCTGGGGACGCAAGAAGGGCGGACGCTCGGACATCGCGCATCGCTTCTTCGGTTCGGGACTCGGCACCACCAATCGTCACGGTCACACCACCGTTTGCCAGGGATCGCTGTACTTCTCGGGCAAATCCATGTCTGATCAGTGGGACGCAGCCGCCTCCAAGTTTACGGGCGGCGCGAAGGCTTATTGGATGGGCGACACGGCTTCGGCGGATTTCGTCATCTTCGTGGGCGCGTCGCCGTTCGAAGGCAACTACGGTCCCACCAACCGCGTGCCGCGCATCACCGATCGGTATGCCACAGGCGATATGAAATTCGCGGTGATTGACCCGCGCCTCTCGAAGATCGCGGGCAAGGCCTGGAAGTGGCTTCCCAACAAACCTGGCTCCGAGGGCGCGATCGCATTGGCGTTGATCCAATGGATCATTGCCAACGAACGCTACGACGCGAAATATCTTGCGCTCGCGAACAAGGCCGCCTCTGCCCAAGCGGGCGAACCGACCTGGTGCAACGCCTCGTGGCTGGTAAAAATTGACAAGGAAAAAGGAACGCCTGCCAAGTTCCTGCGCGGCTCTGAATTGAAACTGGTCGAGAAAAAAGAAGCCGAAGTGGACGGCAAGAAGGTCGTCACGTACGAGACCGTCCCCGCGTCCGAGGGCGAAGCGCCCGTGGTGTACGCGACCGATCCCTTCGTCGTGTTGGACGCGGAAGGGAATCCCGCGCTGTTCGACCCGAACGACGCGGAACGTCCCGTTGTGGCAGGCCAACTCTTCGTCGAGAATGTGGCGGTCGGCGAGTTCACCGTCAAGAGCAGTTTGCAGATCCTGAAAGAATCAGCGAATGCAAAGACAATGGACGAGTGGTCAGAGATTTGCGGAATCCGCGCGCAGGATTTGGAAGCGCTCGCGTTCGAGTTCACGTCGCATGGCAAGAACGCCTGCGTGGACATTCACCGCGGCGTCAGCCAGCACACCAACGGCTACTACAATGTGATCTCATGGTACAACCTGGCTCTGCTGATCGGCAACTTCGACTGGCGCGGCGGACAGGTGTACGCCAGCACGTACGATGTTTCAGGCGCGAAGGCTGAGGGTCCCTTCCTCTTTAGCAAGGCCGACCCAGGCGCGCTCGCCCCGTTTGGCTTGAGCCTGATCCGTCACGACGCGAAGTACGAAGAGTCCACCATTTACGCGGAACTGCCCGAAGACAAGCATTATCCCGCCAAGCGCAATTGGTATCCGCTGGCTTCGGACGTGTACGAGGAGATCATCCCCTCGGCGGGCGACATGTATCCGTACCCGATCAAAGCCGCCTTCATGTACATGGGCTCGCCCGTCTACTCCCTGCCTGGCGGACACAAGTGGATCGAAATTCTGCAAGACGTGGAAAAGATTCCGCTCTTTGTCGCCAGCGACATCATCATCGGCGAGACGAGCATGTACGCCGATTACATCTTCCCCGATGTGTCGTATCTCGAACGCTGGGAGTTTGGCGGCTCGCATCCGAACATTACCTTCAAAGTTCAGGGCGTGCGCCAACCCGTCATCGCGCCGCTCACTGGCACGGTGAAAGTCTACGGCCAGGAGATGGCTCTGCAATTCGAAGCCATGTTGCTGGCGATGGCCGAAAAACTGGAACTGCCCAACTTCGGCGCGAACGGACTCGGCGAGGGCGTGAACTACAACCATCCCGACGATCTCTACCTCCGCATGGTGATGAACCTGGCCTACGGCGAAAAGAAGGAATTGGAGGACGCCGTCCCCGAGGCTTCCGCCGAGGAGATTGACCTCTTCATCAAGTCCCGCTCGCATCTTCCCAAGGCCGTATTTGATCCTGAACGATGGGCGGCGATCACGGGCGACATGTGGCCTCGCGTCGTGACCGTCCTTGCGCGCGGCGGACGTTTCCAGGCTTACGAAAAAGGCTACCCTGGCGACGGCGTTCGTCCTGGCTCCTTCGACGAACCGTACATCATCCCCACTGGCACGAAGTACGGCAAACTCATCAACATGTACCTTGAGAAGAACGTCAGCGTTAAACATGCTGGCACGGGAAAGAGTCTCTCGCCCGTCCCGACCTTCATCGAACCAAACATGGGCTTCGACGGCAACGTGCTCGAAGACGAGAAGGACGGCTACGATCTTAAAATGATCACCTATCGCGAGATCATGCAAACCAAGAGCCGCACGCAAGGCAACTACTGGCTGAAAGCCCTCCTGCCCGAAAACTTCGTGTTGATGAACAGCGCGGACGCCGCGAAACGCAACCTGACCAGCGGCGACGCGATCCGTATCAGTTCCGCCTCCAACCCCCAGGGTGTGTGGGACTTTGGCAACGGTCACAAGCGCGATATCGTGGGCAAGGTGAAAGTGGTGGAAGGCATGCGCCCAGGCGTGATCGCCTTCGCCCTCGGCTTCGGTCACTGGGCATACGGCGCGCAGGACGTGACCATTGACGGCACGACCATCGAAGGCGACGCGCGCCGCTACGAAGGCATCCATGCCAACGCGGCCATGCGCACCGATCCCATCGTCACCAACACCTGCCTCTTCGATCCCGTCGGCGGATCGGCGGTGTTCTACGATACGCTGGTGAAAGTGGAGAAGGCGTAGAGTCAGCCATCAGTAAACAGTAATCAGTGATCAGTGGGGGGCGAGGCGAAAGGCGCTTCCCCCCCACTGATGAAAGGAAGGTTCATCATGTTCCGACTCGGTCCCACCGAACTCCTCATCATCCTCGGCATCGTCATCCTGCTCTTCGGAGTGGGAAGGATTGGTAAAATAGCAGGCGAACTCGGCTCTGGCATCCGCAACTTTAAATCTGGATTGAACGGCGAAGACACCAAAACCGACTGATGACTGATCACTGATAACTGAATACTATCCCCTCCGAAGCCTGTTTGCCTGTTGCAGAACAATTTGCCAAATTGTTCTGCATGGCGACAGGACAGTACCACGAAATTCATTTCGTGCTACCAGGTGGAAGTGGAAACGCTTCCATCCCCCGCATTTGGAAAGGAGACCTCCCCCGCCCTCCCGCGCCGTCTCTTTTCCATGAGACGGCGTTTTTCATAAATCAGGACTACGAGACTATTCGACTATGAGACCACTAGACGAACTCCTCGCCCTCTCCTCCCGCGACCATTCCCACCTCTGCCCGCGTCAGATCCTTGGCGTGCGCATGGGCTTATGTGGACTCAAGTCATTGGGCTTATCTGCAAATCAAGGCAGTAAACGCCTGTTCGTTATCACTGAAACGGACGGCTGTTTTGCCGATGGTCTGATCGCCGCGACGAATTGCTCTGTCGGTCATCGCACCCTGCGCGTGGAGGATTATGGCAAGACGGCGGCAACTTTTGTTGATACCCAGTCTGGGCTGGCTGTACGCGTCGCGCCAACGTTGGATATTCGTGAGCGGGCTTATCAATATGCCCCGAATGAACCCCGTCATTACTTTGCACAAATGCAGGCGTATCAAGTCATGCCTGATGAAGAAATGTTTTCTGTCGCCGAAGTACATCTTGCCGTTTCAATTTCCGAGATCGTTTCCCGCCCAGGCCTGCGCGTCAATTGCGATGTATGTGGCGAAGAGATCATGAACGAACGCGAGATTCACCGCGAAGGTCTCACTCTCTGTCGCGCCTGCACGGGAGATTCGTATTATCATTTGCCTGTTTGCATCTCAGCGCAACAGGAAATGACCGTTGAATAATCCCCTCCTCTATGTACTGGTATTCGTCATCGCCATCGTCTATTCCAGCGCGGGCTTTGGCGGCGCATCGGGCTATTTGCTGGGGATGAGTTTCTTCGAAATTCCCGCCAATGTCATGTCCAGCACGGCGTTGGTGTTGAATATATTTGTATCCTCCATAGCGTTTGCGAACTACTTCCGCGCGGGACACTTTCGTTCGGGATTGCTCATTCCATTTCTCATCACTTCCATCCCTGCCGCGTTCATCGGTGGGATGTTCAAACTCTCCGAGCAAACCTACACAACGCTTCTTTATATTGTCCTCACCTATCTCGCCATTCGCATGACGTTCTTTCCCGTCCTCAGCGAAAAAGCGGACTGGACAGCGCGTCCCATCCCGCTTTGGGCTTCGCTGTTCAGCGGCGCAGTCATCGGACTGCTCTCTGGCATGATCGGCATCGGCGGCGGGATTTTCCTCTCGCCTCTCATCATCCTTTTGGGCTGGGGGACTTCCAAACAAGCCGCCGCCTCCGCTGGGGCTTTCATCGCCATCAACTCCATCAGCGGATTGGTCGGACGTTTCACCAACGGCACATTCTCGCTGGGCGAATTTGGCATCCCACTGCTGGTTGTCGGCTTGATCGGCGCGCTGATTGGAAGCCAAATGGGCGCGGTCAAATTTTCGGGCGCAAACGTCCGCCGCGCGCTGGGAGTCATCCTCATCATTGCCGTTGGAACCTATTGGTTTAATTTCCTATGAAATTCATTGACCCCTTCGGCCGCGCCATCACCTACCTCCGCATCTCGCTCACCGATCGCTGTAACCTGCGCTGCGTCTACTGTATGCCGCGCGAGGGACTCCAATGGCAGCCGCGCGCCGATCAACTCTCAGCGGGGGAAATCGTTCGGGTGGTGGAGGCCGCCGCGAGCGGAGGCGTGACGCGAGTCCGTCTGACGGGCGGCGAGCCGTTGGTGCATCCAAACATCGTCGAGATCGTGCGCGGCATCGCGTCGGTCAAGGGAATCGAAGAAGTCAGCCTGACGACCAACGCGATGTTGCTGGAGCGTCTCGCCCAGCCGCTGGCAGACGCGGGACTCAAACGCGTCAACATCAGCCTCGATTCATTGGACGCCGACAAATTCCGACGCATCACCCGCGGCGGGGACTTGGCGCGCGTCTGGAAGGGAATCGCCGCCGCCGAACGTGCGCGTCTCGCGCCGCTCAAACTGAACACCGTCGTCGTGCGCGGCCTCAACGCCGACGAGTTGCCCGCCTTCGCGCGCCTGACCCTCGAGAACGACTGGCACGTGCGCTTCATCGAACTCATGCCCATCGGCAACGCGCAGGATTGGGGCGAAGGCTTCCCCGCGCCCGCCGACCGCTACGTCTCTGTCCACGAAATGCGCGTCCAACTTTCGACCTTCGACTTGCGACCTTCGACTTCACCAAATGGCAACGGCCCTGCCCGCACCTACCGCATCCCCAACGCCCTCGGCACAATCGGATTCATCTCGCCATTGGGCGAACACTTCTGCCAAAATTGCAACCGCCTGCGACTCACGTCCGATGGAAAGTTGCGCTCGTGTTTGGTGATTCCCGCTGAGATTTCCTTGCGCGACGCGTTGCGAAATGGACAACCACTCGAACCGTTTTTCAATCAAGCCATCGCGCAGAAACCCGAACATCACGACATGCTCATTGCCGTGCCTGCGGGCGCGAGACGCGGAATGAGTCAAATTGGGGGATGACATTCATCACTGGACAGTTTCTGTCCAACTTGCTACATTCAAGAAAACCCAACCAAGGAGCCTCGCCTTGTCCCGCACACGCCTCCTCAATCGCAGGTCACTGATCGCTGATTACTGGTCACTGATTACTGGTTATCGGTCACTGATCGCTGTTTACTGTTCACTGATCGCTCTCCTCCTCGCCTCCTGCTCCCCCCTCCCTCCAACCGAAATTGCAGGCACGGTTGACCTCAACAACCTCCAACCCCTCCCCACTCCACAAGATCAGGAAGCGGTTCCCTTGCGCGTCGCCATCGCGGCCGTCATCTCGCCCAAAGGCACGCTCGAAT
>CAZVAX010000123.1:0-9646 GCA_964625215.1 uncultured Anaerolineaceae bacterium | reverse complement strand
AGGAGCGCGCCAAATACTGGGAACTCGCGCTCTCCTACTACAAAGGCTACGCCGCTTACGAAAAACGCTGCGCGCCGCGTCGCATTGTCGTCGTGGTTCTCGAACCGACTCAATGAAACTCGCGCTGATTCTTTTGTTGACCCTGACCGCCTGCGCGACTCGCGCGGCCCTACCGACCGCGACCTCCTCCCCAACCTCTCCTCCCATCGTTTCCGCTTCTCCCTCCGACCCCGAAATGGCTGAGGCCATCTCGAACGCTCGCGCCACCCTCAGCGACTTCATCGCGCATCTTGCCTCACCCAACCCCACGCGCGAATTTGCCGCCCTCAAAGTTCGCTTCACTCCCCCCGGCGACCCATCCCTCGACATCTGGTGCGACGACGTGACCTACGAGTCCGGTCGCTTCACCGCGAACATCGGCGACGACATCCCCTCCCTCCGCCTCTCCTTCGGTGATCGCATCGAGATTGCAACCGCAGACATCATTGACTGGATGATCGTGCAAGAGGGTAAACTCATCGGCGGCTACACCATCCGCCTGGCCTACTCGCGCATGACCCCCGCAGAAAAACAACTTTTTCTCGAAGACGCCGGCTACTCGATAGAAGAACAACCGCCGCGCCACAACACCGCGTCCAACTGAACCGCCAGCGCCCCCGCCTGCAACATCGCCTGCGCCTGCTCCTCCTCGTAGACTCCTCCTCCCCCAATCGTTGGCACTCCCGCCCCCACGAGCCGACTCACCGTCTCCAACGCCAGCGGAAATAGACTCGGCCCATAAAGACGACCAGTAATCAGTGATCGGTCATCAGTCATCAGTGAACCCCGCGGCGCACTGAGACTCACCGCCGCCGCGCCCGCCTCCATCACACGCGGACCCAACGTCACCGCCTGCTCCATTGGCAGGGACGCGATCAATGGCAACTCCCCCAGCGACATTTCCACCGTCATCAAAATAATGTCGTCCGCCAGCAGGGGCGCGAACCCCAACTCCGCCGCCATGACATTCTCCACCCCCTCCAACGTCTCGACCATGCGCTTCGTCTCCTCCGGCCGGTCGGCCATCAAACTGACGATTACCGGCACGGACGAATCCGCCCATTTGTGCGCGTACTTCTTCACCGCAGACGGAAAGCCCGGGTTCGGCAATCCCGTGTGCAACAAAAATCCGCCCGGATACTCAAGCACCGCCGGGTGTGACGTGGGTTTGCGCGGCCGCCACGAAAGCGGATTGGTCACGAACGCGCCGAATGTCTCCAAGAACTCCGAGTTCTTTAAGAACTCGGAGTTCTGCCACGCGCGCAAGTCTGGCGCGAAGCCAAGCATCCCGGCCGCGTTCAAGATGGGGGAGCGGAAGTACAGGTCACGTTTGGGCATGAGGGAATTATAATGGGGGAAGTCTTTCGATGTGACATGGCTTGGAGGCAAATATGGAAAAACGATCCCCTCTTTATTATATCGGTCAATACTTACTTATACTTCTCGTAGCCTTTAGCTTAAGCGCGGGTACCTTAGCGATAAATAATTTCATAACACATAATGAGAAGGTCTCTTTTTTTACAGAACTTGGGGTTTTCTTTCTCGGTGCTCTTGCTTTCGTTGCAAGTTACCTTGTCGGGGCGTTCGTAATACCTGGCCCAACACAAAAATCGTGGGGGCTCATCTCAGTAGGAATTATTTGGGGAGTGTTTTTAATTGTGATATCACTTATGGTTGTCCTGAAATTCATGCAGCCCATTTATCCCTTCCTAAGTGCTATACAAAATTATAGTCTTTCAGGGCTAATATTGGCCCAAACATCAACCCGGCTAAGATCAGCAGTAAAACCCTAATGTACTCCTCCTACCTCTCCCCCTTCTCCTGGCGCTACGGCAGTGACGATATGCGTCGCCTGTGGAGCGAAGAACACAAGCGCCGACTGTGGCGTCGCATTTGGGTCGCGCTCGCCGAGACGCAATCCGAGCTTGGATTGATCACCGCCGCGCAAGTCACGGACCTGCGCGGCCACATGGATGAGATCAACGTGGAACGCTCGCTTGCCATCGAAGCCGAAATTCACCACGACCTGATGGCGGAGGTCAAAGCCTTCGCTGAGCAGTGTCCCGTCGGCGGCGGGATCATCCACCTCGGCGCGACCTCGATGGACATCGAAGACAACGCTGACGCGTTACGCGTCCGCGCCGCCCTCGACCTGACCCTCGTCACCCTCGCCCACGTCCTCGCCCGCTTCGCCGACCTGATCGAGCGCTACGCCGAAACGCCGGTCATCGCCTTCACGCACATCCAACCCGCCGAACCGACCACGCTCGGTTATCGTCTCGCCATGTATGCGCAGGATTTGCTGGAAGACTACAAAGAGATTAGAGAGCAGAGATTGGAGATTAGGGGGAAGGGGTTTAAGGGCGCGGTCGGCACCTCCGCCAGTTACGCCGAACTCCTCGGCGCGGAGCGTCTCGCTGATTTTGAAAAAAGTCTCTCCGCCAAACTCGACCTGCCGTTCTTCCCCATCGCCTCGCAAACCTATCCCCGCCGCCAGGATTTCCCCGTGGTCAGCGCGCTGGCCGCCCTCGCCGCCTCGCTCCACAAATTCGCCTTCGACCTGCGCCTGCTCCAATCGCCCGTCATCGGCGAACTGAGCGAACCCTTCGGCGCCAAACAGGTCGGTTCCTCGGCCATGCCGTTCAAACGCAATCCCATCCGCGCCGAAAAAATCGACTCGCTGGCGCGCTACCTGGCGGGACTCCCCCGTCTCGCCTGGGACAACGCCGCCCACTCGCTTCTCGAACGGACCCTGGACGACTCAGCCAACCGACGTGTCCTGCTCCCCGAAGCCTTCCTCGCCGCCGACGAAATTCTGCACACCGCCCTCGGCATTCTCTCCGGCCTGCGCGTGGACGAGGAAGCCATGTCCCGCAACCTCTCCGTCTACGGTCCCTTCGCCGCCACGGAGCGACTGATGATGTTGCTGGTCAAAGCAGGCGCGGATCGGCAGGCGATGCACGAGCGGATTCGCGAACATAGCCTCGCCGCGTGGGAGGCGACGCGACGCGGGGAGGGGAATCCACTGGTCGAGTCGCTGGTGGGCGACGCGGAGTTGCAGAAATTTATGCCGGAGGGGGAAATACGCGCCGCGCTCGATTACGCCGGCTACCTCGGCGACGCGCCGACGCGTGCGCGCGACCTCGCAAAAAAACTCCGAAGTCTGTGAGACTTCGGAGTTTTTGTTTTATGCCACCGCCATCAATCCCATCGCGTTCAACATATCCTCATTATTGTCGAACTTGAATTCCTCCAGCCCGCGCTTTTGGGCTTCCTCGGCTTCCACCGTTTCGAGGCGTTTGATGTCCGCTTTGGTGACGATGGGCTTGCCGAGTCCGTGAACCCGATCCGCCACCGCCTCCACGTTCGGTTCGATGGGGGAGAGGGCCTGGAGATATTGCCAGACTGCCTTCGATGCATTGACGCCATCCTTGCGGGCGTATCCTACTAGGCCGTCGCTGGCCTTGCGTGACCAACCGCCGACGAACACGCCATCGAGCGTCGACTCGAAACTCACGCCGTCAATCGGGAACTTGGGCGTGGCGCTCTTCACGAACTCATTCCACTCCACGGGCAAGCCGAACGACTCATCCACTTTGTCGCCGATGGCGAAGATGACCGTTTCCGCGTCGAGCAGGCGTTTGACCCCCGTGCCGCGCGCTTTCGTGTCGCCGTCTTTCAAGGCGAGGGTGTTGTCTTCCAATTCGATCTGAGTCAGATAACCCTGGGCGTCGCCGAGCATTTGCACGGGTGACGCCAAAAACTCAAAGCGGAAGCGCGTGTCGGAGGTCTTGGCTTCGGCGCGCGGCAGGGCCTCGAGGATGGCGGCCTTGGCCGCGGCAGGATCCTGGCCGATGGCCTGCATGATCGGCGCGCAGCGCGTCATCTCCGCATCGAGCGCGGCTTGGTCGAGATTGGCGACGATATGCTCCATCTCCTTCTTATCGAACTTCACCTCGGCCGGTCCGCGCCGCACCACCGCGATCACCTCCTCCACCTTCTCCTCGCGGATCAGGTAGCGGGCGATGTCAATCATCACGTTGCCCGCGCCAACAATGGCGCAACGCTTGCCGAAGCGGTACGGCTTTTGCGCGTAGGGCGGCAGGTGATTATAGAAATAGACCACATCCTTGGCGTGATACACGCCGATCAGGTTTTCTCCCGGCAGGCCGAGCCACTTCGTCCCTTGCGCGCCGGCGGTGACGAGGATGGCCTGAAAGCCGAGCGCGCGCAAATCGTCGAGCGAGAGATCGCCCTGCGCGCCGACGGTCAGGTTGCCGTAATAGTCAATGCTTGGGTTGTCGAGAACGCCGCGGAATTGCTTGCGCAACCCCTCCTTCATGGTGTGTTTGGCGGGATAGATTCCATATTCGGCCAGCCCGCCGGGTTTGATATCGCGATTGAAGATCACGACGCGCGCCCCCGCGTTGGCAAGCTCGCGCGCGCCAAACAGACCGGCTGGGCCGGCTCCTACAACGGCTACAAAGTGTTGGTTCTGCATTGGTTCGCTTCCTCCTGGGAGAAGTCTAATTCGAACAAAAACGGGCTGATTATAATCACAAACCCGTTGACGGCGTACACAAAAACCTTCCAACGAATTATCCGTCGCCTGCGCGCCGCTAAAGTTGCGACTCTATTTATTGTACAGGGGCGGGCCAAAAAACGCTTCTGTAATTCATCCCAAATTTCGTGTGCCAAAATGGGGCGAATCACCCCTTCTTGTGCTAATATTAGTCACACGCCGACTCAGGAGGCCACCATGACCACTCCCAATCCACGCGACCCAAACATGGATGAGACCACCGCCCGTTTCCGAGCCATCCTTGCCGGGGATGAGGAAGATGGCGACGAAATGCCGCCGACGAGTCAGCCTGCCTCACCCCGCCGTTCGGCGCTGGACCGGTTGCCGCGTGCCTCCAAACCAGCCGACTCGGCCCCCCAGCCGACTCCCGCGCGGCGCGCCGAGGCGAAGTCGCCCAAACCCGCGGAGCGAGTCCGCGCGGAGGAGCGCGAGCCGGTCGGCCCGTCGAGAAAGCCGCGTTTCGGTCCCGCGTTTTGGACGATCACCGGAACGCTGTCGTTGATCTTCAACCTGGCGTTGATCGTGATCGTCGTCATCCTGGTTGGGATTGTGGCGAAATTGAATCTTAAATTGAACGAGATGCTGGCGTTGGCAAGCCTGCCCGAAGAAACGGTGCGCGGCTTGTATGAAAATTTTGTCAAGATGGATCAGGCGCACATTCGCGCCTCCATCCCGGTGACGGCCGAGATTCCGGTGCAGTTCAACCTCGATCTGAACACGCAGACTGAAGTGGTTCTGAGCCAAGACACGCCCATCAGCCAGGCGCGTGTCACGTTGACGACCGGCGGTTTGAATATCACGAACGCGCCCGCCAACATCATTCTGCCCGCCGGGACGCGCCTGCCGATCACTCTTACGCTCACCGTGCCAGTGGACAAAAAAGTGCCGGTTACCCTGATTGTGCCGGTGGATATTGCCCTGAGCGAAACCGACCTGCATGAACCGTTCGTGGGTTTGCAGACGGTGGTCGAACCCTTGTATTGTCTGCTGAATGTCAACGCCGCTTCGCCCGACGGCGCTTTAATCTGTGAACAGGATGGGCCGTGATGTTATTGTGTTTGGAGCCGCATGAAAAAAGAGTACACAAAGACCGCCCTCTCGAACGGGCTGACCGTTTATCTTAAAGAAATTCACACCGCGCCGTTGGTGTCTTCGTGGGTGTGGTATCGCGTCGGCTCGCGGGACGAGGTCGCCGGCAAGACCGGCATCTCGCATTGGACGGAGCACATGCAGTTCAAAGGCACGCCGCAGTTTCCGGCCAGCGTTTTGGATCGAGCCGTCTCGCGCGATGGGGGGGTGTGGAACGCCTTCACTTTTTTGGATTGGACCACTTACTTCGAAACCATGCCGGCCAATAAAATTGACCTGGGTCTGCGCCTCGAAGCCGACCGGATGGTGAACAGTTTCTTCGATGAAAAGGAAGTGGCCTCCGAGCGGACGGTGATCGTTTCGGAACGCGAGGGCAACGAGAACGAGCCGCTCTTCCGCTTGGGCGAGGCCATCCAACACGCCGCGTTCGGAATCCACTCGTACCGTCACGAGGTGATCGGCGATATGGCCGACCTGTGGACGATCCGCCGCGACGATCTCTACAACCATTATCGAACCTACTACGCGCCGAATAACGCGGTGATGGCGGTGGCGGGCGACTTCGATACCAAGTCCATGCTGGCGCGCATTCGCGAGTTGTACGAACCGATTCCCGCCGGCCCCAAACCGCCGCGCCTCAATCGCCCCGAACCGGAGCAGCGCGGCGAGATACGGTTGGATGTGGAAGGCCCCGGCGAAACAACCTTCATTCAAGCGGCGTATCGTTTTCCCGCCGCCTCGCACCCCGATTTCTTCCCGCTAACTGTGTTGGATAGCCTGCTGGCCGGACCGAGCAATCTCAATATGTTCGGCGGCGGGATTTCCAATCGAACGTCGCGCCTGTATCGCGCGCTGGTGGAAAAGGAATACGCGGTGGGCGTTTCCGGCGGGGCGAGCGCCACGATAGATCCCTTCCTCTATATATTCACCGTCACTGTCCATCCCAAACGCAAACCGCAGGAGGCCCTCGCCGCCTTGGACGCGGAGATCCGCCGCGTGCAAGAGGAACGTGTGACGAAAGCGGAGATCACGCGCGCCATCAAGCAGGCGCGCGCCATCTTTGCGTATGGCAGCGAAAGCATCACCAACCAGGCGTTCTGGCTGGGGTACGCGAACATGTTCGCGGACTATCGTTGGTTTGAAACCTTCCTCGATAACCTCTCAGCCGTCACGCCCGCCGATGTGCAACGCGCGGCGCGTCAATATTTCCGCCCGCAGAGTCGCGTGGTCGGAACCTACATTCCAACAGGCGGATAATATCATGACCAAGATCAAATCCAGCGCGCACAGCCTGCCCGGTCCCGAAACCATTCACCGCGAAGCGTTGTCAAACGGCATCACGGTGTTGAGCCGCGCCAACTTCAACAGTCCCTCCGTGGTGGTGAGCGGATATTTTGTTTCCGGCAGTCTCTTCGAGTCGGATGAAAAACTCGGGCTGGCGGATTTTGTCTGTTCGAGCCTGATGCGCGGCACGCAAAAACGGAACATGCAGGAAATCTACGACGCGCTGGAATCGGTGGGCGCGAGTTTTGGCTACGATTCCGGCGTCACCACTTCCAGTTTCAGTGGCCGCGCCCTCGCCGAAGATCTCCCTCTTCTGTTGGATATTTTCTCCGAGACGATGCAGTATCCTTCCTTTCCGAAGGATCAAGTGGAACGGCTCCGCGCGCAACTATTGACCGGTCTTGCCATGCGCGCGCAGGATACCTCCGACATGGCGGAATTGATCTTCGATGAGATTCTCTTCAAAGGACATCCCTACTCCCGGCCCGACGACGGCTGGCCCGAAACGATCCAATCCATCACCCGCCGCGACTTGCGCGACTTTCACCGCCTCACATTCGGACCGAGGGGCCTGATCCTCTCCATCGTGGGCGCGGTCGAACCCAAACGGGCGGTGGAGCACGTCCAGCGCGCGCTGGGAAGTTGGAAGAATCCGAATCAGCGGGCGCGGCCGGAAATCCCGCATCAGGCGCCTTTGAAGAAAATGGCGCGGCGGCATCATCGGATCGGAGGGAAATCCCAAACCGACCTCATCATCGGCACGATCGGCCCGAAACGCGTCGACCCAGATTATATGGCGGCTGCCTTGGGGAATTCCATTTTGGGGCAGTTCGGTTTGGGCGGTCGCGTGGGGGAAGCGGTTCGTGAAAAGGCCGGTCTGGCGTATTACGCGAATTCCAATTTGAGCGCGGGTTTGGGGCCGGGCGTGTGGGATGTCAGCGCGGGGGTGAACCCAAAGAACGTGAAACGCGCGGCCGATTTGATTGTCAAGGAGTTGAAGCGTTTTGTGGAGGGCGGGGTGACGCGCGAGGAGCTGTCGGACAGTAAGCAGAATTTCGTCGGTCGGTTGCCGCTTACGATGGAGTCGAATAGCGGCGTGGCCGGCGCGTTGTTGAACATGGAGCGTTACGATTTGGGATTGGATTATTACCAGCGTTACGCCGGGCGAGTGGAGAAGGTGAAGCGGGAGGATGTCCATGCGGCGGCAGTCAAGTTTATTGCCCCGGATCGGTTGGCGTTTGCGACGGCAGGGCCGTAACGATGAGCCTCGTCGCCGGCGTGGATATGATCGAGATCGAGCGCGTGCGGGAGGCCCTTGCGCGGCAGGGGGATCGATTCTTGAATCGCATCTTTACGCCGCGCGAATTGGAGGAGAATCAGCGTAAGGTCGAGTCGCTGGCGGGACGGTTCGCGGCCAAGGAGTCGGTGGCGAAGGCGCTGGGTTGTGGGATTGGGGACGTGGGTTGGAAGGAGATCGAAGTCCTGCGCGGTGAGCGCGGCGCGCCCCAACTGGAGTTGCATGGCGAGGCGGAAAGGATGGCGAACGGGTTGGGAATTCGGATCTGGTCAGTGAGTATCAGTCACACGCAGAACGAGGCAATTGCGTTCGTTGTCGGTGTTGGTTAGTTCGCGTTCGCTTCGCTCAATCCGATCCAAAGATGGCCGGGTAAAACCGGGCGATACGGTCGGATGGCAATTTTTTCGTCCGTGACGACTTCACGAGTCAGCGCTGAGGGATTAACGAAGCACAGGTTTGGCAGGCGGCCAAATTTTTTTCGGTAGTAATCTGCGGCCACGCGAACTTTTGCATTCAGGTCGGTCTTGGGATTATCATCGAACCAGAGCATTCCACGTTCCATGTCAATTTCCTTCCTCCAGGCGTGGGATCCAGAATTTCAACCATTCATCGCCTTCTTTCATGGCGAATTGGTCGCCTGGAATTAAGTCATCCAAATCACTGGAGGGCGATTGGGTAAGTTGTGTGGGAATCCGTTTATCTTTGATGGAGCCGAGGATAAACGTGCGAAATTCTGAAATCAGATTTTGGGCCGGGCGAAGCAGATCCGCGCGGATGGAGGCGAACGGCCAAACGCGGCGCGAGGGCCCGCGCATCGTTAGCCAGCGTAAGTTGTTGATGGCTGTGTCATTCCATTCATTGACTTTATCCAATCCGTCGAGCAGCAGGATCACTGATTGTCTTGATTTGTTAGCATGCGCCCAGGTGTTCAATGATTCGACGAAATCCATCGCCCCGTTTTCAAAGACTGGCAGGATTGCCGCGCAGTGTTCAAACTGATCGAAGCCCGTCCATTCAGCTGGGGAATCTGTCAGCACGCCGAATTGCACATCGTTTGGATCGAACATTCGAACGGTCGCGGCGGCCAGGGATTTCAAGAAGGATGTTTTTCCCGTCCCTGCATCTCCGGTGATCAAGATCGAACCCGGCAGGGGATCGTAAAGATTCAATAGGACCGGCAATCCATCGGTTGCCATGCCGAGAAGCAAAGCGCCTGGTGGAACCGAACCGAGTCCACTCAGAACATCATCCAGGGTGGGAACATGGGCGGACATCTCGGGTTTGGCGACCCGGATTTCCGGCATCCATTCTGCCAGCGCTTCAAGCGCGAGGGGAAAGAATCTTGACTTTTGCAT
>CAZVAX010000122.1:0-10070 GCA_964625215.1 uncultured Anaerolineaceae bacterium | reverse complement strand
TTCAACTCGCTTCGCACGCTTCGCATGCGCTATTTTGCTACTCTAAACTCAAGAAACTAAAATGCCTCTCCAAAATCCCTGGGCCGTCGAAGCCATGATCCGCAGTTACAACCACGTTTACCACGTGGCCTTTGGTTCATCCTATCAGGACATCGGAGGCGTGGGCGTTTCGTATTACGGCAACGTCCCCTTCACCGACATGAAAATGGAATTCCTCGCCCTCGACCCCGACCCGTTGGTCGTTCTCGCCCGCGTCAACGCCTACCCCAAAAAGCCCGGCGACAAATTCGTCGTCAACGTCTTCCACGATGAACCAACCAACCCCGACGCCAAACGACAATACGAAAAGTTCGGCTACGAATGGCAGGAAACCGCCATGATCCTGGGCCTGCCCCTGCCCGTCAAAACCCCGCGCGGCTGGACCCACGTCCACAAAATCGAGTCGCGCGAACAGATCGAATTCGCCAACGAAAGTCTTTCCCTCGGCAGCGAGCGCGTCCCGCCCGAAACCCTCGGCGATCCGCACATTCTCAACTACTACGCCGAACTCGAACACCGCGCCGTCGGCTGGACTCAACTCGTCACCGCCTACGAGGGCATCGGCTACGTCAACCAGCTCTACACCCTGCCCGTCTATCGCCAGCGCGGCATCGGCGGCCGCCTCCTCCGCCGCGTCCACCAGGAAGCCAACCACCTCGGCCTGCGACACATGGTTCTGCTCGCCTCCGAAATGGGCATGAGCCTCTACCGCCGCGCCGGCTACAAACCCCTGGCCTACCTCTCCGTCTACCGGCCCAGCGACAAGGCGTGACGATGACTCCCCCTCGACTCATCCTCCTCGCAGACTCGACCCTCGTCCCGCTCTGGATCTCCCGCCTTGCGCGTCGCCTCGCCTCCCTCGACCACGCGCGGGTCGCGGCCATCTCCAGCCTCAACCTCCCCCCATCGCCGCGCGGCCTCCTCGACCTCTTCCTCGCCCTCGACGGACGCCTCCAACGCGGCGCCCCCGACCTCTTCGCCCCCAGCGATTTGACAGCCGCGCTACCCAACACGCCCGTCGTTCCTCCCTCCGAACTTTCATCCCATCCCCACGATATCCTCCTCTCTTTTTCCTCCGTTCAAGATTTCTCGTCATTGCGAGGAGCGAGTGAAGCGAGCGACGAAGCAATCTCCTCGTCGGCGCGGGGATTGCTTCGTCGGGACGACCGCCCTCCTCGCAATGACGGAACACGAAACAGTTGGAATCAAATTCCCAATTTTCCGCATCCTCCCCGCCTCGGCATCTGGACCTGGAACTCCCTCGCCCCCTCCACCGGCTTCCGCGAAGTCCTTGCCCGCGAACCCTTGATGACCTGCGACCTTCTCGCCATCCTCCCCTCCGGCGAAACCAAACTCCTGCGCCGCGCCGTCTTCGCCACCGACTGGATCTCCGCCGCGCGCAACCGAAATCATTTTTTCATCAAGGCTGAGTCCACGCTGCTGTGGGCGTTGAAAAAGTTGGCGTTGGAGGGGGAATCCGGAGCGCACAGTCTCCCGGCTTTGCATCGAAGTCTGGAGACTTCAGAGTCCGCGCCCGCCTCCGGAGCGCAAAGTCTCCCGGCTTTGCACATCGCCTCTCTCGCGCTCAAACAAACCGCGCGCAAGATCGAAAAATACCTCCGCCCGCGCGAGACGTGGTTGTTGTTGGCCGCGAAAACCCCGGCGGGCCTGCTCCCTGAATTAGACAGGAGCCGGCCCATCGTCCCGCCGCGAGGCGTGTATTGGGCCGACCCGATGATGGTGGAACGCGATGGCCGGTTGCACGTCTTCGTCGAGGAGTACGTGCGCGAGACGCGTCGAGGAAGAATCGTTTGTCTCATGTTGGAAGATGGAAAGGTCGCGTCGCGACAGGCAGCGCTCGAACGTCCATATCACTTGTCGTATCCGTTTGTGTTCGCGTGGCGCGGCGAAATGTGGATGATCCCCGAAACCTCCGCGCAACGGACGGTGGAACTGTATCGCTGCGCGCGCTGGCCCGACCGTTGGGAGTTCGCGCACAATTTAATGAACGATGTGTATGCGGTGGACTCGACCCTGCTCGAACACGGCGGGCGCTGGTGGCTGTTCACGAATTTGAAGAGCGAGGCGGGCGCGTCGTCGTGGGATGAGTTGCATCTATTTTTCGCGGACGAACCGACCTCCGCGCGCTGGACTCCGCACCCGCTCAACCCGGTGATCTCGGATGTGCGGACGGCGCGGCCCGCCGGGAGGCTGTTCGAGTTCGAGGGCCGGCTATATCGCCCCTCGCAGGATTGCTCGGTGCGTTACGGGTACGCGCTCAACTTCAATCGCGTCGAAACCCTGACCGAGCGCGATTATGAGGAGACGCGCGTGGAGACGATTCGTCCGCGCCCCGGAATGCGAACCCTGCACACCTTCGCCCGCGCTGGAGGTTGGGATATTGTGGACGGCGCCACGCGTTCGAAGATTGTTGACAAGTAGACACGTACACAGGCAGACACGAAAAGACGGCTCGCGTTGAGCCGTCTTTTCGTGTTGGAAGATATGGAGTTTGTAACGTGCAAGGAGAGGTCACACCCGGGTGGGCGTTTTTTCGGTGCGCGCCGAGGCGGTCATCCCAACAGGATGGTAGGCCGGCTCGGGACGCGGGGCGTAGGCGTTGGCCGGGGTGGGGAAGGGCTTGGGCGCGGGTCGAACGTAGGGGACGGACGGAACAGCATTGGTCGGAGTCGGACGCGGCTGGGGTCGTGGTTCGTCGCGTCGAACGAAGGGATTGCGCGCGGGCTGATCCTCCGCGAGGGTGAAGAGTCGTTCGCCCGCGACGGAGAAGGCGCCGATGATCAGGACGCGGATCAACCAGACCATGATCGCGACGAAAACGGGGACCGCCGAGGTCATCGTCCCGGCGCCGAGCAGGGCGCTACCGGCGATGGAGGTGTTATTGAAGATGGCGACAGAGACGCCCCACCAGGTGAGGGTGGCGTTGAAACCCGCCGCAAGCAGCCAGGCGCCGAAGAGGTACCAAACTTCGGTGGGTTCGTCGCGGCCTTGTTCGGGGGTGAAGATGCGGGCGATGCCGGCAAAGTCTATGCCGCAAAAGGCGATGGCCAAGATGGTCGCCCAGCGGACGCCGGCGAATTTCAGTTCGCCAAGCACATCCAGGAGGGCGAATTGCGTAGTGCTAAAGTTGAAGACCTCAAAGGAAAAAAGGGCCGCCACCAAGATCAGGCCGAAGATGGCGCCGCGCTTGAGGGCGGTTCCCTTGAGGAGGGGCGCCAATTGGAGGGGGAGACTGCGGTTCATAAGGTTCTCCTTTTTGAAAAGCGAGGAATTTCGCTAGCGGGGAGTATAGAACAGTTGTTCTAAAACGTCAAGGTTTTTGGGTGGACTTGACTGCAAGCTGCAACCCCGTTCGACTATGATTCGACTACATTCAAATTTTCCGTTGTCACGTATCGGCTGAAACGGCGGCGACAAAAGAGGGACTTACCGTCTTGACGCCTCTCCCCTTTCCCCGTAAGATAAGGCCAGAGTTTCTATGCAAATTTCTCTTACTGTCCCCAGCCAAACGATTAATTACTTGCCTTATCGCGAGCGCTTATCCAGTCTCTTGAAGGGAAACCTGGATTTTCATGGGGAGAGGAGCGGTTACTCCTCTCATGCCATTCATGCGTTTCCCGCAAAATTTCCTCCGCAACTTCCGCGCGTATTTATCGAGTCGCTAACCCTGCCTGGCGATGTGGTGTTCGATCCCATGATGGGCTCCGGCACGACCCTGCTGGAAGCGTCCCTGCTTGGCAGGCATGCGCTCGGAACCGACATTGACCCGCTCGCGTTACGGATTGGCGATACAAAACTATCCACTGCGCTTCTGCAAAATATCGAAACGATTGGAAAGGGAGTAGTGGAAAGGGCGTCGCAACGATTATCCGATCATCCAGGGGAAATCGAAAACCAGTTGGATTCCAAGTTCGATGAGGAAAGCCGTAAGTTCGTGGATTATTGGTTTTCCAAAGAATCGCAACTTGAATTGTTGGCCCTGCTCGCTGAAATCGAAGAAATCAACGAAGCGGAAACCAGGGCATTCCTCGCGTTGAATTTCTCAGCCATCATTATCACGAAATCCGGCGGCGTGTCCCGCGCCCGCGACCTGGCGCATACGCGCCCGCACCGCGACTTGGAAAAGAAATCGCTTTCGGCCATAACCGAGTTTCTGAAGCGGTTGAAGAAAAACCTAAAAAACATTTCCGAGACGCAGGCGCACGGTCAAAGTTTTCTCGTCTGTGAAGCGGACGCGCAACGCCTGCCCTTGGGGCGCGACAGCGTGGACTTGATCGTGACCTCGCCTCCCTACGCCAGTCACGCCATTGACTATATGCGCGCCCATAAATTTTCCCTCGTCTGGTTTGGGTTTCCCATCTCGAAGTTGAGCGAATTGCGCCAGAAATATATCGGCGGAGACGCTACCCAAAATTTTGACTTATTGGCTTTGCCCGATTTTGCCGGACAGGTGATCGAAAGTGTAACCCAGGCCGACAGAAAAAAGGGACTGGCCTTGCATCGTTATTATTCCGAGATGAAATTGACCTTTGGCGAGATGGTTCGCGTCCTCAAACCCGGAAAGGCCGCCGTCGTTGTTGTCGGCAATTCCATTCTGCGCGGCATCAGCGCGGATACGGATCGGTGTCTGGCGGAGATCGGCAAACAAGTTGGATTTGACTTGGTTCACATTGGTGTCCGCGAACTGGACCGGGACAAGAGAATGCTTCCGGTCAGCAAAAATAGAACGGACGGCGGCGGAGCGTCCCAAATCGAGGCGAGAATGCACGAGGAATACATCATTGGCTTTGTAAAGCCGGGAGGGTAAGTCCGTGCTTGAAAAATTGAGGGCCGAATATCATCGCCAGATCTGCGAACAGGTTTTGTTTTTGGACGCCAACAGTGTGCCAAACAATGCCGACAAACACAGTGACATCAGCGCTACCCTCGCGCGCGGCATAGTTGGGCAGTTCGGTTATCCCTTGCGGAAAACCCACCCCTCCGGCCAAACCAGCGGAAACTTGTTTGAGTCTGTGACAGCCGAGTTTATTCAAAACGCGTTCCTTCAATTACAGCATCTTCGCCCCGGTGACTGGCTCTTTTCCGTCAACAGCCGGCTCGAGGAATTCGAGCAATACGAGCATCTTGCAGACCTGGAGAAGACCCTTTCCACACACAAAGAATTACGCGCGACTCTGGGGGATTACATTATCAAGCCGGACATTGTGATCGGTAGAATTCCCGCCGACGATGGCGAAATCAATCGCCCGAAGAAACTCGTCTCCAAAAATATCGCGTCTCACACGCCCCTGCGAAAAGCCAATTCAACCAAAACCATCCTCCACGCCAGTATCTCTTGCAAGTGGACGATCCGAAGCGACCGTTCGCAAAACGCCCGGACGGAAGCCCTCAACCTGATTCGAAATCGAAAAGGCAACACGCCGCACATTATGATCGTGACGGCAGAACCGTATCCGCAACGCATCGCCTCCCTCGCGCTTGGAACCGGCGACATTGATTGCGTTTACCACATCGCATTGCCCGAACTTCAAAACGCCGCCGCCGATTACAAAAACGAAGCGGTCTTGGAAATGCTTGATATTTTGGTTGGCGGCAAGCGGTTGAGAGACATCAGCGATTTGCCGTTCGATCTGGCGGTTTAAACTACGAGTTCCCATGACCGACCTCATCGGACAATCCCTCGGACGCTACCGCATCCTCTCCCTCCTCGGCGAGGGCGGCATGGCCATCGTCTACAAGGCCTACGACACGCGCCTCGAACGTGACGTGGCGATCAAAATGATTCGCAAGGGAGCCTTCCCCGCCGACCACCTCGAGCGGATGTTGAAACGTTTCGAGCGCGAAGCCAAAGCCCTGGCGCGACTCTCCCACCCGAACATCATCAAGATCCTCGACTATGGCGAGTACGAAGGTTCGCCTTACCTCGTCATGGAATACTTCCCCGGCGGGACGCTCAAACAAAAATTGGGGAAACCTCTCCTCTGGCAGGAGGCCATTCAACTGCTCCTCCCCATCGCCGAAGCGCTTGACTACGCCCATGACCAGAACATGGTCCATCGCGACGTGAAGCCCGCCAACATCCTGCTCACCCAGCGCGGACAGCCGATGTTGTCTGACTTTGGGATCGCCAAACTGCTCGACCTCGAAGAGACCCGCGAACTGACTGGCACCAGCGCGGCCCTCGGCACGCCCGAATACATGGCTCCCGAACAAGCCCGAGCCAAAGGCGTGGATCACCGCGCCGACATTTATTCCCTTGGCATCGTTCTCTACGAAATGGTCACAGGCCGCAAGCCCTTCATCGCCGACACGCCAATGGACGTGATGATCATGCACGCCCGCGACCCCCTGCCGAACCCGAAGAAGTTTGTCCGCGATTTGCCGAATGGACTTGTAACCGTTTTGCAGAAAGCCTTGGCAAAACAACCAGACGACCGCTACCAGAGCATGGAAGAATTCGCCGCCGCGTTGAAAGGATTGTTGGCAGAAAAACCATCGCGCTTCCCCGCACCCGCGCCCAAACCACCGCGCCGCGAAGAGACAGTATCCGAGTCCGACACGATCAAAGACTTCAAACCAACTCTTCCGCAAAACTCCGACTCCCCTTCCCTTGCAGGGATCGCGCAGCAGCCGGGGGTTAGGTCACGTGTGTGGCTCTGGGGACTCGGCATCGTCGCCTTCCTCGTACTCCTTTGCGGTGGCCTGTTCTTCAAACCACTTTCCACTGCCCTCTTCCCAACCAAAACACCCACAACGAATCCCACAAAAACACTGCCCCTACCACCCTTTTCCACTTGGACTCCAGAACTTACTCTCACGCCAATAGATACTTCTACGCCAATCTTTACACCCACCGCTACTCCTTTACCTGAAGAAATCACCGACTCCAAAGGCGTGTCCATGCGCCTCGTCCCAGCCGGAACATTCCCCATGGGAAGCAACAACGGCGAGCCAGATGAACAACCCATCCATGATGTTTATCTCGATACTTACTACATAGACACTTACGAAGTGACCAATGCTCTTTACAAAGCATGCGTGGAGGCAGGCGTGTGCAACCTGCCGAAAAACACCAGTCACTATAACGATTCAAAATATGAGCAACACCCTGTCGTGTTTGTAGACTGGAACATGGCCAAGACCTACTGCGAATGGCGTGGCGCGAATTTACCCACTGAAGCGCAATGGGAAAAAGCTGCGCGAGGCACGGATGGGCGTACCTATCCGTGGGGTGAAGGGATACACTCAACTCGAGCCAATTACAACCAAAACATTGGCGACACAGTTGTGGTGGGCAGTTACCCAAGTGGCGTCAGCCCATTTAGTTTGTATGATATGGCTGGCAATGTCTTCGAATGGGTAAATGATTGGTATCTAGATTCCTTTTACCAGAAATCTCCGACGCAAAATCCAATTGGGCCGGATGTATACCCAAGCACAGGCACATATCGCGTACTCCGGGGTGGCTCGTGGTACAACGACGCTTACAAAGTTCGCTCCTCATTTCGGTACTGGGGTACTCCTGATTTTACTAATGAAGATGTCGGTTTTCGTTGCGCCCGCCCGGCCCAATAACATCAAAGCGTAAATCCTCCCGTTCATCCCTTTTATCTGTGGTTAAATAAGGGACAGGAGCCCTCCCATGCCCAAAGACCCCGAACTCGTCGCCTTCCTCAAAGCCTACCCCGACTACCCCACCACCGAGATCCTCGACCGTCTGCGCCTCACCGAGTACGCCCGGCTGGACGTCAACTACCAGGTCTACCTCGACTACACCGGCGGCGGTCTCTACGCCGAGTCGCAGATTCTCCGTCACCACCGCCTGCTCAGCGAGCACGTCTTCGGCAACCCGCATTCCACCAACCCCGCCTCGCAGGCCTCCACCGAACTCGTCGAACACGCCCGCGCATACGTTCTGCGTTTCTTCAACGCCGATCCCGACGAATACCTCGCCATCTTCACCGCCAACGCCAGCGGCGCGCTCAAGATCGTCGGCGAGTCCTATCCCTTCGACCCCAACTCCCGCTACCTGCTGACCTTCGATAACCACAACTCGGTCAATGGGATTCGCGAATTCGCGCACGCGCGCGGCGCCGACGTGACCTACATTCCGGTCGCCCTGCCCGACATGCGCGCCGACGCCTCTCAACTCGACCTCGAGCTGGCTCGGCCCACACCGGGCGGACACAACCTCTTCGCGTTCCCGGCCCAGTCCAACTTCTCCTCGGTCCAGCATCCGCTCGAATGGATCGAGCAGGCCCACGCCCTCGGCTGGGACGTTTTGCTCGACGCGGCCGCCTTCGTCCCCACCAACCCGCTTGACCTCTCCAAAGTCCATCCCGATTTCGTCCCGGTCTCGTTCTACAAGATGTTCGGCTACCCCACCGGCCTCGGCGCGTTGATCGCGCGCAAAGAGGCGGTCGCCAAATTGCACAAGCCCTGGTTCGCCGGCGGGACGATCACCGTCGCCTCCGTGCAAGGTGACAAATACTATCTGGCCGAAGGCCCCGCCGCCTTCGAAGACGGCACGCTCGACTACCTCAACATCCCCGCCATCGAGATCGGACTCAAGTTCATCGAGTCCATCGGCTATGAGACGATCCACAACCGCGTCCACGCCCTCACCGGCTACCTGCTCTCCAGTCTCGCCGCGCTCCGTCACTCCACCGGCGAACCCCTCGTCCGCATCTACGGGCCGACCACTCCCGAGGGACGCGGCGGCGCGGTCACGGTCAACTTCTTCAACAAGGACGGTCAGCCGATTGACCATCGCTTCATCGAAAGCGAAGCCAACAAGGTTGGCATCTCCCTGCGCACCGGCTGTTTCTGCAACCCCGGCGCGGGCGAGGTCGCCCTCGGCATCTCACGCATGGAACTGGCCGTCTGCTTCTCCCAGCCTGAGCACACCCAACGCCTCTCCCTCGACGACTTCCGCATCTGCATAGACGGCAAATCCAGCGGCGCCGTGAGAATCTCCGTCGGCATGGTCACCAACTTCCGCGATGTCCAAGCCATGATCGAGTTTGCGCGAGGGTTGCTGGATTGAAAAACAGAAACGGGTAAATGTTATAATCGCGGTTGAGGAAACATGGAACAGATTACCATTCGGATTCGTGACAGACGCAAAGCGCGCGCCTTGGAGACCTTCCTGAAATCGCTGGATTACATCGAGACGATCTCGACGGCTGATTCTGGGAAATCCAAACGCGGCGCTGGTTCTCAAAAAGGCAATTTTTTTGCATTGGCCGGCATTTGGAATGGGCGGAACGTAACTGCCGCGAGCCTTCGAAAAAAAGCCTGGCCTGAACGCATATGATTCTTTGCGACACCAATATTTTGATAGAGTTCTACAAAGGCCGGACAGACGTTGTCAAGGCCTTGACCGATATTGGCGTCGCGGATATTGCTGTCAGTGTTGTGACGGTGGGCGAACTTTATTTCGGGGCGCGCGATAAACGCGAACTACAACGATTGCAACAAAACCTGGCTCTCCTCCAGCAAATTTCAATTGATGAGAACATATCAACCCAGTGCCTGGCGCTGTTGGAAAAATATGTTCTTAGCCACAAGTTATCCTTTCCAGACGCGCTGATTGCCGCCACTGCCATAAAACTTTCCATCCCACTCTATACGCTTAATGTGAAGGATTTTAACTACCTGCCTGGAATAACTCTCCATTTGCCATAACCTGGCAAATCCAGCGGCGCCGTGAGAATCTCCGTCGGCATGGTCACCAACTTCCGCGATGTACAAGCCATGATCGAGTTTGCGCGCGGGTTGTTGGCATAAAGTATTACAAATCGGAAGAGAATCATGATAAGCCCAGCTATTTTCAGGAAAATAAAAGATAGTATTTGTGCCATAGGGTATTCAACGGTTCCATTTGAGGCCCTTATGGAAAATATTGATAAGTCCTATTTTAAAGTCGTCGGGACTGGATTCTTAGTCTCATCAGACTTAGAAATTATCTCAAAAGGTACTCTGAGCCAACCTGCGAAACCAGAGCATAG
>CAZVAX010000121.1:0-10272 GCA_964625215.1 uncultured Anaerolineaceae bacterium | reverse complement strand
CAGGTACACAAGTACGCAGGTACACACGTATACAGGTAAAATACTGGACACTGAACACTGATGACTGAACACTGATGACTGAACACTGATGACTGAACACTGATGACTGATCACTGATGACTGATCACTAGACACACCCCATGCAAACTTCCAAGCGACTCTCCGGCATGACCGGTTTCACCCTCGTCTGGATCGGGCAGATCGTCTCCGTGCTGGCGACAGGCATGACTTCCTTTGTCATGTCCATTTGGGTCTTTGAAAAGACCGGCTCCGCTACTGCGCTGGCGCTCGTGCAGGTCTTTTTCATCACCCCCTACGTTCTTATCACGCCCTTGGCCGGCGTGATGGTGGATCGTCACAACCGCAAGTTAATGATGATGGTCAGCGACCTCGCCGCAGGGACGGGTACAGCCGCGGTCCTTGTCTTGCAAGCCCTGGGTCATTTGGAAGTTTGGCACTTGTACGCCGCGGCAGTGGTCGCAGGGTTGGGCAACGCCTTTCAATGGCCGGCCTATTCCGCCACCATCGCCACCATGCTTCCCAAAGAGCAATACGGCCGCGCCAACGGCATGATGTCGCTGATCGAATCCGGTCCGCAGGTGTTTGCTCCCATTTTGGCGGGGGCGCTATTGCCGCTCATCGGCTTCACCGGCATCCTCACGATTGACGTTTTCACCTTCGTGTTCGCGGTGGGCGTTCTCGCTTTTGTGTTCATCCCGCAACCGAAACAAAGCGCGGAAGGCGCGCAGGCCCAGGGCGGCATATTACAGGAGGCGGCCTTCGGTTTTCGCTACATTTTCGCGCGTCCCAGCCTGCTCGGTTTGCAATTGATCTTTTTCTTCGGCAACCTCTTCACCGGCATCGCCTACACCGTGATGACGCCCATGATCCTCTCGCGCACGAGCAACGACAGCGTCAGCCTGGGCCTGGTCATGTCGGCGGGCGCGGTGGGCGGCGCGATCGGCGGAGTCATCATCAGCGTGTGGGGCGGATTCAAGCGGCGCGTCAACGGCCTGTTCGTCGGCTGGACAGTGACGTGTTTCTTCTTTGCGCTTCTGGGCGTGGGCGCATCCATTCCGTTTTGGATCGCGGTCAACGCGCTTTCTTCCCTCATCAACCCGCTGATCAACTCCTCCAACCAATCCATCTGGCAGGCAAAGGTCGCGCCGGATGTGCAGGGACGCGTCTTTTCGGCGCGTACCATCATCGCCTGGATCACCTTCCCCATCTCGCCCATCATCGGCGGGACCCTCGCGGACTACGCGCTGGAACCGGCCCTGCGCGACACCGGCTTCACCTCCCTCGTTCCACCCGGACCCGGGGCGGGCATGGCCCTTTTGATCATTCTCTGCAACCTGGCCGCCATCCTCTTCGTCCTGGGCATGTCCTTTGTCCCCGCCATCCGCAACGCCGAAGACATTTTGCCTGATCACGATCACCTGTAATGCGATATTAATATCGCGCTACCTCCTTCTCAACAACAACGGCCCGACCAAATCCTCGGCCCACCCAAAACTCAACTCAAACCACGGCACAACCGCCAACCAGCGCGGCACATAAATCACGCGTCGCGGGCGCAATAGCAATCCCCAAATGCGCCGCGCCACATGCTCGGATGTGACGCCGAATCCCTCGGTGGGAACATGTCTCCCGTTTTCGTGATTCAGCGCCGACTCGAAGAATTCGCTTTTCACCGTCCCGGCCCGCGCCACGCTGACCTGCACCCCCGTCCGGCGCGTCTCGCGGTAGAGCGCGGTGGTGAAGGCGTCGAGGAAGGACTTGCTCGACGCGTACATCGCGATGCCCTGGCTCGGAATGCTCCCCGAAATCGAACCCACGTTAACAATATGCCCGCGTCGTCGTTCCTTCATCCCCGGCAAAAAGAGGGAGGTCAGGTGCGCGACTGCCTCAATGTTGACTCGCAACAGCTCGCGCGCTGTGTCCCAACTCATCTCATCGAAGTATCCGTACCAGCCAAACCCGGCGTTATTTACCAGCACATCCGCCGCGCCGACCTGACGGAAGATTCGCGTCCGTTCTGCCTCGTCTGCTAAATCCGCCGCGATGATCTCGGCTTGACCTCCCGCCGCGCGTATCTCCGTTTGCAAGGCGAGCAGTCTATCTTCGCGCCGCGCGACCATCGTCACGCGTAGTCCCTCCCTCGCCAATTGGCGCGCGGTCGCCGCGCCGATTCCGCTCGACGCGCCCGTGACGACGGCGACTTTGTTATGCCAATTTTGTGTGTTCATTGTTTCTTACCACAAAGGGTCACCAAGGATCACCAAAGAATTCCTTCGTGTGCCTTCGTGACTCTTTGTAGTTACAGGGATTTCTCCGCGCGCAACGTCAGCCATGTCCACAACAACCCCGCAAAATCGCCGAGCCAAAACGCGAGGATCACCCACGAGACAAATCCTCCCATCCAGAATCCCAGCACGAAGAAGAACGCGACCCCGCGCGTGACGAGAGTCCACTTGAAAAACGGGACCAGGTTCGAGCGTCCGGCCTGAGCGTAGAAGAATCCCATGAAGAGCAAGAGCATGCCCGCCAATCGAATCCAAACTTCATCCGTCGGCGGGACATTCACCAATTCCAGCAGGACGTTGGGGAAGAAGATCAGTAGCGCGCCGAGCAAGGCGATGTAGAGGCCGAAGTAGAAAATGCTTTGCGCGGCGCGGGACATTATCCCAAATCTCCCATCAGCTCCATCGGCGCCACCGCCGCGCCAACGATGCCCGGCCCGGTGTGGACTCCCAGCACGGGCGAGATTCTCATCACTTCGAGTTTGGCGACATTGAGTTTGCCTTGTAATTCGTGCGCGAGCGCATCCGCTTTTTCGGCGAAGCGGCCATGCAGCACCGTGACCCACACCGGGGTCTGCGCGTACTTTTCGTAGAGGTGTTCCGCGATGGCGGTCATGGATTTGCCAATCGTCCGCTCGGTTTTCACGGTGCTGTACTTGCCGTCCGTATCCACGCGGATGACGGGTTTGAGGTTGAGCAGCGCGCCGGCGATGGCCTTCACGCGTCCGATGCGTCCGCCGCGCGCCAGGTATTCGAGCGTGTCGAGGGTATAGATGACCTCGGTCTTTTCGCGAATCGCTTCGAGCCGCGACTTGATGGCGTCCATCGCCCAACCCGCTTTGGAGGCGAGCGCGGCGGCCATCACCTGGAAGCGTTCGCCGCCGGAGAGCGTGAGCGTATCCCAGAAACTGACGTCCGCTTCGGGCTTGGCTTGTTCGCCGCCCTCGCGCGCCGCGTTGATCGTGCCGCTCAGGCCGGACGAGATGTGAATGGACAAAATTTTCTCGCCCGCCTGCGCCGCCTTGCGATACAACTCCGCGAACAGGCCGGTGGAGGGCATGGCGGTTGTCGGGATGGCGGGGCGCATGGCCTCAAGCCGATTGTAGAAATCGTCGGCGCTGATGTCGGCGGAGTTCACTTCGCCTTCGGGAAATTGGATGAACAGCGGGGCCTGCACGATGCCGAGTTTTTCCAGTTCATCGGCAGGCATGTCTGCGGCGCAATCGGTGATGATCTTCATTTTGGGACTCCTTATTCTTTGTACACGGATGACACGGATTTGACGGATTCTCACGGAAAAAACTATTCTCTGTTCTCTACTCTCTGTTCTCTTTATTCACAAACCACTTCACCGTATCCGAAATGGTCTCGTAGATCGTGCGCGGTTTGTAGCCCAGTTCGCGCGTCGCTTTCGCGTGGCTGATGTTGGAATTGCTCTGCAACACCTCCAACGAATAGGGGGTGAAGCGCGGCGTGGCGTGCGCCAGCCGGTAATACATCGGCGTGAACAGCGCGGCGAACTTCGCCAGATCGAAGGGAATCTTCATCTGCAAGAATCCGCGTCCCGTGATCTCGCGCACAGTCTCCAGCAGGTAGCGCACCGAAATCTTGTTCCCCGACAAAATGTAACTCTCGCCGCGCTTGCCTTTCTCGGCGGCGGTGACGAGTCCCTCGGCCACGTCGCGCACGTCCACGAAATCGTATGCGCCGTCCACGTAGAACGAGGGTTTGGCCGCGGCCGCGTCGTGGATCACCGCGCCCATCATCGAGCCGCGATAATCGTGCGGGCCGATCACGCCGGTGGGGCAGGCCACCACCGCGTTCAGTCCGGCGCGAGCCGCCTCCAACACTTCGAGCGTGGCCTCGGCCTTCGAGCGGTCATACGCGCCGTAGGGATTGTCCGCGTCGTAGGGAAGCGACTCGTCAATCACGCCCGCGGATGCGTCTGCGCGCTGAATGGCATGGATCGAACTGGTGTACACGATTTTTTCCACGCCCGATTCTTTGGCGGCCCGCAAAACATTTTTCGTCCCGTCCACGTTGACTTTTCGCACGAACGGATTCGGTCCCGGCATGATCGAGATGACGCCCGCCAGATGGAAGACGCCGCGCACGCCGCGCATGGACTCGAAGACCGAATCCAAATTCAGCACATCGCCCTCCACCGCTTCGACCTCCAAGCCTCGGAGCGGGTCGCGGCTTTCCCCGCGCGGAATCAACGCCCGCACCTTTTCGCCGCGCCCCAAAAGTTTTCGCACGAGGACATTTCCGATGTGTCCCGTCGCGCCTGTCACTAACCACATACTGCCTCCAAATGTTTTCGCTTACAAGGCGTTCTTGCGTACTCGGCGCTCTCTAACGCCGATGCCCCGCCAACCAGCAACGTTAGAGAACGTTGACTACGCTTCCTTCAATAATCCCTTCATCATCACCTGCACCGTCTCGCGCGCCACCTTTTCCCATTTCGCGCCTTCGGGATCGAGCAGGCTTTGCAGCAGCAACCCCATCGCCGCCGAGACGATCAGCCGCGCGGCCAGGTCGGGATTCACGTCCGCGAACGAACCCTCGGCGATACCCTTCTTGATGAGCGCGGCAAAATGTTTGTGGTAGCGGCGGTAGGGAGCAATGCTGGCGTTCCAAACCTTTTCATCGCGGCTGGCCTGCAACAAAAATTCGAGGAACATCGGCAGGTTATCGCTCGCGGATTCGAAAATGTACGGGAAATATTCCGTCATCATTTGGAAGGTTTCCGGCACGGGACGATCCTTCGAGGCCTCGATGGCCTGGTCGAACGTTTGCAGCCAGCCATCGAGCAGCGCGAGGAACACATCCTGCTTGGTTTTGAAATGATGATAGAACGCGCCCTTGCTGACTCCCGCCTGTTCGCAAATGCTATCCACGCTGGCGGCGCTGTAACCGCTGATCGAAAATTGTTTGACGGCCGCTTCGAGAATGCGCGCCCGAGTCTCTTCACTGCGTTGTTGCATAGGCCCTCACCCTGGCCCTCTCCCGATTATGGGAGAGGGGAAATGAAAAAACCGACTAGTCGGTATGTTTTTACCCGCGAACGATAGCGCTGTCAAGATGAAAAAGATTACAGCCGGTTAAGAAAATCGAGACGACGGAATCGCTGTCGTCTCGATTGGATAGTGACAACCTACTGAACTACGCCGGTTTGTATGCTGTGATCTTGGCGCTGTAGACGGCCTTGTAAACCGCCTCGCGCGGATACTCGTTCACGTCCAGTTTCATTTCGTCCAGCGCGCTGTCCACGGTTTCCTTGTCGAAGAAGACCGGGGTGACGGAAACATCCGTGAAGCCAACCGATTCCATCATGCCGATGTAATCTTTCGCTTCCACCGCGCCGGCCACGCAGCCGGCCCAGGCGCTCAGGCTTTGCTTCACCGTTTCGGGAAGCGGGCCGTCGGTGACGATGTCGCTCACGGCCAGTTTGCCGCCGGGCTGGAGGACGCGGAAGGCTTCGGCGAAGACGGCGCGCTTGTCGGGCGAAAGGTTGATGACGCAGTTGGAAATGATCACGTCCACTGTGTCGCTCTCCACCGGCAATGACTCGATGTAACCGTAACGGAATTCCACGTTAGCGATCCCCATTCGCTGGGCGCTAGCCGTGGCGCGTTCGATCATTTCGGGAGTCATGTCCACGCCGATCACGCGTCCGGTCGGACCGACTTGCTTGGCGGCGAAGAAACAGTCGAGGCCCGCGCCCGATCCGAGGTCCAGCACGACCTGGCCGGGTTGGAGCGAGGCGAGGGTGATCGGGTCGCCGCAGCCGTAACTGACGGCGGATTCGCCTGCGGGCAGGGTGGTCAGCAAGTCGGCGGGATAGAGGGGCGATTCGTTGGGGCCGCAGCAGTTCGATGGTCCGCAACAGGAGGCGGCGTTCTTGATCCGCTCAGCGTAGTGCTCGCGTACGGCTTCATGGATGGGGGTGGGGGATGTGGTCATTCGGGGTCTCCTTTGTCAAATAGAGATTTGTCTATATATCGAGCCAAAAAAAGAGGCGTTCAGGCGTTGAGGGTTTTGATGGTTTCGGCGGCTTCGGTTTCCGGCGCGAACTTGATCATCAACTGGCCGCAACAGACCGCGACGCGTTGTTGATTGAGCGAGTAGTAAGTTTGCTTGCCTTCCTCGCGCACATCCACTAGCCCGGCCTCGCGCAGGATGGCGAGGTGATGCGAGACGGTGGGCTGGGACACGTCGAGTTTCTCGACGATCTCATTGACCGAGAGCGAGGCGCAACAGACCAGGTTCATGATCTTTTGGCGGGTTTCGTCGGCGATGGCCTTGGCGAAGAGGACGGGGTTAAGTTTCATAGATGATTGTCTATGGATTATTATATAGATAAATGTCTATTTGTCAAGGGAAAAAAGCCCCTGTGTTATGAAGGACACAGGGGCTTGGGTTGTTACCGCGCGCCGTTGAAAATGAACTGCTTGGCGACCGGGTCGAAGACGAAGTAAAGATACGTGACCGCGCCGCCGGCAGGACTGTTCATGATGCGGAAGTCGGTGTATCCATCGGCGTTCATGTCTTCCACGATCAGGCTGTTCGGATCGTTTTGCGGCGTCCAGGTATCCGTGGGGATGGTGATGGTTTGTGTGAAATCGGCCGCGCTTGCATCCGCCGGACGCTGGTAAATGTAGATGGAGGAGACCTTCAATTTGCCGGAGGCGTCCAACGTGCCGCAGATGTTGAAGCGCGTGGACATGGCGGCGGGCGTGATGAGTTTGAGGTCGCGCGTCGCTTCCACGCAGGCGCCGGTGACGCTCACTTCTAGGGTGTAGGCGACATCCGGCGCGCCGCTCCCCAACGCGTTGGAGACGTCAATGCGATAATCTCCGGCGGCGGAGAGAGTCCCACTCCAGGTGGGAGTCAGGTCGGCTTGTTTGAGCAGGCTTCCGTTGGGCGCGTAGACGGCCAGCCCAGCCGAATTGGCGGCGGCCGTCAATCTGACGCTCATCACCTGACCCTGTCCGGCCGTGATCACATACCGCGTCGGGCTTCCCGTCGGCGCCGAGCCGGTGACGGTGGTTGAGGTGGCCCCGCTTGGGAAGTTGATTCGAATCAGGTTCGCGGTCGCGGTGACCGCGGGTGTGCTGACCATCGCGCCGAAGGAATTGCGCGGCACATTGAGCGCTCGCCCGACCGTCAGCGCGCCGGGATTGACGAGTTGAAGCAGACCCACATCGGCGTTGTACTTTTGCGCGATGGATGCCCAGGTGTCGCCGCTTGCCACGGTATGCGCCACAACGCAGGGCGGGCCATAAATGGTTCCGTTGCTCCCAATGTCGGGAACCTTCACTGTGATGCCGGGGGTAATTTGGGCCGGGTTCGCCAGTTGTGAATTGGCCTGCACCGCCTTGGTCGGATCCGCGCCGTAGCAACGGGCGATCTGCCACAACCATTCGCCGGAGACGACCACGTGTTGAATCGTCGCGCCGCGCGTCAAGTTGGCCGAGGGGGTGATCCCGTCCTGCGCCGCGCCCTTGGTGACGGTCGCGCCGGCCGGCTGGGAGGGTCCCGCGCCGCCGCCGGACGCTGTGGCGGTGGTGGCGATGGAGGTCAGCGCCATATCCGCTTGGGTGGTCAGGTAGGAGGCGGTGCAGGAGAGGGTCGCGCCGGGAGCCAACGTGGCGTTCGCGTCGCCGCAATTGATCGGCGCGCCGGCCCCGATGCCCGCGTCGCTCACGGTGAATTGCGCCGGCCCGAGGCTGAGGCTCCCGCTGTTCTTGATCACGTAGGTGTAAATGATGGTCAGTCCGGCGCGGTCATATGTGGCAGGGTTGGCCGACTTGGCGAGGGTCAGCATCCGCTCCGGGATGGCGTTGACCGTGATGGTCACCACATTGGAGAGCGTGCCGTTCACGTTGGCCGTCACCGCGTTCACCACTTTTCCCAGCGTAAGATCGGCCTGTGTCGTGGTATACGAGGAGGTGCAGATGATGGCCTCTTGCGCGTCGAGGTACGTGTCCTGGTTGCCCACCGTGTTCACATTCGGGCAGACCGGCGCGCTGGTCGTGCCGGTGAACACGATCACGCCGGGAATCGGCGAGGCGCCGGTGTTCTTCACCTGGTAACGGTATTGAATCACCTGGCCGGCTGTGGCGAAGGTTTGAATATCCGTCAGGATGGCCAATTCCACCGTCGGCGCGGTGGCGGTGTTGGCAAGCGCGGCGTTGTTACGATTGGTGGTCGCGCCCAGATTGCAGGCGGATACCACCAGCGCCAAAATGACAAGCAGGGGGAGGCGGCGAATGATCCTGGCCATGTTTGTTTCCTTTCTTCAGCAACCGTTCGAGGCGGAAGAATCCCAATTTGTGGAATCGATCGCACAGATGCGAGGAGTATAACAAACATTGCGAAAAGTGGAGTCTCGAATCCCCCGGCGGCGGCGATCAACGCGGCTTCTTCTTCCCCATCACGCCCAAGCCTGCCAGCAGGACGGCGAAACTGATGATGACCGCCGCGATCCCGGCGCTGTTTTGCGAGAGAAACTCGCTGGTGGACGATTCCGCTTCAGCCGCGACGGTGGAAGCGGGTGAGGCCGTCGCCGGCGACTCAATCGCCCAGGGGAAGGCGCGCGTTGGCAGGGGCGTGGGCGAGGGCGTGCGCGGGTCGGGCGGAGGTTGGGTGGCGCCGGTTTTGATGAGCAACTTCATGCCGGGCGAGATCACGTCGGACGCCAAACGATTCAAGCGTTTGATCTCCGCGATGGTGGTATTGTATTGAATGGCGAGCGACCATAAACTCTGGCCGTATTTGACCTCATGAATCACATCCCCGTTCGGTTGCGCGGTGTTGACCATGACGGGGAAGGCGTATTGATCCGACACGCCGTATTTTGCCGCTTCGGTATACATGCCGTAACACGCGGCCTGGGTTTGAGGGATGCCGGTCAGGATGGGATAAGCGTCGTATTGCATTTGCCCGCTGCTGGTACTGAGGGCGGTCTCAAGCGCCATGTACACCTGGTCGCTTTGGGCCACCGCCGCGCCGATGTGACTGCGGTTTGGGTCAATCATTGTGTCGAGGTGTTCCGCGTCGCTTTGCCAAAAGGCCATCGCTTCTTCCACCGTGGGCCGGGCTACCCAGTTTTCGGAGCGATAGCCGTCGAGCGAGAGGTCGCCGAGCAGGGGGAAGCCGCGCGAGAGCAGATCCTGGCCGAGGGTCATGCCGCAGGGACGTTCGTGTCCCACCGCGCCTTCGGAGGCGGCCAGCGCGTTGGCCTGGTCCGCCGCGACCTCCATGAGGACGGGATGGACGGTGAGGGCGTTGAGTCCGCGCGAGAGGCGCAGGTTGTTGACCGCGTTGATGATGTCGGCGGGGGTGACGTTGGCGGGAGCGCCGGTGGGAAGTTGATCCTGCCGGGGGAGGGAGGGGCGCGAAACGGCCTCGGCCCGCTGGGGCGAGGAAAGAGCGAGCGGTCCGAAAAGGAGGAACGCGGCCAGGAGGAGCGTCAAGGTTTTGGGCATGGGGTCATCCTGATTCTATGTTCCAATTGTACGCGAAAAGTAACAGGGAATTTTTATCCCGTATAATGGGGGCATGTTCACAGACCGCGTTGAAATTTACGTACGATCCGGCCAAGGCGGCGACGGCATGGTGCACTTCCGCCGCGAAAAGTTCGAGCCGCGCGGCGGCCCCGATGGCGGCGACGGCGGCCAGGGCGGCGATGTCGTTTTCGAAGTCCGGTCCACCCTCAACACGCTCTCGGCCTTTCGCCAGAATCAAAAATTCGCCGCGCAGGATGGCAAGCCCGGCGGCTCGAATCAGAAGACCGGCAAAAGCGCCGAGGATCTCGTCATCCCGGTCCCGCCGGGGACGGTTCTCTTCGACGCCGAAACGGGCGCGCTGCTCGGCGATCTGACCGCGTCGGGCCAGCGACTCACCGTGTGCAAGGGCGGGCGCGGCGGACGCGGCAACCAGCATTTCGCCTCTTCGCGCAACC
>CAZVAX010000120.1:0-10436 GCA_964625215.1 uncultured Anaerolineaceae bacterium | reverse complement strand
CAGTGGCGAGCCGTGTGCAATCATCGCAGAGAATCTGGGATACATACTCCATGTACCCGATAAGATCAATGCAATAAAAACGTAAGCGTCAGCGGTTCAGGGAGCGTTTATACCGTCACGATCAACACGGGTAGTGGAAGCGGCACGATCCGCCTGGATGTAGTTGCCAATGGCCGATCAAGGACGCTGCCACTAATTCGCTAGCAAGCGGGTTTACCAGCGGCGAAACGTACACGATTGACAAGACCGCTCCAATGGTTGTCTCAAGCACACAGGCGTCAGCAAGTCCCACCAATAACTACTACGTAAGTTTTGTTGTCACCTTCTCCGAATCAGTGACCGGCGTGGATGCCTCTGATTTTGCTTTGACAACGATCGGCCTGTCCGGCGCGGCCATCACCAATGTCAGCGGATCGGGCAGCGCTTATACTGTCACGGCCTATACCGGTACGGGTCATGGCTTCATCCGGTTGGATGTGGCTGATAACGATTCGATCACGGATGCTGTTGGCAACAAGTTGGGCGGCGCAGGCGCGGGCAACGGAAATTACTCAAACGGCCAGTCATACTCCGTGCGACCATTGGCGTTTATCGCGCCGCCGAATGAATATGCCGCTTGGGATGTGTTGCCCCAATCACCTTCAGAAGAACAAAATCTGGGGTGATGAACGTTTGACCGTCAGCGATCCGAAAAATAAAAGCGCCTTTGCTCAAGCAAGGGCGCTTTCCTTGTTGGATGTTTAGAGCGAGGTTTACCACCCGCTGAGATCGAAGTAAGAGGTCAACAGGTTGATGCGTTCCGTGAGGGTCATCGGGCGCGGGCGCGAATAATCCTCGAGCAGGGCGGTGAGCAATTCCACGCCGAGGTACTTGCCGTCGTAGAACACGTGGCGGTCAATGAACTCCAAACGCGTGGGGGTGATGTTGTTGGAGTTATCGCCCATCTGGTCGAAGAACAAATTGCCCAAACCATAGTGAATGAACGCGCCGCTGTAGAACTCCATCACCTGCGGCTGATGGGCCTGGCTTCCGCTCACGATCACCGCGCCCGCCTCGGCCTGGCGGCGAAAATCAAAGGTTTGCTCGGAACGCGCTTCGGGATAGGAAAATTCGTGATACTGGAAGGTGGCGATGGGCAAATATCCCTCGGCGCGATATTTCGCGATCTGCGCCGTCATGTACGGAAAATCGCAAGGCGCCGAGCCGGGCCGCGTCTCGTTGGCGGTGGCATAGACGGTTTTGATATTGCAGCCAATGAACATGATCTTGTTGCCGTTCACGGTCATCAAGAGAGGCGCCTTGCCTTCGTAAATATTCGCGCCGCCGCCGTAAATTTTAAGATTGGCCTGCTTGTAAATCTCCAGCGTTTCTTTCATGGCCTCTACGCCGTAATCGCCGAAATGATCGCCGCTGAGTTCCACCACGTCCGTGCCGATGTCGGTGAGCAACTCGATATAACGCGTGGCGCTGCAAAAGGTCAAGCCGCGCATGGCCGGGTTCGGGTCGGGGCAACCGCCGTAGAAAGGCGCCTCGTTGTTGATGTGCATAATATCGGCCTCGCGAAAGATCTCGCGAAAATCCTGGCCGGGATACGTGATGCCTTTCACGTCCATCGTCTTGGCGGTGGCGCGCACCAGGGCCGTCACGCCGGTGAGGATGACGGTGGTGAGTTTCTTCGGGTCGCGATTTGAAGGCGGAAGGATGAAGGATGAAGGATGAGTATTCGCGGGAGTAAAAGCAAAGTTGACTTTGAGGGGATACGCGTTCGCGTCGAAATCCTTGCGCAGGGGCGATTGGCCGTCAATGCTGAGGACTTTCCAACGCGGCTCGACATCTTCGAATGGGATCAACGCCCAAGCCGGACGCGCCGCCCAAGCCGAGTCCACCATGCGTTCGCGCGGCTCGATCAGCACGGACCCCTCGCCGGGTTCGCCCCACAGGGCCGTGAACGCCGCCCGGGTGGATTCGGTCATTCGTAGGGGCAGGCCCGCAAAGGGTCCAGCCTGAACGCCGGTCCAGGCGGCGCGCAGGTCGGCGATGGTCACGTCATCGGTGACGGTGGGAAAGGGCGCGACCAGCGCGTAGATCCATTCCGCCCCGCCCGATTCAACCACGTTCAACCCGGCGGTGGCGATGGCAGGATCGTCGGTGAGAGTCAACCCAGCGGATTGCAATTGGTCAAGCAAAACTTGAGGCACAGCCGCGCCGGTCCAAATGAGATCGGCTGGCGCGGTAGGACTGGCGGTCGGCGAAGAGACGGCCTGCGCAGGGCTGGCCGTTTCGGTGAAAGCGATGGATGTATCGGTAAGAACAGGCGTGGGTGGAGGCGTTTTTGTGGAAGGCCGCGGCGTGGGAGGCAAAGGCGTAGGCCCGTATAAGTTCCGCACAGGAACGCAGGCGGAAAACAAAATGGCAAGGAGTAGGAGCGAAAGGAACGATCTCATGGCATTTTTAGAGTCATCTCGGCGAGGGAGAACGTTTGGAGGCTGTCGCGGTCAATCGTCACGCCCAGACCCGGCGCGGCGGGAACGTCAATCGTACTGTCGGGGTTGAGCGTAAAGCGTTCGTTGGTAATGTCGCGCGCGTAGTAGCGATCCGAGGCGGAGATGTCGCCGGGCAAAAGAAAACCGGAGAGGGAAGCCAGCGCCAAATTGGAGGCGCGACCGACGCCCGTTTCCAACATTCCGCCGCACCAAACCGCCATGCCGCGCGAGCGGCACAGGTCGTGAACCGCCACGCCTTGGCTCAGTCCGCCCAGGCGGCCGGGCTTGATGTTGATGATGCGGCAGGCTTCCATCTCGATGGCGTAACGCGCGTGCCGCGGTGTGACGATGCTCTCGTCGAGGCAGATGGCGGTTCGAAATTCGGCTTGCAGGCGGCGATGATCCCAAATGTCGTCTTCGTGGAGAGGCTGCTCGATGAGGAGCAGGTCGAGATCGTCGAGCGGCTTGAGGTCGAGTCCATTTTTGAGGGAGTAGGCTGAGTTGGCGTCCACTTGCAGGAGCAGGGTGGGAAATGCCGCGCGCACTTCGGCGGTATCCAGCGCGTCCCGCCCGGGCTTGATCTTGATCTTGACGCGACGGTATCCAAGCGCCACAAACGACCCGACCACCTGCACAAGCGCGGCGGGCGAGGCCTGCAACCCAATGGATACGCCCACTTCCACCCGCGAGCGAATCCCGCCCAGCATCTCGCGCAGGGATTTGTCGACGCGCTTGCCGAGCAGGTCCCAGATCGCCATTTCCACGCCAGCCTTGGCGAGGTTGTGCCCGCGTATGCCGGAGACGCGTCGCTGGAAGTCTTCGGCGTCGGTTACATCCTGGTGAAGAATGGCGGGCGCGATGAAATCCTTGAGAATGTGCCAAGCCGTGCCGGTGGTCTCGTAGGAGTAGCCGGGATCGCGATCCGCCACACATTCACCGTAGCCGGTCAAGCCTTCGGAGCGGGCGGTGATGAGGATACACTCGCGACGCGTGATGCGCCCGAAGGAAGTCTCGAAAGGAGAGACGAGGGGCATGGAGAGATGGTTGAGGGTGAGGGAGTCGATTTTCATTTCGATTTGAACGGCTGGAGCAGGTCGGGGCGCGCGGCGGTCGCTTTTTCGGCCGCGTCGGCGGCGACTTGCTCCGAGTCGCCAATCGAGCGAAGGTCGCCGCCGGTGAGTCGGTCAAGCAGGGACATGTCAATGTCAATTCGAAGCGATTGAGTCGGACGCAGAGCCATCCTCCCCTATCCGCAGTTCGCGCAAAGCGTCTTCCATGCTGATGCCTTCTTTCCGCATCCCGGGCGCGGGAGCGCCGCAATAGGGACAGATGTTCCACGGCAATTCCATGAGGCGACCACATTGGTGACAGGGCTTGCGCAGGCGCGTCTGACAATGCGGGCAAACCTGCCACTCCTCGCGCACGCGTCGCTCGCATCCCGGACACAGGGACTGATCGTCCAGTGACTGGAGCAGGGTCTCCTCCTCGAGGGTGCGCTGATACTCCTCCTCCAGGGTGCGCGGCGGACGAAGGATGAGGTAGACCAGCACGCCGGGGATGCTCAACACCGCCACCAGCAACGCCGAAAGAATCTGAACCAACGGGTCGCGGGCGCGGCCGCGAATATCGCGATACGTCCACACCACGAGGCTGACCCACAACGCGGCCAGGAACGCGCCGCCGAAGCCGGTCAACACAAGGGTGAAACTGCTCATGAAACTTGGATCAAGGGGCATGGAAGATCTCCTTGTGGATGGTTCGATTGTACCGCGACATTACGCATCGCTCTTGCGTGAGGCGACATGAATGTCAGGTTACGGAGTGCGAAACGCAAAATACCAACCGGCCGGATCCTGGTAATACGTGGAGGAGATGCCGATCACCTCATAGAAAGTGCGTCCGGGGCGAAGGAAAACGGGCGCGCCGTTCGCGTTGGTCAGAAAGAGCGGCTGGTTCAGATCGGCTCGAATCCATTTGCCCGGCACGGCAATGCCGTCGCGAAAAACGTAGGAGGTTCCAGAGCCGATCAGGTTGATCTGATAAACCTCATCCTCGGCGTCGAACTGGTTGGCAAAGGTATGTTGCACGAACAGGATGACCACATTCTCGGCGTTGACCTGCTGGCCGGTCATTTCATCCATCAAGGGCGCGTAGGTCTCGGTCGCGCCGTCGCGCAGGCTGACGGTTTCCTGGTATCGGAAATACATCAGCGCTTCGGGATCATATTCCCAATAGTGATAATCGTCGTTCGAATATTTGGTGTAAATGCGATTGACGCCAAGGTCGGAATTGGGAATCAACTCGCTGAAGAATCCGTTGCGAATCGGCTGGCGGGAATTGTCCACGCCCTCGCGCTTGGCGATGCAATCCCGGAACAGAATGGTGTTGAAGAAGATGTTATTGTACGTGTCGCGCTCCTCGTGACCGATGCGAAAAGGCGGGCACGCGCCGTTGCTCGGCACCACGAGATAGTTGGCGATGTCGCTGGCGAGGAGATAATCGTACTCGCGCTTGTCGGCATACTTGAACACGAGAAACGCGTGGAACATGCGCGCCACGTGCTCGTCGAAGTACCGCCCCGAGCGGACCGGTCCCACCCATTCCGAGTCGTTGCCGTACAGGATGGCGATGAAGCGCGTCAAGTCGTCTTCGATATAGTATTCAAAGACCTGATCGGCCAGGGTCAGCCCGGATTGCGGGCGAACGTAACGCGGGTAGTTGGTCACTTTGATCGCCATGGGGCGACGCTCGAGCAGATAGGGATCGGCGGGAGGCAGGCCGGTCAGCGGATTAATGTCGGGCGATAAATTCAGGATGGGGCCATCGGGAACCATCGAGGCGGGCGTGGCAAACAGACTCTCCTCCAGCATGACGCCGTTTTCGTCGGTTGACATGGGGATGAGGGGAGCGGAGGTCGGCTCGAAGGGAGAATCGTATTGTCCGAGTTCCGGTTGAAAAGGCGTGGGCGAAGGGCCGGCTTGGGGAGTGACGTAGACCGGCAGGTTGTCTGCGGAGGAACAGGCGCTGAAAACGAACGAGAGGAGAAACAGGCCAAGCGTAAAAACAGGAAGCGGGCAGTGAATCCGCCGGCGCGCGTGGAGTCCGATCAAATCGAAAAACATGCGACAGATTGTACAACAATCCGCCCCGCCCGCAAACCTGATAAAATTACCGTTGCATGTTTATTCTGGTGACGGCTCTTTTTCTATTTATCACAGCCCTGGCGCTCTTGTTGTTGCGCGTCATGCGGCCCGACTTTCGATTCGGCTGGTTGGCGGCGGCAAGCGGAGCGTTCCTGGCTTGGTTGAGCGTGGTACTTTGGCAACTCTTCATGCCCATCACTCTTTCGCTCCCGGCCTGGCAGCCAGCCTACCTCTTCAAGGATACGCCTCAATTTTTCGCCGACCAACTTTCCTGGCCTTACGCGTTGAGCCTGGCTTCTCTTTCACTGGCCCTGATCGTAACGGCTGTTGCGCGCGAGGATTTTCCCGACCAACTTGGCTGGGCCAGCATGAGCGCCCTGGCGGGCCTTGGAATACTGGCCGCGCTGGCGGATAACCCGCTCACCCTGGCCCTGGTTTGGGGCGCGCTCGATCTGGCGGAATTGGTGTCGCAGATTCGCGCCGTGGAAGGCGAACAGCCCAACGAGCGCGCCGTGGCCGGATTCGCCGCGCGCATCTTGGGAACCGGCCTGCTCTTGTGGGCCGGCATGACCAGCCTGGCGCAGGGCGTTACGCTCGACTTTCACGCCGCGCGACCCGAAGCAGGCACGTTGCTGATCCTCGCCGCGGGACTCCGCCTGGGCGTGATTCCGCTTCACCTGGCTTACAGCGCCGAAACGGCCCTGCGACGCGGCAACGGCACGGTGTTGCGCCTGGTCGCGGCGGCGTCATCGTTGATTCTCCTGTCGCGCATTCCGGCGGAAAGCGCGCAATCGCAATTCGCCCCGTTCCTGTTGATAGCCGTCGCGGTTGGCGCGGTCTATGGCGGCTTCCATTGGATTCGCTCCTCCGACGAACTCTCCGGCCGGCCGTATTGGGTGATCGGCCTATCCTCCCTGGCGCTGGCTTCGACTTTACGCGGCAACCCCACCGGCTCGGTGGCATGGGGAATAGCCCTGATCCTTTCCGGCGGAGCGTTGTTCCTCTCCTCCCTGCAAAACCGAATCTTGAGCCGCGCTCTTGTGGTCCTCGGGGTATGGGGCGTTTCATCCCTGCCTTTCTCGCCCACCGCCACAGGTTGGTTGGGAACCGAAGGAGCCGCGTGGGCGCGCGGGGTCACATGGCCGCTCTTGCTCACGGCGCAGGCCCTGCTCGCGGCAGGATACATCCGTCATGCGTTGCGACCGGCGGCGGCGACTCCGCTCGAATCCCAACCCATCTGGTCCCGAAACGTGTATCCGTTTGGAATTGGCATATTGTTATTCACCCTGGCCGGATTGGGACTCTACGGCTGGGACGGCGCGCGCCAACTTGGCTCGCCTCTCGCGGGACTCATTGCGGCCGCGCTGACCGCCCTGGCGTATTGGCTCACCCCGCGCCTGCCCTGGCTCAACCCGATCGGACTTCGCTCCACCCAACCCGGCGCGCAGGCCTCCGCGCTCGACTCGGCCTACGGGTTCGCTTGGAACCTGTATCAACAAATCGGACGCGTGGCAGCCGCCCTCCTTGCCGCGCTCGAAGGCGACGGCGGCATCTTGTGGGCGCTTCTGTTCCTGGTTCTGTTCATTTCTTTGTTCGCGCCGAGTCTCCCCTAGTATGGAATCCATTCTCCCCTGGGCGGCTGTCGCCCTGTTGCTTGTCACTTCCACCGGTCTGCTCCTCAGCCGCGACTGGCGCTGGAGTCTGGGCTTGCTCGCCGCGCAATATGCGGGCGTGTTCCTGCTCATCACCCAACATTGGCCGTTCGGCTTGGCGGCGGTTAAACTGGTCACCGGGTGGATGACGGCGGCCGCGTTGGGCGTGACCCGCCTGGGGTTGTCTGAAGCGGGCAATGGGTCCGAATCCGCCTGGCCGCAGGGACGTCTCTTCCGCTTGTTCGCGTCAGCCATCGTGGTTGTGTTGGTCGCCGCGGTTACGCCGGCCTTCGAAAGCATGATCCCCGGAATCAGCCGCCCCGTTGTGGTGGGAGGCGCGTTACTTTTTGGAATGGGTCTCCTGCACTTGGGATTTACATCCGAAACCCTGCGCATCGTTCTTGGGCTTTTGACCTTGCTGGCCGGTTTCGAGGCGTTGTACTCCACCGTGGAGGCCTCGATCCTGCTGGCGGGATTATTATCGCTGATCAATCTTGGATTGGCCCTGGTGGGTTCGTATTTCATGACTGCCGCGAATCAGGAAGAGCCCGCATGAACGCGCCCGTTATATGGATTCTATTCCCGCTTGGCGCGGCCGGCCTGGCCCTTCTTTTCCCCAGCGAGAGAGCGAAGATGATCATCGGCGCAGTCACGTCGGCGCTCCTGGCGTTGGCCGCGTGGTTTGTGCCAATCAACGTCGCCATTTTGATTGGAACGGTTTCGTTCAAACTGGGCGGCACATTGAGCGTGCTGGGGCGTAGTTTCACGTTCGATACCGCCGACGGTTCCCTGCTGGCGATCTTGTATGGGCTGGCGGCAATCTGGTTCTTCGGCTCGGAGGCGGTTCACCTGGCGCGACGACTGGTTCCCGCAGGATTGGCGATCCTAGCTTTGTTGGTGGCTTCCATGGCGGTGCAACCCTTCTTGTTCGCCGCCTTGCTGATCGAGGCGGCCTGCCTGTTGGCCGTGCCCATGCTCCTGCCGTTGAACCAGCAACCGAAACGCGGCCTCATCCGCTTTGTCATTTACCAGACCCTGGCGATGCCCTTCATCCTGTTCGCGGGATGGTTGTTAGCCGGGGTGGAAACCAGCCCAGGGGATGTGGCCCTCACAGCCCAGGCCGCCACCATCCTTTTCATGGGATTCGCGTTCCTGCTGGCGATCTTCCCCTTGAACACCTGGATTCCGATGCTGTTCGAGGAAGCGCCTGCCTATCTCGTCGGCTTTTTATTGTGGATTCTGACACAGGTGACGATCCTGTTCGCGATGAGTTTTATGGAACGCTACACCTTCCTGCGTCTCTCCCCTGACCTTCCAGGCGCCTTACGTATGGCGGGACTGGTGATGGTTGGCACGGCGGGCGTGTGGGCGGCGTTCGAACGTCACTTGGGACGCCTGATGGGATTTGCTGTCATCGCTGAAACAGGTTTTATGCTTCTGTCGCTTAGCATGGGCGCCACTGCCGGACTCGAAACCATATTTTTACAAATCATTCCGCGCGGATTTGGGATGGCGGTGTGGGCGATGAGTCTCACCATCATTCAAGAACAAGTGGATGTGCCGCGTTTTTCGAATGTTCAGGGCGCTTTACGCGCCGTTCCATTCGCGACGCTTGGCGTTGTTTTGGGAGGTCTATCCGCGGTGGGAATCCCCCTCCTGGCCGGGTTTCCCGCCCGCCTCGTCCTGATGGAGGGACTCGCTTCCTTCTCGCTGGGACAAACCCTCGTGCTGATGGTCGGCCTGGCGGGCCTGCTCACAGGGACAATCCGTACGCTGGCCGTCTGCGTGATGGCCCCGGCCAACACCCCTTGGGAGCGACGCGAGAGTCGGATGCAAATCGCGCTCCTCGGTTTGGGCGCGGCGGCCCTATTTGCGCTTGGACTATTCCCGCAAATCACCCGGTCGCTCCTTGAAAACCTTCCTGCCATTTTCCAGAGGCTGGGCGGATAAAACCGTGCGCGTTTATGCTTGCGCCTATCGAACCAGAGCGCTATAATCCCGTCAACTTCCCCACGCGTTTACAATCCACAGCGAGCGCAGGTTCAGGTCTCAGCACGTCTTGACCTTGCTATTTCACCAACTTTGAATAAAACTCCCTCGACTCACAATCTGTCAAAATTTTCGCCTACGCCCATCGGGCGCGGGCCTAATTCAATCTATCTCTAACAATTTCTGGAAGGGTTTTTCATGGACATTCTTGCTCTCGAAAACGAACCTCTAGCCAAACTTCGGGGCATGGCCAAGAAACTGGACATCACCAACGCCAACCGTCTAAAAAAAGAAGCGCTCATCGTCCGTATCCGACAGGCCGAAGCCGAAAAGGAAGGCATCGAGGTGCGCGGCGGGATTCTCGAAATCATGAACGAGGGGATCGGCTTCCTGCGCTCGGACAACTATCGCGTCAGCGAATCGGACGTGTACGTTTCACAGGCCCAACTTAGACGTTACGAACTGCGCGGCGGCGACCTGGTGATCGGTCACGTGCGCGCCCCGCGCGAATCGGAACGGCACTACGGCCTGCTGAAGGTGGAATCGGTCAACGGCGTGGACCCTGAGGAGGCGCGCCGCCGTCCCACCTTCGAAAGCATGACTCCGATCTTCCCGGACAAACGCTTCGACCTCGAAACGAATCACGATGACCTCGCCCCCAGATTGATCAACCTCATCGCCCCTATCGGACGCGGCCAACGCGGCCTGATCGTTTCGCCGCCCAAAGCGGGGAAAACCACCATCCTCAAACAGATCGCCAATTCGATTTCAACCAAATACCCCGACGTTCACCTGATGGTCGCCCTGATCGGCGAGCGTCCCGAAGAAGTGACCGATATGGACCGCTCGGTGGACGCCGAAGTGATCGCCTCCACCTTCGACGAGCCGGTCACCTCCCATGTCCGCACGGCGGAGATCGCATTAGATCGCGCTAAGAGATTGGTGGAGATCGGACGGCACGTGGTAATTTTAATGGACTCGATCACCCGCCTGGCGCGCGCCTACAACCTGGTGGTCAACCCCTCCGGGCGCACCCTCTCCGGCGGCATGGATCCATCCGCGCTCTACCCGCCCAAGAAATTCTTCGGCGCGGCCCGCAACATCGAGGAAGGCGGCTCGCTCACCATCATCGCCACCTGCCTGGTGGACACCGGCTCCCGCCTCGACGA
>CAZVAX010000119.1:0-10437 GCA_964625215.1 uncultured Anaerolineaceae bacterium | reverse complement strand
TGGTGATGGCTTTGGTGGTGTTGCCCACCGCGTCCAGGTCGGCCATGATCTGCTGGGCGTCCTTGGTCTCCTGGTCTTCCATGCCGGACCACGACATTTCGCCGATGCCGTTGGCGTTATCCGCGATCGGGCCGAAAGAGTCCATCGCCACGTTGTTGCCGGTCAGGGTCAACATGCCGATGCCGGTCATCGCGACGCCGTATAAGATGAAGTTCACTTTTTCGGTCGCGTCGAGATCCGGGACCGTGCCCATGATGAAGATGGAGGCGACGATGGTCAACGCGATCACGATCACCGACCAAACGGACGATTCAAAACCGACCGAGATACCTTGCAAAATCAACGTGGCCGGGCCGGTGTTGGCCGCTTTCTTGATTTCCTTCACAGGCGCGCTGTGCGTGCCGGTAAAGTACTCGGTCAGGCGGTCAATGAGAATGGCGAGCAACACGCCCACCGCCACAACAGTCGGCACGCGCCACCAACCGCCCCATTCCGCCATTTCAGGATTGTTCAAATAAAAATAGCCCGCCAGGAAGAACAGCGCGGCAGAGATCGCGGCCGAAGACAGGAAGCCGCGGAAGATGGCCTTCATCGCGTCGCCGCTCTTGCCCGCGCCGCCCTTCACCGCGTAAGTGCCGATAATGGAGGAAAGCACGCCGATGCCGCGCACGATGAGCGGGTAAATGATCCACTCCAACTGTCCGGTGGTGTGATACAGGGCCAAACCAAGGATCAAGCCGGAAACAATCGTGACCTCATAGGACTCGAAGATGTCCGCGGCCATACCGGCGCAGTCGCCGACGTTATCGCCGACCAGGTCCGCGATCACCGCCGGATTCCTCGGATCATCCTCCGGGATGCCGGCTTCCACCTTTCCAACCAGGTCGGCCCCCACGTCCGCGGCCTTGGTGAAGATACCGCCGCCCACGCGCATAAACAGGGCCAGCAGGGTGCCGCCGAAGCCGAATCCCAGCAGGGCGTCGGGCGCGGCAATGCCGAGGGCGATGAAAATGAGCGTGCCGCCGAGCAGGCCAAGGCCGTCGGTCAACATGCCGGTGATGGTGCCGGCGCGATAGGCGATGCGCAGGGAGTCGCCGAACGATCTGCGCGACGCCGCGGCCACGCGGATATTTCCCTGCACGGCCATGCGCATGCCGATCTGTCCGACTGTGAGCGAGAAGCCGGAACCCATGATGAAGGCGACGGCGCGCGCCAAGCCGATGATCAGGCGCACCTGCGCCTCATCCATGCCCGCGAAGCGCGCCATCGCTTCTTCGGTGGGCGGGACGATGTAGACCGAGAAAAACAAAGCGACGGTCAGAACCGCTATCAAGGGCAGAATGGATCGTAGTTGCCGCTTGAGATAGGCGTCCGCGCCGTCGCGGATGGCGCTCCACACTTCCTGCATTTTTGGAGTGCCCATATCCTCACGCATGATCTGGCTGCGCAAGAAGACCGCATACGCCAGGCCGATAATGGCAATGCCAAAGACGGCCCAGATGGCGGCTGATTCGAATGTTGAAAGTCCTTCCATGGCGTACATGAGCGACGTGTCCTCCTCCGGGAGAAAAAAGTATAGGCGCTTTTGCGCCTCTTGCAGGCCGATTGTACAGGCCGTGCAATAATGTGTCAAGAAAGAGGAAGGCGACCCTTTCAATTTGGATAATAGACCTCTTGCAAAAGTGCGCTAGAGAGCGCACAATACGCCTTGCGTAGGAGACGTTCTATAACGTCGAATGACTTTTGCAAGAGGTCAAATGTTGATAATTTTGTGTTGACAATCCATTTTTATTCTGATACCATGCTTCAAATTATTTAAATGTACCCTCCCAAGGAGAACTCATGCTAAATCAAATCGAAACCCAGATCTTCAACGTATCCCCCGCGGCGGCCCAGGCGGTGCAATCCATTCTCACAGAGCGCAAACTCGAAGGCTACGCCCTGCGCGTGTTCGTCTCCGGCGGCGGATGCTGCGGCGTGCAATTTGGCATGGCCCTCGATAACAACTTCCGCGATGTGGATACCACCTTCGACGCCGAAGGCATCAAACTGGTCGTGGATGAGGCGTCGCTCGATTACCTGCGCGGCGCGTCCGTAGACTTTGTCAACGACCCGGTGCGCGGAGCCGGCTTCGTGGTGGACAGCCCCACCGCCAAGCATGGACACGATCACGGCGAGGGCGGATGCGCCTGCGGCGGCTCATGCTCCTGCAATAACTAACCTGCTTCAAAAAACCAGGCTTCTCGAAAGAAGCCTGGTTTTTTGATTCCTATCGTCCCCGCAGAATGGACACCACTGCCACCAAAACCCCCACGACGCCAAAGCCAAAGATCAGCAATCCCAGCGGCGCGGCGGTGGGATCAACATCCACGTCGCTGAAGACCGGCGCTTCCACCTGGCCGGCGGGCGTGAAGGTCGCCAGCGCGGTCGGCGCGACCGGCGTGATGAAGGCGGCTTGCAAGGTCGGGTTGATGGTGGGAGTGGCCTCCAGGGTCGGCGTGGGAGGCGCGTCCACGATGGGCAAGGCCTGCGAAGAGAGGGTCACATTGGCGGCAAAGACCCAGCCGACATCCCCCGGCACGCCCCAGTACTCGATCTGAATCCATTGACCGTCCTCCGAACGCGCCAGGGCCGGGGCGGTTTGTCCGCGCATCAAAATTCCGATGCGCGGGTAGAAGAACGAGCTCGGCCCGGAGCGCACGTTGACGAAATCCTGGTCCAGGTTGACCGAGATATACGGTCCGCGCGGCGTTCCTGTGACGGTGGGAATCGAGCCGGTCGGTTGTTGGGCGTGAACGGAGGGGAGGGTTGGAATCCGGGCGGCGAGATAGGTCAGGGCAAACAGTCCCGCAAGCCACAGGCTCCAACGAACGATTTTGCGCGGCATGGCGAATCTCAACGCCGGAAGAGGAGCGAGAAGAGCAGGCCGACCAGCCCCGCGAGCGCGAAGCCGGAGATGAGCGGCGCGGCCCAGGGAGAGGAGCGCAACGGCGAGGGAATGTCGGTGAAGACCGGCGGGGGTTGAGTCGCGGGCGGGGGGGTGAAGGTGGGCAGACGCGTGGCGGTGGAATCGAACGTGAGGCCCGCGGCCAGTGTGGAGTTCATGGGAAGCGAGATTTCGGGGGTGGGAGGCGCTTCGACAACTGGGAGCAAGTTGGAGGAGGTCAACGTCACGATGGCGGAATAGATCCACCCGATCCCGCCGGGGACGCCCGGGCAGGCGATCTGAATCCAATCCCCTCCCTCGGTTCGACCCAACGCCGGAGCGGATTCGCCCGGAAGCAGGAAACCGACCTTATCGTACAGCATCGAGTTCGGCCCGCTGCGAATGTTAACGAGATCGAAACTCTGATCCACTTTCACGGTGATGTAGGGTTGCCCGCCCAGCGAGTTGGGGTTGACGGGACAGGTCCCGCCCTGGGCGCGCGCCTGGCGGACCGCAAAGGGCGCCGTGAACAAAGCGGCCACAAGCGTCAGCAGGGCCGCCCATCGCATGAAACTTACGCTCGGTTTTTTCGTTAGATTTTTTTGAGAAACCATCGGAGAGGATTATAATCGAATTATGGACAGACGCATTTTTCACGGAACCATCGCCCCTGTGGACATCGCACAGGCCTTGCTGGCGGAATTCAATCGCAACAACCTGCACGCGCAAACGATGGGAACGCGCGACAAGATGATCGTGCAGATCGCATCGCGCCCCGGGGCGATGTCGGGCGGCGAGACGGCCATCACCGTCTCCATCGAAAAAGCCCCCGACGGCGTGATGATTCAACTGGGACAGCAAGCCTGGGTCGGCACCGCGGCCAGCCTGGGCTGGACCGCGCTGACCGCGCTTCGCAATCCCTTCTCCCTGTTCAGCCGTCTCGACGACCTCGCGCAAGATATCGAAAATTTGCAACTGACCGAGAAGATTTGGCAGGTGATCGGACGCACAGTGCAAACGGCGGGCGCGTCGCTCGAACTCTCCGAACGCTTCAAGCGCGTCACTTGCGACTACTGCAACGCCGCCAACCCCATCGGCGAAGCGACCTGCCTGATGTGCGGCGCGCCTCTCGGCAACGCCCAACCGCGCACGTGCCGGAATTGCGGATTTGTGGTGTATCACGAGGAGGGAGTATGCCCGAATTGCGGGAAGGGGATCTAAACGACGCATAAACACCCGTACAGAGCGCCGCGTCCCAACTCCATGCTATACTAACGTCATCGCATCCGAACCGTATCACACAGGAGGCTGACATGGCTGAATCCGTTTACAAGGTGATCGAACTGGTTGGCACCAGCGACGAGTCGTGGGAGAAGGCCGCCAAAAACGCGGTCGAGACCGCCGCCAAAAGCCTGAGCGACCTGCGCATTGCCGAGGTCTTGCAACTCGACATGCAGATTGAAGACGGCAAAGTCCACACCTACCGCGCCAAGGTGAAAGTCTCCTTCAAGTATCACACCGAAGAAGACTGACCCGCGCCCACGCGGCGACTCCGCGCCCATCCCTCCCCGCATGGCAGAGAACAACGCAACCGTTTCCCCGTCCAGCCGGATGTCCATTTTGTGGACGATCCTGCTTGGGGTCTATTTGTGCGTCTACTTGGGGCTGGGAATCCGCACCGAGGTCAAGTTCGCCCAGCGCATGCCGCTTCCCGAACGCTGGATGGAGGACTTCAGTTTCTACCAGCGCGCCATGGACAACGCCCTGTCCGGGCGCGACCCCTACGGTTCGCGCGCCATCGGCATCGCGTACCTCTATCCGCCGCCGGCCCTGCTTATCGTGGAAATTTACGGGCATATCGCCTCGCCCATCGTTCAGGGCGGACTCTTTTTCGTCACGAATGTTTTGCTCCTGATCTTGATGGCCGCCAGCCTGGCCGTGCAATACAAACTGTCCTTTCAACAAACCTGGTGGTGGTACGCGCTCTGCCTGGGCTTCGCGCCCACGCTCGAACTTCTGCACATCGGGCAGATCAACGTCATCGCCATGTTCGGCCTGTTCCTGCTTTTCTATTACGAAAGCGCCTCCCCCGCTGCCAGCGGACTCGGACTCGGCCTGGCCGTCGCGACGAAAGTCTCGCCCCTGCTGTTCTTCGGTTACCTCGCGGCCAATCGCAAATTTAAAGTCATCGCCTACGCGGCGCTTGCCATTCTTCTCCTAATCGGCTTGAGCGTCTGGCGGTACGGTCCGCAACCCACCGTGGATTATCCCGAAATCCTAGCCTGGCTGCTCGACCAGCAGCAACTCGACGGCAACTCCCAATCCCTGGTCGCGAAATTGGCCGTCACCGAGACGCCCGAATATCAAAAATTTTTGAACAAACTGCCGGACTTCCTGCAACGACCGGTCAACTGGCCCTTCGCGGCCGCCACGCTACATCCCCAAACCCTCCAGCGGATTCTGACCATCTATCTTTTGACTCTCATCGGGCTGAGTTGTCTCCTTGCCTGGCTCGGCAGGCAACCCCGCGAAGCGACGTACATCCTCACCGCCTTCGGCATGGTTCTCTCCCCAAATATCGTCTGGTATCACCACTACGTCTTCTTCCTGCTCCCCATCCTGATCTGGATCGCGTGGAGCAGATTTAATCCGCGCGTCATCGCCTGGTGCCTGCTCGGACTGCTCGTCATCCAATTCGACCGTCACGGCGCGACCTACGGACTCTTAATCCACATCTTCGGTCACATCACCTTAGCAGTCATTTTAATCGGCCAAATACGGGACCTTCTCCGCCAGAGACGCCGCCTCGCCTCCATCCCTGCGAAGGCATAGGTTTACGCTTATTTCCGCGTGCGCATCTCGGTGGCGCGGCTCTTGAGTTCCTTGAAATAATCCGTGTCGGTGATGTCGGCCACTTGTTTGTCGCGCTTCACTTTGTCAATCTCGATGCGCAATTGCATGACCTCGGCGCGCAGTTTCTCCTCGCGCCAATAAATGGACAGGGCCGTCGCGCCGAGCAGGGTCAGCGTTTCCAGCACATCGTCGGGATGAAAGGGGATCAGTTTGCCGTACTCGTTGCGGGCGTTGATCAATTGCAACACCCCCACCGCATCCCCCCCGCTATCGAGCAACGGAATGACGAGCAGGGACTGGGTGTGATAGTTGTGCTCCTTGTCGAACGCTTTTGCGCCGGAGAGGTCGAGTCCGTTGGGGTGTTCGCCATACACATCGTCCACGACGACCCGCTTCTTGGTCAGCGCGCAGCGAACCGCCGCGTACTTGAGATTCGGCTTGCCCTCCGCGTCGTACAAAGGCAGGGGCGGCAGTTGGGCCGGTACGCCGGTCGTCCCGCCAAAGGCAATGCCGAGCGCGTCGTTGCGGGCCAGGAGAAATTCCAATTCGTTCGTCCGAAAAATATACAGCGAGCCGCCGTCGGTGTTGAAGAGTTGCTGGGCTTCGACCACGATCGTTTCGAGCAGGCGGTTGAAGTCGCGCTCCACGGTGAGGGCCACGCCCGCGGGAATGACCTCCTTCAACATGCGCAGGCGTTTTTCGCGGGCGTTCACTTCGTGCCCCACATTCAAAAAGACCCGCCCAATTTGTCCGAAGCGATCGGCGCGGTCAATGAGGTGGTCGAGAGAGGCGGTTTTGAACTCCCCGCCCTCAATATCCTTCGAAACGCTCGAAAGCGTATCCAGCACGCCGATGAATTCATTCTCCAACGCGGCGGCATGATGGATGGCGGTATCCAGCACAGACTTTAGGTCCGCGAGTTCGATTTCCAGCGCGGCGACGCGTTCTTTGAGCGCGGCGTTTTCCTGTTTGAGCGAGGGGGAGGAGGTCACTGCACACCTGTCTTTCGAGGGGTTGAATTCGTTCCCTCCCATTATAAACCAAGCCCCGTGACCGAACGGCCACGGGGCGACAACCGAGGTATTCAGTTGTCCGCGTCGGCCCGACGCTCGCCGGCATTTACCTGCACCGACTCGCAAAGAGTCGCACGAAGACCGATTTTGAGATTGGTCTTTCCAGCGGCGCCGGCGAGTCTACGGGCGCGCTGTTTGAACTATTATGGCGCGATTTCCGCTAAATTTCAACTTACAATTGGCTTAAATGTCCAGCCTCATTTCCATCGTCGGCGCGAGCGGCGCGGGCAAGACCAGCCTGGCGCGCGCCCTGCACGCAAAGGGCAATTTCGCTCTCGGTTTGGAAAGTCACGCCGAGCGTCCCTTCCAGGCGCTTTTCAAACGCGACCCGCGCTACGCCCTCGCCAACCAACTCGACTACCTGCTCTATCGCGCCGAACAGGAACGCCACCTGCGGCGCGACCCGCGTCCCGCGCTGACCGACGGCGGACTCGATCTCGACTTCCACGGCTTCACGCGTCTTTTCCACGCCCGGGGCTGGCTCGCCGAACCGGAGTTCGATCTTCTCCATCGTTTCTACGCTCACACCCGCGCGCTCCTGCCGCCTCCTGATCTGGTCGTCCACCTGCGCGCCAGCGACGAGGCCGTCCGCGCCCGCCTGGCGGCGCGCGACCGCATCAACATCGCCTCCGCCGCCGACGCGTCCCTGCTGGCGCGCTTCCTCGAGGAGTGGCTCGCCGCCCTCCCCGCCGACCGCCTGCTCCGCCTGGATGCGACCGAGGAACCGGAGGATTACAGAAACATCATCCCTCTCCTCCTGGCGCGGATTGCGAATTTGAGCGCGCCGGGGAAGACGATTGACGTATAATCGCCCCATGCCCAAACCAATCACCCAAAACACTCTTTTCTACGGCGACAACCTGCCGATTCTGCGCGAACATATTTTGGACGGTCAAACTATCAAGCAGGCGGAGAAGGTGAAGAAGTCAACGGGGAAGCAGGAAAATTTGTTGTAGAGACTGCGGTATCGCCTTTATAAAAACAAAAATACAGGCTTATAATCGGCGCTAGAGGTTCATATGACTCTTGCAGAACAAATCGAAAAACAATTGAAAACGCTTCCACCTGAGAAACAGGGCGAAGTGTTGGATTTTATTTCCTTCCTCCAGCAACGGGTTGCTCCGTCCCCGCTGGTCAAATCGCGTTCCCTGAAAAAACACCCCGCCTTCGGCTCGTGGAAAAATCGCAAGATTGATTCTGTGAAGTATCAACAGGATTTGCGCGCCGAGTGGGATAAGCAATGATCGCAGTTTTCGACACGAATATTGTGATCGACTCGCTCAATGGCGTTGTAGAAGCCGACGCCGAGTATGCCCGCTATGACCGGGTGAGGCGACGACACGGAATTACGAGATTACTTGGAAACGCATTTTGAGATCATCCCGCTGGAGTTATCCATCGCAGAAACCGCTGTTCAGTTGCGGCGTACTCATCGAATGCGCTTGCCAGACGCCATCATTTGGGCAACGGCAAAAACTCGAGACGCGGTATTGGTCACTCGTAACACAAAGGACTTCAATCACAAACTCGATGGAATTCGTTTTCCTTACGCAATTTAACGCGAACAAGCGCTTTCCCCTTCCCCAATCCTCCCGCCTCTGATACAATACCGCCCGCACGCCGAAAGACTTCTAAAACGAAACCCTCGGCCTCCCCGTCGGGGGTTTTTGTGTGTTATTGGGTGTCAGGTTTCACGTTTCAAATGTCAGGTTGTCCTCTGCGCCTGACTCCCGACTATCAACTATCCGACTATTAGACTATCAGACAAGAAGACTATCAGACTATGCTTATCGAACGAACCGACCTCCGCAACATCGCCATCATCGCCCACGTGGATCACGGCAAGACCACCCTCGTGGACGGCCTCCTGCGCCAAAGCCACACGTTCCGCGACAACCAGCAAGTCGCGGAACGAGTCATGGATTCCAACGACCTCGAACGCGAGCGCGGCATCACCATCCTCGCCAAGAACACCGCCATCCACATGCCCGATCCCGTCACCGGCGAGGAAGTCAAGATCAACATCGTGGATACGCCCGGTCACGCCGACTTTGGCGGCGAGGTCGAGCGCGTGATGAACATGGTGGACGGCGTTCTCCTCCTCGTGGACGCGGCCGAAGGCCCCATGCCGCAGACCCGCTTTGTCCTCAAGAAAGCCCTGGCCATGGGACACAAGGCCATCGTCGTCATCAACAAAGTGGATCGCAAGGACGCCGAACCTTCGCGCGTTTTGAACGATACCTTTGACCTCTTCATCGAACTGGGCGCGGACGAACGTCAGGCCGACTTCCCCGTCATCTACGCCGTCGCCACCACGCAGCGCGCGGGACTCTCGCCGGACCTCGGCCCCGATCTGAGTCCGCTGTTCGACGCGATCCTCCGCCACATCCCGGCCCCTCAAGTGGATCCCGACGCCCCGCTCCAACTCCTCGTCACGGCCCTCGGCTACGACGACTATCGCGGCGTCACCGCGGTGGGACGCGTCACCGCCGGGCGCATCAAGGCCGGACAGAAACTGGCGCGCATCCAAACGGACGGTTCCATCCTGCCCGAGACGGCGCGCTATCTCTACACCTTCCAGGGCCTGAAAAAAATCGAAGTGGACGAGGTCGGCGCCGGCGACATCGTTTCGCTTGCCGGTCTCGAAGGCATCGCCATTGGCGAGACTCTGGCCGACCCCGCCAACCCGGTCGCGCTTCCCACCATCAAAGTGGAGGAGCCCACCGTCCGCATGACGTTTGGCGTGAACACCTCGCCCTTCACCGGGCGCGAAGGCAAGTGGAGCACCTCGCGCAAACTGCGCGAGCGTCTCTTCGATGAACTCCGCACCAACGTCGCGCTGCGCGTCGAAGAGACCGAGTCCGCCGAGAACTTCCTCGTTAGCGGGCGCGGCGAGTTGCACCTCGGCATCTTGATCGAGACCATGCGCCGCGAAGGCTACGAGTTCCAAGTATCGCGTCCCGAGGTCATTTATCACAAGGCCGACGATGGCGCCATGCTCGAACCGTACGAGGAAGTTCACGTGGAGACCAGCAACGATACTGTGGGTGTGGTGGTGGAAATGCTCGGCAGCCGGCGCGGCAAGATGATGGAGATGCACGACTCAGGTCAAGGCACGACGCGCATGGTCTTCATCGCCCCCACGCGCGGCCTGCTCGGATTCCGCTACCAGTTCCTCACCTCCACGCGCGGCAACGGCGTGATGCACACCATCTTCCACGGCTACGACGAGATGGCCGGCGCGATGAACACGCGCAACACCGGCTCCATCGTCGCGATGGAAGCGGGGACAACCACCGCCTACGCGCTCGAAAACGCCGAGCAACGCGGCACACTCTTCGTCGGTCCCGGCGTGGACGTGTACGAGGGCATGGTCATCGGTGAGAATGCGCGCGGCTCCGACCTGCCGATCAACGTCTGCAAAAAGAAGCACCTCACCAACACGCGTTCCTCGCGCGGCGACATGGAAATCCGACTCACGCCCCCGCGTTCGATGTCGCTGGATGAGGCCGTCGAATACCTCGCCGACGATGAACTGCTCGAAGTGACCCCCGAAAACTTCCGCATCCGCAAGCGCATCCTCGA
>CAZVAX010000118.1:0-10819 GCA_964625215.1 uncultured Anaerolineaceae bacterium | reverse complement strand
GCACGCCCAGCCAGATCAATACATTTCCAAAGCGGTAGCGCATCAGCGCGGCGTTGTAAATCTTCTCATCCGTTACCATGTGCGGAAAGCCTCCGTAACTGCATCAAGAGTTTTTTCGACGATCGCTTCCGTGTGCATGATCGAAATAAATCCCGCCTCGAACTGCGAAGGCGCGAGATAGACGCCATTCTCCAACATCTTCTGGAAGAACTTCCCAAACTGGACTTTATCTGCAACCTTGACCGTGTTCCACCCAACAGGCCTGGTCTCGCTAAAGAACGACGTGAACATCGTGCCGACTCGCGTTTGCTGGATGGGGACTCCCGCGCGTTTCGCCGCCTCCCCGATTCCCGCTTCCAACCGACCCGCGGCCTGCTCCAGTTTCCTCCAAACTTCTTCTCCCCGAATCAGACTCAATGCCGCGATCCCCGCGCTCATCGCCAGCGGATTGCCCGAAAGCGTCCCTGCCTGATACATGGGGCCAAGAGGCGCGACCATCTGCATGATCTCCTTCCTCCCGCCATACGCGCCGACGGGCAATCCGCCGCCGATGACCTTGCCCAATGTCGTGAGATCGGGCTTGATATTGTAGAGAGTCTGCGCGCCGCCTTTGTGGACGCGGAAACCCGTCATCACTTCATCGAAGATCAAGACCGCGCCATATTCGCTGGTCAGTTTTCGCAAGCCTTCCAGAAATCCAGGTTGAGGAGGAACAACGCCCATATTCCCCGCCACAGGTTCAACAATAATTCCTGCAATCTGTTCAGGAAATTTCTTGAATAGGGCTTCAACAGATTCAAGGTCGTTGAAATTTGCAACCAGCGTATCCGAAGCGACCGCGCTTGGCACGCCAGGCGAATCAGGCAAACCGAGAGTCGCCACGCCCGAACCCGCCTGCACCAGCAGCATGTCCGCGTGGCCGTGATAGCAACCGTCGAACTTGATGATCTTCTCGCGCTTGGTATAGGCGCGGGCAAGTCGAAGCGCGGACATGGTCGCTTCCGTCCCTGAGTTGACAAAGCGGATCATCTCGATATTTGGCATGAAGTCCATGATGCTTTTGGCGAGATCAATCTCCAGCGGACTCGGCGCGCCGTATGATGTCCCTTTGACTGCCGCCTGCTGGATGGCTTCGACAACTTTCGGGTGGGCATGTCCCGTGATGAGCGGTCCCCATGAAAGGACATAATCAATGTAGCGGTTGCCGTCCACATCGAAGAGATATGGGCCGTCACCGCGCGAGATGAAGAGCGGCTGTCCGCCCACCGCGCGGAAGGCGCGCACGGGCGAGTTCACCCCGCCAGGGAAGAGGGTTTGCGCTTCTTGAAACAGCGCGATTGATTTATCAATGTTCATGTTTGACTCCGAAAAAAGTTTACAGGCTGGCAGGTATGAACGTTTCAACGTTTGCACTTTCAGACTTGAGAACACGTTCTACTGCCAGTTCACCTGAATGAATGCAATCGGGGATTCCGATGCCGCGATAGCCATTACCTGCCAACGCCAGGCCAGGATGATTCTCCAACGCCGCGTCAATACGCTTTAGGATTTCAGGATGACCAAGGTTGTACTGCGGCATGGCGTTTTCCCACATAAACACGCGGGAGAGAAGCGGTTCGGCGGTAATACTCAACGTCAATTTCAATTCTTCTTTGGACAACTCCAACAAATCATTTTCATTCCAGGGGATGTCTTGTCCTACCCTGCCGACGAACACGCGAATCAGCGCATACCCTTCGGGTGCGCGGTGCGGGAACTTGGTGGAGGTCCACGTGCAGGCGAAGGCTTTGCGTCCCTCGCGGCGCGGGATGACGTAGCCGTAGCCGTCCAGTTCGCGGGGAATGTCACTCAGGCGGTAGGCGAGGGAGACGGTGGCGGTCGAGGCGTAGGGAATGCTTCCGAGGGCAGAAGCCAGCTCGGGGTCGAATGAAGCGAGGAGTTGGGCGGAGACGAAGGCAGGGGTGGCGAGGATGAGCGCGTCGGAGGTGAGAGTCTCGCCAGTGTCAAGTGTCACGTGCCAGGTTTCAGGTGTCTGGTGAGTGATGGATGCGGCGCGGGCGTTGAGTCGCAGATTGACTTTCGACTTTAGACTTTCGACCAGCGCTTCTACAATTTCGGCGAGACCCGTTGTCGGTGTGAGAAACGCGGAGCGCGAGCCTTGCACCGCTTTGCCGTTGGATTGTTTTCGCATTTGAAGCGCGCCGCGCGCGAGACTTCCATATTTGATTTCAAGATCGCGTAGATATGGAAAGGTGGATGCGAGGCTGAGCTGGTCGCCGTCGCCCGCGTAGATGCCAGACATGAGCGGCTCGATGAGATTCTCGTAGGCTTCGCGCCCGAGGCGGCGGGAGACGAACGCGCCGAGGGATTCGTCGCCGTTGAGACGATGCGGCGGGAGGAGGAAGTCGAAGCCCATGCGCGCTTTGCCAGTCCACGAGAGCAGGCGCGAGCGCAGGATGGATGGAATGTCCGAGGGAATCATCATGGCGAGGCCGTCGGGCAGGGGAAGCAGGCGGTCTTGGTTGAGGACGTAGGTGTTTTTCTTGTGCGGATTGGTTCCGTGTAATCGCCCGCCGAGACCGAGTTCCTTGCACAGCGCAACGCCCCAGGGTTTGGTGGCGAGGAAGGTATCGGGGCCGCCTTCGATGATGAATTGACCGTCATCGAAGGGAACGCGGTCGGTGGCGATCTTGCCGCCCCAGCGCGAGTCGGATTCGAGGAGGGTGATTTCAGAGTATTGCGTCCCACGGGGATGCTTCGCAATGTTGCGTGTTGCGTAATAGGCCGCCGATAATCCAGCGATGCCGCCGCCGATGATGATTAGTCTCATAGTCTTCTAGTCTCTAGTCCTCTAGTCTCTGATCTACAGATGAGGCGCTTTCCATTTCTTGATAACGGATTCAAATGGAAGTTTGATTTTATTTGGATTGAATGGGAACCAGCCCAACTCTGCGCGGACGGCCTGCTCTTTCAATTCGGTACTTCCCCAAACAAAGGTCGCGCCGACGACGCCGACGATGACCGAGAGCCAGTCGTTTTGGAGGAAGAGGGAAGCGAGGATGATGAGGAAGCCGAGTCCCATCATGTAAGGCCAGCAGAGATAGCCGAAGATTCTTTCGCCGCGAATGACGAGCGGGAAGCCGAGTCCGATGATGAGGAAGGTGAGGAGTCCGATGAGGATGCCGAAGAAATTCATAGTGATCAGTTATCAGTTATCAGTGGTTCGTGTTCCGTTGTTCGCCTGTCTACGTGTTTACCTGTGTACCTGTTTACGTCTTACTTGGTTCACGTTTCAACGGGTCTTTTGTTGTGGCGGAGGGATATTCCGCGAGGATTTTCGCGTGGCGCGGGTTGTTGGGGTTGGCGGGGGCGTGTCCGTGCTTGACGCGGTTTTGCTGGCGGTAGATTTCGAATGCGTCCCAGAGGAGGGTGATGCCGAGGATGCCCAATACAGTTTTCAGTGACCAGTGATCAGTGATCAGTGACCAGTACTCAGTGAGTAGTCCGAGGACGGCGAAGATGACTGTCGGCAGCCAAATGGTCGGGGAGACGAATTCGATTTTGCGGACGGCAACATGTCCGAACCAGATGGAGAGGAAGGCGGTGACTGCGGCAACGAGTCCAAGTGTATTGATTTCCATAGTCACGCCCTCACCCCTGGCCCCTCTCCCGCGGGGAGAGGGGAATACTCGTGAACCATATCCACCACGGCTTTGACGTTATCAATGGGAGTGTGCTGGAGGATGCCGTGACCGAGGTTGAAGATGTGACCAGGCTTTCCATTCGCGCGTTTCAAAATACTATGCACACGCTTTTTGATCTCAGGAAGAGGTGCGAAGAGCAGGGCGGGGTCAAGATTCCCTTGAACGGCGACGTCGTCTCCGAGCAGTGACCAGCCGTCGTCGAGCGGGATGCGCCAGTCGAGTCCGATCACATCTCCGCCTGCGCGTTTCATCAGCGGGAGGAGGGTCGTCGTGTTCGTCCCAAAGTGAATCACAGGGACGTTTTCTTTTTTCGCGTCCTGCAAAATCTTTTGCGAGTAGGGCAGGACAAATTCTTCATAATCTGCTGGACTCAACGCGCCGACCCACGAGTCGAAGACTTGCACGGCTTGCACGCCCGCGTGGATTTGCGCCACGAGATAGTCGCTCAGCACGATGGACAGTTTTTCCATCAGCGCGTGCCATGTCTGCGGATCGGAGTACATCATCGTCTTGGTCTTGAGGAATTCGCGCGACGATCCGCCTTCGATGATGTACGAAGCGACCGTGAACGGCGCGCCGCAAAAGCCGATGAGGGGCACGCCGCCCAGAGGTCCGCGCAAGAGGCGAATGGCGTCCATCACGTATCCCAAATCGGAGTCGGGATCCACGGGGCGCAGTTTCTTCACGTCCTCCATCGTGCGGACGGGATTCTGGAGAACGGGACCTTCGCCTTTGGCAAATTCCAAGCCAACGCCGAGCGGAATGGCAGGCAGGAGGATATCGGCAAAAAGAATCGCCGCGTCCACTCCAAGTGCGCGGACAGGTTGAAGCGTCACTTCGGCGGCGAGTTCGGGTTGATAACAAATCTCCAGCAGGGAATGTTTCTCACGGATGGCGCGATACTCTGCCATGTAACGTCCCGCCTGGCGCATGAACCAGACGGGGGTGGCATCGGTGGGGAGGCGGTGGCAGGCGCGGAGGAAAGGCGCGGTGATCAGTGATGAGCGATCAGTTATCAGTGTGTTCGAGAGTGTGGATGGTTGCATGGTCAGAGTTTCTGATTACTGATTACTGGTGACTGATAACTGATTACCACTCACTAAAACACACGCAGGATCACTTTCAAGATAATCGCCAGTGACGCCATACGCGCGTCCGCGTTGACCGCCGCAGACATCGTTGTACGTGCAGGTTCCGCATACGCCCTTGTATTTGGACGGGTCGCGCAGGTCTTTGAAGATCTGTGAGCTGCGATAGACATCCACAACATCGTTTTCACGCACCATGCCCGCAGTGACGGGAAGGAATCCGCTCGGCTGAATTTCGCCGATGTGCGAGATAAAAAGAAAACCATTACCGTCGTTCACGCCTTTAGTTGGACGATTGAGTCCATCCGCGTACTGGAAGCCCGCACTTTGGAACGTGACGGGCTTGCCCGTATTCTCGGCGCGTTTGCGTTCGATTGCCACGCGGCGGTACATCGGCGCGGCGGTGGATTTGATGTCGAAAGGCGCATTCTGCGAAAGATCATAGAGCCAGTTGAAAACTTTTTCGTGCTGTTCGGCGGAAATCATTTGTTCGCGCATGGCGCGTCCCGTTGGCACAAGGAAGAAGACAGACCACTGCACCGCGCCAACTTCCTGAATGAACGGAACCATCTCGTGCAGAATATCCACGTTGTGTTTGGCTACTGTCGTGTTGACCTGCACGCTCAAGCCGACATCGTGGGCGCGATGGAGCGTGTCCATCGTGCGCTGCCACGAGCCCTTGACCTTGCGGAACTCATCATGGATTTCAGAACGCGGAGCGTCAAGCGATAATGCCACACGTTTGATTCCCGCGTCGCGCGCTTTTTCCAATCGTTCTTTCGTCGGCAATGCCGTCGCGGTGGGCGTGAGCGAACAGCGCAATCCGCGCTCGTTGGCGTAGGCGATCAGTTCAAACACATCGGAGCGCATGAGCGGGTCGCCGCCTGTGAAGATCAAAATGGGATTGTTGCCAAATGCCGCGAGGCGTTCAATCAATGCCTTGGCCTCATCTGTAGTCAATTCACGCGGATCACGCTGGTGTTGCGCGTCGGCGCGGCAATGCACGCAAGCATACGCGCAAGCGCGCGTCACTTCCCAGGCAATGGTAAAGGGAGCCTGATCAAAGTTCACGTGAATCATGCGTTCGTTTTGATATTGCCGCTCGGCGGCGGCGCGGGGGGCGAGATTTTCTAAAGTCATGTTTGATTTCCTTTTGTCAAAGGTCGAAAGTCAAAGGTCAACCAACTTTCGACCTTTGACTTTCGACTTTATTTAATCCATCTCGCCGCATCCACGGCATGATAGGTGATGATGACATCCGCGCCCGCGCGCTTGATGGACGTGAGCGTTTCGAGCGTGACCTTCGCTTCGTCCACCCAGCCGTTTTGCGCGGCAGCTTTTATCATCGAATACTCACCGCTGACGTTGTACGCCGCCATCGGCAATTCGGGGAAGGCATCCTTCACGACGCGAATGACATCGAGATACGCCAGCGCAGGCTTTACCATCAACATATCCGCGCCTTCCTCCACATCCAACGCGGCCTCGCGCAAGGCCTCGCGCACATTGGCAGGATCCATCTGGTGAGATTTTCTATCGCCAAATTTCGGCGCGCCTTCTGCCGCATCGCGGAACGGACCATAAAACGATGACGCGTATTTCACCGCGTAAGATAAGATAGGCAGGTTTTCATAACCCGCAACATCCAGGCCTCCACGAATCGCCGCGACCATTCCGTCCATCATGCCGCTTGGCGCAACAATGTCCGCGCCGCATTCGGCATGCGAGATCGCCACCTTCGCCAGCACATCCAGCGTCGGGTCGTTCAGCACGTAGCCTTCGGGCAAGCCCATTTGAAAATGTTCGCCCGTGTTCAAAATGCCGCAATGCCCGTGATCGGTGTATTCGCACAGGCACACATCCGTCACCACCACCATTTCGGGGATTTCTTTTTTGATGGCGCGAATTGCCTGCTGGACAATTCCATCTTCCGCGAAGTTTTCCAGCCCGATCGGGTCCTTTTCTTTGGGAATCCCAAACAGGATGACAGCGCTCACACCCGACCTCGCGGCGGCTTCCGCTTCACGAACCGACTCCTCCACCGAAAGTTGGTACACGCCTGGCATCGAGCGAATCTCCGTCCGCCCCATCCCATGCCGCACAAACAGCGGATAGATGAAGTCGCGCGCGTTGAGTTCGGTCTCGCGCGCCATCGCGCGCAGGGCGGGAGTGGCGCGGAGGCGGCGGGGGCGAGCAATCAGTGATCGGTGATCAGTGATCAGTTTTTGTTTTTCGAGTTCAAGTAGAGTCATAAAACCTCCAGATTGCGAATTACTTCGAGCAATCCATCTGTTGTGTATTCCTTCGCGACAACGATATTGACCAAGCCTTCATCTTTCGCGGCTTGCTCTGTAATGGGACCGATGCAGGCAAACAATGGATTGTTTGGCAGGTTCAGCGGGTCGAGTCCATTTTGCTTTGCGATGGCAATAAAATTTTCAATGGTCGAAGCGCTGGTAATAGTGACAACATCCACGCCCGATTTCAACGCGTTCAATCCGTCCGCGTCCGCTTCGGCAGGCAGGGTGCGGTAAACAACAATTTCATGCGCAATGCCGCCTGCCTTGCGAATCGCTTCAGGTAATTCTTTTCGAGCGATCTCGGCGCGGGGGAGCAGTATCCATTTATTTTTTACATCGCCCAATCCCGACATGATCGCTTCGCTGACGTATTCATCGGGGACGAAATCGGGTTTGATGCCGCGCTTGCGGAGAGCCTCGGCGGTTTTGGGTCCGATGGCGGCGACGCGAACCCCCCTCCGTCTCCCCCCATTTTCTCCGAAAATGGGGGGAGTGTCCCGCAGGGACGAGGGGGGCAACACCTCCACCGCATTGACCGACGTGAACACCACCCAATCGTAGCAATCTAATTTCTTCAGCGCTTGTTCGAGCGCGGCGTTATTTTCAATGGGTCGAATCTCGATGACGGGGAAAAAGATCGGCTCGAAGCCTGCGTCGCGCAGTTTTTCTGCGAAGTCATCGGCCTGGGCGCGGGGACGGGTGATAAGAACTTTCATAGTAATCAGTTATCAGTGGACAGTGATCAGTTTTAAGATTTCACTCGCGCCTTGCGCGATGGCTTTTTGCGCGAGTTCATAACCAAGTCGCAACGCATCTGCGCCCTGACCTGTAATTTTGACAACCTTCTTCCCATCTTCCGAAATTACCAACCCCGTCAAACTGATCACTGATAACTGATCACTGATTACTGCATATGCCGCCACAGGCACCGCACACCCTCCTCCCAACCCCTGCAGGAAAGCGCGCTCGGCGGTGACCGCTTTGCGGGTGGACACGTCTTCGAGTGCGGAGAGCAGTTCGAGAGTAGTTGTGTCGTCGGCGCGGCATTGGATGGCAAGCGCGCCCTGTCCTGGCGCGGGAAGCATGACATCGAGGGAAAGCCATTCGGTCACGTGATGAGCTAAGCCCAGGCGGGTGAGTCCCGCGCCCGCAAGAATGATCGCGTCGTATTGACCGTCCAGCGCTTTGCGGACGCGCGTGTCCACGTTGCCGCGCAGGGATTGGGCGCGAAGGTCTGGGCGGAGGGAGAGAATCTGGGCGGCGCGACGCAGGCTCGAGGTCCCGACAGAGGCGTTTATTGGAAGAGTCGCAAGGGTGTAGCCGTCGCATGAGATCAGCGCATCCCGCACTTCCGCGCGGGCGGGGATACATCCGATGGTCAATCCAGCTGGATTCTCAACGGGCAAATCTTTGAGCGAATGGACGGCGCAATGTACCGAGCCAGAAAGCAATTCGGATTCGAGTTCCTGTGTGAAGAGTCCCTTGCCGCCAATTTCTGGGAGGGGCTTGTCGAGGATTTTGTCGCCCTGCGTGGTGATGATTTTTTCTTCGCATTCCAAATCGGGATGAATGTTTTTCAATTCATTAATCACCCAATTGGTTTGCCAGCGGGCGAGTGCGGAGGGACGAGTGGCGAAAGTTAGTCTCATAGTCGGATAGTCGGGTAGTCTGCTAGTCGGCGGCGGAGATGGGGCAGGCTTGACCAGAGAAATTGCACAAGCCTTCGTGTTTCAAACCAAACAAGGTGCGGGCGACGGCGGCATATTCGGGCGCGTGCGGACAGGACGCTTCGGCGCGCAGACGGTGGGTGGGCGCGTGCAAAATTTGCTTGACCAGCGCCTGGGTCATGGCTTCGATGCGGGCGCGTTCGGCTTCGGTCAGGTCGGGCAGACGGCGCAAAGTTTTATCGAGCATGTCCTGTCGGATGTTTTCAGCCCGCTGGCGGATATCGGCGATGATGGGAATCATCTCCAACGATTTCATGAACTCTGCAAATTCTGATATTTCCTCTTCGAGGATGGATTTGACCTGCGGCGCTTCTGCCATGCGTTCGGCAAGCGCGCCTTCAAGTTTTTCGTTCAGGTTGTCAATGTCGAAGAGTTTGACGTGTGGGATGTGCGCCGCGGCGGGGTCAATGTCACGCGGCATGGCGATGTCAATCAACACGAGCGGACGCTGTTGGCGCGCGGTCATCGCGTCGTTGACCATTTTTTCGGTCAGGATCAAATGCGTAGCGCCCGTGGACGAAATCAGAATATCGGCGGAAAGCAGGGCGGATTCGAGATTTTCAAAGGTGGTGATTTCCGCGCTCCAACGGTCTGCTATGGCATGGGCCCGTTCCAATGTGCGGTTGACGACCAGGACGCGATTCGCGCCGCGTTTTCGCAGGGCTTCGACTGCCAACTCCGCCATTTCGCCCGCGCCCAAGATGACAACCTGCGCTTCGGCGATGGGATGAACGACTCGTTCGGCCAGCGATGCGGCAAGCGACGAGACTGAGGCGGGGTTACGGCTGATGCCTGTCTCGGTGCGGGCGCGTTTCCCTGCATGGATCGCGGATTGAAATAAACGATTCAACACGGGTCCCGCCATGTTTTGTCCGCGTGAAAGTTCCAGCGCTCGAACGACCTGCCCTAAAATTTGCGGCTCGCCGATGACGAGCGAGTCGAGTCCCGCCGCTACGTCGAAGAGATGGCGGGCGACATTCAAGTCCTTGTGACGATGGAGATGCTGGGAAAAATCCTGACGCGTTACGCCGCACGTTTCAGACAAAAAAACCTCCAACTCGGAAAAGATTTCCTCATTGGAGACCGCATAAATTTCGGTACGATTACAGGTGGAAAGGATGACCATCTCCGCGACGTTGCTGGAGAGATGCCCACTTGCAAGATGAGATAATGAAGAGCGGATCTGATCCTCAGAAAAAGCAAGTCGCTCGCGCAGCTGGATGGGCGCAGTGGTGTGATTGACGCCGAGGCAATGGATGTACATGATTGTGTTTTCCGCCCCAACTATAGCCACGAAGTTTACAAACCAGTACTGAGATTTCGTTAGGTTTTGTTTAGAAGAAACTGAAACCAAATAAGAGTCTACTAACCTTCGAAACGAATGTCATTCGCGTTGCAGATGTTTGTCATATCATCAACTTCGGCCGATACTGCAACGCCTCCGCCAAATGCGCCTGATGGCTAGACTCGCTTCCCGCTAGGTCGGCGATTGTGCGTGCCAGTTTTAGGATTCGGTGATACGCCCGCGCGGAGAGATTCATCTGGTTCATAGCCGAGCGATGAGCGACTCGCTGGTCTCATCCAGTTTACAAAACTTTCGCACTTCCGCGATGCGCATGTCCGCGTTGCAGGCGACAGAGGATGACTCTGTAAATCGTTCACGCTGGACCTGGCGCGCCTTCTCCACCCTCAGCCGAAACTCCGCCGACGATTCGCCCAGCCGGTCACTGCTCAACTTTTGATAGTCCACGCGCGGGACTTCGATGTGAATGTCAATGCGGTCGAGCAAGGGGCCGGAGATGCGCTTCTGGTATTTGGTCACTACCATCGGCGCGCAGGTGCAAGGCTTGAGCGCGTCGCCGTAGTAGCCGCACGGACAGGGATGGACACAAGCGAACAGTTTTTTCAACCGAGGATAAAGGTGGAAAGTTTACTTTGAGGGTGGTATTACTTGAGTTTAGAGTTCAAGGCGCCTTAACAAAAATGGAACTTGCTGGTAA
>CAZVAX010000117.1:0-10895 GCA_964625215.1 uncultured Anaerolineaceae bacterium | reverse complement strand
AGTTTGCCTATCTATACCTTATTTCAACCACACCCAACAGGGTGACTACCAAAAATCCCTGTGTTTGGATTTTGCTGGTTTCCTCCCAGCGCCGGGGCCGACTCGCGCAATGGCAATCGCTTCGACTTGACGCGGAAGAATTCTGGCATAACGCTCTTCTTGGTTGAGGCGATTATAACCGGAGAGGAGAAGCCGCCCGCATAGACAAGAGTTGGAACCGTCGCGCCTTCGAATCAAAAGAGCCCGACCTCTGTCAGGCTCTCGCTGGTGACCCCGGGGGGATTTGAACCCTCAACCAATTGATTAAGAGTCAACTGCTCTGCCATTGAGCTACGGGGCCAAAACCGTTAGCGGGCGGTATTATACCGCAAAGGTTTTTTCCGTCAATGTTTCCTATTGCACAACTGGCGCTTTGGTACGCCTTTCAAGAACGCAAGGTGGAATGTTAAAGAAAATCGGTATACTCGCGGCGAGGATTCATAGGGAACCGCCATGCCAAAACGCCGCGAAAAGATCGAAGAACTCAAAGACAAGATCGCCAGTTTGGACAAACTTCGTCCGGATTTGGGGGAAGAGATCGTCAATCGCAAGATTGGCGAACTTCAGGCGCAGATCCAAAAAATGCAGGCCGGACGCGACGCCGTGGGACGCGACCAAACCGTCCAAGTCAGCGAGCATGGTATGGCGATTCAAGGCGACGTGAACGACAGTACCATCATCCACGCCCAAACTGTGATCCTCGCCGACCGCCTCTGGCAGGACCTCCAACCGGGTCTGCCAGCCCCCGACCTGACCTCCGCCACAAAGGCCTACCTCGATTTTTTGGTGGACCGTCATTACTACCTCAGCCTCAAGGGCATGGGAGTTTCAGACCGGATTCCGGTGAGGCTGTCCTTGCTCAATGTATACGTCCCTTTGCGGGCGCGGCTCGAACTCCCCGAAGGTGAGACGTGGCGACGCGAGACCCAGCTCGCCGGCCGCGAAATGACCGACGAGCAGGATCAACCCATCCGTCTGAGCGACCCGAAATCCCTGCTCGACATTCTGGCCGACCATTCCGGCGTCATCGTTCTCGGCGACCCCGGCGCGGGAAAAACTACCTTCCTCAAATATCTTGCCATTCGCATGGCGCGCGGCGAGGGAGAAAGCCTCGGTCTCGGCGACCGACTGCCGATCCTGCTTCCCATCTCCTCCTACGCCAATGCTCTGCAAACAGCGGACACCCGCCTCGATGATTTCATCGCGGACTATTTTGCCGAAATAGGGGCCAGCCTGCCCATCGGAGCCATGCTCCGCGAGGCCCTCGCGGTCGGACGCGCCCTCATTTTGCTCGACGGTCTCGACGAAGTGCGCGACCTCAACCTGCGCAATACCGTTGTCGAGCGCGTCACCGACTTCTTCACCTTTCACCACCGCCAGGGAAACAAATTCGTCCTCACCAGCCGCGTCGTTGGGTATCGCGCCGTGCGTCCCTGCGCGGAGGGGCTGGTGGAATGCACCCTGGTGGATTTCGACGATGTGGAGATCGAGGAATTCGTGGCGCGTTGGACTTCGGCCCTTGAACAACAGGCCCAAGGCGACACGAACGTGGCGCGCGGCGACGCGGAACAGGATCGCCGCGAACTACTCGACGCCATCTACCAAAACTCTGGCGTACGCCGGCTCGCCGCCACGCCTCTGCTCCTCACCATCCTCGCGCTGATGAAACGCCAGGGCGTAACCCTGCCCGAGCGCCGCGTCCAACTCTACGATCAATACGTCACCACCCTGCTCTCCACGTGGAACCGCGCCCGTTCCCTCAGTGGACGCGCGCCTGGCCGCGACCCCGACGAAATTCAAACCCTGCGCATCCTCGCGCCGCTGGCCTTGTGGATGCACGAAACCAATCCCGGCGTGGGGCTGGTCCAGCGCGAAGACCTCCATCGCAAATTGGAGGAACTCTTCGCCCTGCGCGGCGATGTTTCGCCCACGGTGGCGGCGCGCCAGTTCTTGCAGGATGTGCGCGACCACGCCGCGCTCCTGCTCGAACGCGGACCGGGCGAATATGGTTTCATTCACCTCACCTTCGAGGAATATCTCTCCGCCGTCGCCATCGCGCTGGATGGACAGGGCAACCCCGATCCGATCGCGGAAATGTTATTGAAGCATGTGGGCGAGCAAGCCTGGCGCGAAGTCTCGTTGCTCACCATCGGCTATCTCGGCATTCGCCAACAACTTCCCTCCATCGCGGGGGAGGTGGCGGAGCGGTTGGTTGAGTCGCGCGTCGGCGCGCCGGGCGAAGCGGCCGTCCTTGCGGGCGACGCGGTGTTGGATACCTGGCCCGGGGGCGTGTTGCCCGAGACGAAGGAAAAGATCGTGCAGGCGTTGCCGCCCACCATGCAGAATCCGGCCGTTCATCCAGACCTGAGGCGGCGGACCGGGTTGTTGCTCGGCCGGTTGGGCTGGCGTCCCCCGGACCTGGATCGTTTTGTCGAAGCGCCGTCGGGCAAGTTCATTTATGGAATCAAAAAGCAGAAGTCGGAAATTCCGTACAAGTATTGGGTCGCCAAATATCCGGTGACCAACGCGCAGTTCGCGCGCTTTGTGCAGGCGGGCGGATACCAGGCGCAGGAATTCTGGTCCGACCACGGCTGGGATTGGCGTACTGGCAAGTACGACGCGCGCACGCTTGACCCGGCGGAGCGCGATTGGCTCGATCATCGTCCGCTGGCACGGCGCACGGCGCCCTATTTTTGGCACAACATCGAGTTGGGCAACCCGATCTTTCCGGTGGTGGGCGTGTGCTGGTATGAAGTGGAAGCCTATTGCAATTGGATGGCGAAAAACATCGTGGCCGTCCCTGCGGGTTACACGGTGCGTCTGCCGATGGATATGGAGTGGGAACGCGCCGCGCGCGGCGAGAAGGGACGCGAGTATCCGTGGGGCAACGAGTTCGACAAGACCGCCTCCAACACCTGGGATAGCGACCCCAGCGGCTCGGGTCTGGGCGGGACCACGGCGGTCTGCACCTTCCCGCAGGGAGTCAGCCAATTGGGCGCGTGGGACATGAGCGGAAACGTGTGGGAATGGACCGGTTCGTGGTATGATGACGATCACCGCTATCGCATCGTGCGCGGCGGCTCATGGATCGGTTACCAGTGGTTCGCGCGCGCGTCATTCTGCAACTGGTCCATCCCGCTGATGTTCAACGATGACTTGGGCTTTCGCGTGGTCATCGCGCCGAAAGAAATCAAGTAGGGCGGAATTCAATTCCGCCTTCCAAACAATCGGGATACCGTCCCGCTCTACAAACAAGGAGGAACCCATGACCAAAAAAACAACCAACATTCGCGCCGGTCGTGACGCCGTGGGCCGCGACCAGAAAATCTCTGCCAGCCGGGGCGGCGTGGTGATTGGCGGCGATGTGACGGGAAGCAACATCGTCGCCGGCAACAACAACGTGGTTGGCAACGTCACGAATATCACCAATGTGTTCCAGGAAATCTACCGCAAGGTGGAAGAGACCAATCTCCCCACCCAGGAGAAAGAAGACCTGACGGCCATGGTCAAAGAGGTGGAAGAGGAAGTGAAGAAAGGCGATCAGGCCGACGAGACATTCCTCGCCCGCCAACTTCGCAACATCCAACGCATGGCTCCCGAAATTCTGGAAGTGATCGTGACCACCTTTACCAATCCCGCCGCGGGATTGGGCTTGGTGGCAAGGCGGATCGCGGAGAGGATGAAGGCGGAAGCCAAACCCGCGTAGTGACGCGGCGCGGGTTGACAACCCGGAGGGCGGAATTAATTCCGCCCTACAAATTGGACTACAACCTCAACCGGCGGAACTCCATCCGCCGGTTGTTCGTTGAATCGTTGATCGGAATCCGGAAGTTCCACTTCCGACCTCCCAAAGTAGAACTTTGGGATTCCAATCGTTTGTTGAAAGGATTGTCATGAACCTCCGCGCGCTTTCCCTCTTTTTGTTGACTCTCCTCCTCGCCCTGCCTACGGCGTGCACCTTCCCCGTTTCCACGCCCGAACCGACCGCGACCCCGGTTGTGATCGTCATCGTTCCCACGCTCACGTCCGCGCCTTCCACCTCAACGCCCCTGCCGATCAATCCCGCCACCGCGACCTCCATCCCCACCGCGACGGCCATCCTGCCGCCGGCTTTTTGCTCCGACTCGCGCGTGACCGCCCTGCTGGATTCCTTCGCCTCCGCGCTTGCCTCTGCCAACGGCGAAGCGATGGCCGCGCTCATCTCTCCCGCCCGCGGCGTGGATGTGCGCTTCATTCGCGACGGGCGCGTGGTCAACTACGACCGCGAGCATTTCAAATACGTGTTTGATTCCACCTATCAAGTGGAGTGGGGTCTCGGCGCGGGGAGCGGACTTCCGGTGGTTGGTTCGTTCCAGCAGATCGCCCTGCCCTCGTTGCGAAAAACATTCACCCCTTCCGCGCAACGCGCCTGCAATCAGATCAAGTTGGGCGGCGCGACGTACAACGTGACCTGGCCGGCGGAGTACGCCTCCCTCAATTATTACTCCGTCCACTTTCCCGGCACGGATCAATACAGCGGCATGGACTGGCAAACCTGGCTGGTCGGTTTCGAGATGTCGAACGGCCAACCCTTCCTGCGCGTGTTGTTGCGCTTCGAGTGGGAGCCGTGACCTGATTATCCGACCCTTCCTTGTAGGGTCCGCCTCGCGATGGGTAAGATGTCCCTACCGCGAGGCTTCTTTTTGTAGTAACTTTTAGACCGAGGAAAATCATCGTCGCCTGGTTTGTTGAATCTATGGCCGGGCAATATCACTTTCATTGGAACTTGCCCGGATTCTCAACCAAAGTCAAAAAGGAAAAACCATGCACTACGCTCCCGCCCCTCTTCATATTCCCGATGGATTTCTCAACCTGGTCATCTCCCTGTTCTTTTGGACGATCACAGTAATAACCGTTGGGATTGCCGTCTCCAAAACCAACAAATCGCTTGGAGAAAAACAAGCGCCGCTCATGGGCGTGATGGCCGCGTTCATCTTCGCCGCGCAAATGCTCAATTTCCCTGTCGCAGGCGGAACGTCCGGTCACTTTTTGGGCGGCGCGTTGGCGGCCATTGTTCTCGGCCCGTGGGCGGCGATTTTGGTGATGACCTCCGTTATCGCGGTGCAGGGACTTCTCTTCCAGGACGGCGGCCTGCTCGTGATGGGCGCCAACGTTTTCAACATGGGCCTGCTCACCGCCGTCATTGGTTTCGGGTTGTATCGCAGCGTGATCGGCCGGAGCAAAGCCGTGCGTTTGACCGTCGCGGGGATCGCCGCGTGGGTGGCCGTCATTGCCGCGGCGCTGATGACCTCCCTGCAATTGTGGCTGAGCGGCACATCGCAATTGCAACTTGTGCTGCCGGCCATGTTGGGCGTCCATGTTTTGATTGGGGTCGGCGAGGCGATTGTCACGGTGGCCGCGCTGGCCTTCATCGAACAGACTCGCCCCGACTTGCTTTCGCAAAAATCGTCCGCGGAAAAAGGCGGGCGCGGCTGGATCGTGGTCGGCCTCCTGGTGACTTTGCTGGCGGTGATTCTCTCGCCGCTCGCTTCCGCTTCTCCCGACGGGTTGGAGCGGGTGGCCGCCGACATGGGATTCCTCGACTCAGGCCGAGCCGCGCCCTACCAACTTCTTCCCGACTATACCGTGCCTTTCCTCGGGGAGACGCCTCTTTCTACCGTTGTGGCGGGCGCGGTCGGCGCGCTGGTGGCGCTGGCCCTAATGGTGGTGGTGGGCGTCATTTTGCGAAAACGAAATACATGATCGCGCCAGACTTTCCCCTGAAAAACGCGCAGTTCCGGGTAAAATGTGCCTCCAGCCAAAGGAGAGCGAATGACAGGTTTACCGGAATCAAAAGATACGCGCGTCTTTAACAACATCCTCGGCGCGATTGGAAATACGCCTCTCGTCCGTCTCGGACGCATCGCGCACGACCTGCCTTGTCCGTTGTACGCGAAACTGGAGTTCATGAATCCCGGCGGGTCGGTGAAGGATCGCGTGGGGGCGTACATCATCGAGGGGGCCGAGAAGCGCGGGGAACTCGTCCCCGGCGGGACGATCGTCGAAGCGACCTCGGGCAATACGGGCGTCGGTCTCGCGATTGCCGCGGCCTTGAAGGGCTACAAGACCATTTTTGTCATGCCGGACAAAATGAGCAATGAGAAAATATTATTGCTACGCGCGTACGGCGCGAAGGTGGTCATCACGCCGACGGCGGTCGCGCCGGAAGACCCGCGCTCGTATTACGAGGTAGCCAAGCGCTTTGTGCGCGAGACGCCAAACGCGATTCTCGCCAATCAGTATCACAACCCCGACAATCCGAAAACGCACGAGATGGCGACCGGCCCCGAAATATGGGAGCAAACCGGGGGACGCGTGACCGACGTCATTATTGGGATGGGCACCGGGGGGACGATCAGCGGCGTGGGGCGATTCCTCAAGTCGAAGAATCCGAATATCAAAATTGTGGGCGTGGACATCGAAGGCTCGATCCTGACCGAGATTTGGCAGAACAACGGAAAAATTCCCGACGGCGCGTACCCGAAGACCTACAAAGTGGAAGGCATCGGCGAGGACTTTCTACCCTCGGCCACCGACCTGAGCGTGGTGGATTGGATCGAGCGCGCGGGGGACCGCGAGTCGTTTTTGTGGGCGCGACAGTTGGTGCGACAGGAGGGAATCTTCGCGGGCGGTTCGTCTGGCTCGGCGATGGCAGGCGCGATGAAATATTGCCGCAGACTCAAGCCCGATCGGCTGGCGGTGGTTATCCTGCCCGATTCGGGTTCGCGCTATCTCTCAAAATTCTATGACGACAAGTGGATGCGCGAGTTCGGTTTCCTCTCGATGGAGTTCGGCGAGATGACCCTCGGCGATTTGCTGCTCGCGAAACCGGACAAGACCCTCTTTACCTCGACGCTCGGCGATTCGATCCGCAAGGTGGTGACGGTAATGCACCAACATGGGATATCGCAAATGCCCGTGGTTGGCGCGGACGGAACGCTGGTGGGCCTGCTCGAGGAAGTGGATGTGTTGAATCACATGCTCGAAGCGCACGCCGGTCACAGCCACGATGAGCCGATTGACGCGCTCGTGCAAAACGCGGGCGCGGTCTTCCCGCCTGAATCGTCGCTGGAAGAGGCCATGCCCTCGCTCACCGCGGGCTACGCCTTGATCGTGGTGGAACACAGCAAGCCGGTTGGGATTCTGACGAAGATTGACGTGCTGGATTATGTGGCGGGAAAGATTTAACGGTTGACCAGCCACACACCGAAGATGATGATCGCGCCGCCGATGAGCGCGACGAAGGTGATCGCTTCGTTGATCATCAGCGCGGCCAGGACAGTGGTGACCAGCGGTTCGATGTTCAGGAACGCGCCTAGTTGAGAGGCGGGCAGGGCTTGCAGGGCGTCATACCAGGCGATGTAGGCCAGGCCCGACCCGAAGATTCCGAGCATGAGGATCGCGGCCCACCCATTCATAGAAAGACGCGGGAGTTCGGTCAGCCCCGGGCCGAAGCCGAAGATCCAAATGCAGGTAAACAGCCAGCCCGTCAACATGACGTAGAACATCATGCGCGCCGCGGGGTGACGCGCCAGTTCGCGCCGCGAGAGGATCGAGAAGACCGCCCAGTTGATAGCGCTGACGAGAATCAGGAAATCGCCCACCGTCCCTTCTCGGCCCGTGAACAACGCGGCGAAATCTCCCTTGCTGACGATCAGCAGGACGCCGAAGGCCGCCAGCGCGATGCCGCCGACGCGCAACCAGCCCATCTTTTCCTTTAACACCAGCCAGCCGAGGATGGCGATGAACACCGGCGTGGAGGCGACGATCCAGGCGGTGGTGGTGGCTTGCGCGGTTTGCAGGCCGGTGGCTTGCAACCATTGATGGAAGGTCACGCCGAGGAAGCCGAGGATGGCAAGATACGCCAGGTCGCTCCATGAGGGTAGGGCAAACTGCTTGCGCGCGAGAACGGTCGCGCCGAGGATGACCACGCCAATCGCGAAGCGAATCCACACAATCGTCGCGGGCGAAACCTCGGTCAGCGCGATCTTGGTGGCGATGAAGGTCGCGCCCCAGATGACGACGGCGAAGAGGGCGGAGAGGGTGGGGAGGAGGCGGGGTATTTTCACCCCGGCTTCACCCTCTGCGCTTCGAGCACGTTCGGGATATTCTCGATCCTCGTCAAAATCCGGCTCAACTGCGTGATGTCGCGCACCTCCACGATCAGGCGCAGGTCGGCGAGATTGTGTTCCACTTTCACGCCCACATCCACAATGTTGACTCCCTCGGTGTTGAGCAAATTCGAAATGTCGCCCATCAAGCCCTGGCGGTCGAAGGCGTGAATGCGGATTGGGACGCCGTAGGTCCGCACGTGATTGCCCCATGAGACGCGCACCAGCCGCTCGCGGTCGGTCATGCTCAACACATTGGGGCAATCCTGGCGGTGGATGGTGGCGCCGCGTCCGCGCGTGATGTAGCCCACGATCTGGTCGCCGGGCATGGGATTGCAACACCGCGCCATCGAAGTCAACAGGCCCTTCAAACCGACCACGTCAATCGCCTCGGTCGAAACCGACTCGGTGGCGGGCGCGGCCGCTTCCAGCAAGTCGGCCCCCGCGGGGATTTCGGAGAGCAGTTTCACCACTTTGCTCAGCGACAGGTCGCCGCAACCAAGCGCCTCGTACATTTCATCGGGTTGTTTGAAACCGAGACTGCGGCCCAATCCTTCCAGATTGATCGCGTCCATGCCCAGCCGATGCAATTCGCGTTCCAACATGCCTCGCCCCGAGGACAGGTTCTGTTCGTAATCCTCTTTTTTAAACCAGGCGCGGATCTTGGCGCGCGCCCGCTGGGTGCGGACCAATCCCAGGTTGATGTTCATCCAGTCGCGGCTCGGACCGCCTCGCTTCGCCGTCAGAATCTCGACCTGGTCGCCGGTTTTCAGGGCATGATCCAAGGGGACGAGCTTCCCGTTCACGCGCGCCCCGCGACACCGATGTCCGATGTCGGTGTGGACGTGGTAGGCGAAGTCGAGGGGAGTCGCGCCGGCGGGCAGGTCTATGATGTCGCCTTTGGGGGTGAAGATGTAGACGCGGTCCATGAACACGTCGGACTTCATCCCGTCCATAAATTCCTGCGCGTCCTGCACGTCCTGTTTCCAATCCATCATGGCGCGCAGCCAGTTGACGTGTTGCTCGAAAGCCGAGTCGCGCGCCTTGCCCTCCTTGTAGCGCCAATGCGCGGCGATGCCGAACTCCGCGTTCTGGTTCATCTCCGGCGTGCGGATCTGCACCTCCACGGGTTTGCCGTCATCGTAGATGACCGCGGTGTGAAGCGACTGGTAGAAGTTATCTTTGGGCGCGGCGATGTAGTCGTCGAATTCGCCGGGCAAGGGCCGCCAGGTGGTGTGAATCAGGCCCAGGGTGGCGTAGCAGGCCGGAACGTCCGGGACGATGAGGCGGACGGCTCGAATGTCGCGCACCAGTTCGAAGGGTTTATCCTTGTTGATCATCTTTTTGTAGATCGAGTAGATATGCTTCGGGCGTCCGCTGATCTCCACTTTGATGTTGTGCTTTTCGAGCAAATTGCGAATCGATTCGATGATGGCGGCGACGCTGGCTTCGCGGTCGGGGCGGCGCTCCGAGATCTGTTCGGCGATCTCTTTGTATTTTTCGGGGTAAGTGTAGCGGAAGGAGAGATCCTCGAGTTCCCACTTGATCTGCCAGATGCCCAGGCGGTTGGCGAGCGGCGCGAAGATGTCGAGGGTTTGCTGGGCGATGCGGCGGCGTTTCGCATCGGGGACGTGGCCCATGGTGCGCATGTTGTGCAAGCGGTCGGCGAGTTTGATGAGCACCACGCGCACGTCTTCGCCCATGGCGAGGAAGGTCTTGCGGAGGGTTTCGCTGGCGAGGTCTTGCTTGCTTTTTCGCAGGCGAGCGGCCGTCTCCTCCTCGCTGGCTTGACCCTCGCCGGCGTCGCTTTCCGCGTGCTGGTCGCCGCGCGAGACGCGCGGCAGGTTGGTCAGTTTGGTCACGCCATCCACGAGGGTTGTGACAGTTTCGCCAAAGTCGCGGCGGATGTCCTCGAGGGTGACGCTGGTGTCTTCAACCGTGTCATGCAAAAGTCCCGCCGCGACGACTTCGGGCGGGACGCGCAGATCGGAGAGGATCTCGGCCACGGCGACGCAATGCGTGATGTACGGCTCGCCGGAGGCGCGCTTTTGTTCGCGGTGCGCCTCCTCCGCCACGCGATAGGCGCGTTGCACCACCTCGCGGTCCGCCAGGCTGTAGGTTTCGGGCAGGGAGGCCATCAGTTCTTCGATGTTGGGTTCGTCTTGCGCGTTCTTCATGGCGTAATTGTAACGCAATTGACTAACCCCCTCCCCGCCCCTCCGCCATTTTTCGCTGAAGTTCGCGAAAAATGGCGGAGGGAGGCTGTAAGCCGGGTGGGGGTCAATGCTTGATGGAATCTTTCAAGTTCTCGCGAATGTCCAAGGCCTGGCCGGTGACGAGTCCAAAAATGATCAGTCCCACCGTGGCGATAACGCCGACCCAGAATGCCCAGGGGGAGTTCCACGCCATCGGCAGGACGAAGGTGATTCCCGCGCCGACCAGGAATCCCACAATCGGACTGCGATACACATGCGGGATGGTACGCCAGGCTTCGCCCAGGCTGTACTTCTTGGCGCGCGCCCTCTGTTCCTTTTGGGCCGCCACGCGCTGGAATTGTCTCTGCTTCACCAGCGGGTCGCGATCCGTGAGTTGGCGCTCGCGCAGGCGTTTGAGGCGCTCTTGTTCGTCGCTCATATTAACCTCTGCAGACCCTTAGTGTCCTGGTGTTTGTTTACATCGTCTTCAACAAGGCTTGGCGGCTGTTGC
>CAZVAX010000116.1:0-11220 GCA_964625215.1 uncultured Anaerolineaceae bacterium | reverse complement strand
CTTTTCTTTGCTTGTGCCATCATCTGTTGGCGCAAATGTGAAGTTTAGAGATAGGCTCTTAAGAAAAAATCAGGCCAGTCAAAAACCATCATATCATGGCTGGTGACTGGCCTCGAAAAACTCGTATAGGTGGCGCGCTATTGCTCCGCGGCGGCTTTGGCTTTTTCGCGGGCGCGGAAGGCCTTGATCCAGCGCATGGAATATTCGTCGCGGCCCATCAGCAGGTCGCAGGCCAGCAGCGTGGTCTGGATCTCGGGAACGGTCGGGTCGGTGATAGCGGTGGTCAGGCCGTTGGCAATCGCGAGCGCAAGGTAGGCCACGTTGACGATCTTGCGGTCGGGCAGGCCAAACGAGACATTGCTCGCGCCCAGATTCATGTTCACGCCCAGTTCCTGCTGGATGAGGCGGACCGCGTCGAGGGTGACGCGCCCCGCTTTGTGGTCCGCGCTGACCGTGAGCGCCAGCGGGTCAATGATGATGTCCTGGGGCTGGAGTCCGTAATCGCCCGCGCGTTTGATCAGGTTGGCCGCGACCCGCAGACGGTCCGCGGCGGTGGCGGGCACGCCTTTGTCGTCGGTGATGACGCCGATGACGGCCGCGCCGTATTGTTTGGCAATCGGGAAGACCGTGTCCATCATCTTCGGCTCGGCGGTGGTCGAGTTGATTAGCGCGCGGCCTGGGTAAACCGAAAGCGCCGCGGCCAGCGCGTCGGGGTTGGCGCTGTCGAAGCAGAGGGGAATGTCCACCACTTCCATCACGGCCTGCGCCGCGCCGCGCAGCAGGGCGGGTTCGTCCGCGCCTGGGATGCCCGCGTTGATGTCGAGCGCTTGCGCGCCCGCCTTCATCTGCGCCACCGCATCCGCTTGCGCGAGGCTGTAATCGCCGTTGGCGATGGTTTCGGCCAGTTTCTTGCGGCGGGTGGGATTGATGCGCTCCCCGATCATCACGAAGGGATGGTTCGGGCTGATGACAACTTTTTTATCTTTGTGCGAAAGGATGGTTTCCATGGATCACGCCAAAAGTTGACGGGCGATGCGCGCCGCGCTGGGGGCGTCGGCGGCGAAGGCATCCGCGCCGATGGAGTTGGCAAATTCCTGGGTGACGGGCGCGCCGCCAATCAGCACCTTGACCTTGTCGCGCATGCCCGCGGCCTTGAGCGCTTCGATCGTGACTTTCATGTTGCTCATGGTGGTGGTCAGCAGGGCCGACATGCCGATGATCTGCGCGCCTTCCTGCGCGGCATCCACAAAGGCCTGCGGCTCCACGTCCACGCCGAGGTTGATGATCTCGAAACCCGCGCCCTCGAGCATCATGGCGACGAGGTTCTTGCCGATGTCGTGCAGGTCGCCCTTGACGGTGCCGATGGCGATCTTGCCCGCGGATTTGGTCATGCCGCCGATCAGGTGCGGCTTGAGGAGGTTGAGTCCCGCCTGCATGGCGCGCGCCGCAATCAACATTTCGGGGACGAACATATCGCCCTCTTCGTAGCGGTTGCCGACCTCGCCCATGGCGGCGATGAGCGCGTCCTGCAAGATCGCGTCGGCGTTGACGCCCGCCGCGAGCGCCTCGCGCACGCCCGCTTCCACGTCTGATGCGGCCCCTTCGATGACATTTTCGTAGATCGCTTTCAAGTCCATGTTGTCTCCAGAAAATTAATTTTGAAATCACAAACTGGCAACGGTTAAGTCTGCCAGGGTTTAGAGATGCCAGGTCTCGGAATCTTCTTCCATGATACTGTCGAGGATGGCTTCGTGGGCACGGTCAATGTCATCCAGCAAAGCCTGCCGGGCGGTCTCCACTTCGTGGGCTTCCATTGCGTCAATGATTTTTTTGTGAGTCACTTCCATGGTTTTGCCAGCCCTGCGCATGACCATGAAACGGGCAAGTTGATCGTGGAGTCTGGCGACCAGTTCGGCAAGTTCGTTGTTGCCGCTTGCCTTTGCCAGCAGGTAGTGGAAGTGACGATTCTCATCGGTGTAACGGTCATAGGATTCTTCGTCATCTCCCGTGTACCCGGCATGGACCGTTTTCAGTTCATCGATCTGCGCTTGCGTGACCCGCAGGGCGGCGCGCTCGACAGCCGATAATTCCAGAATGCGGCGTACATCCAGTAAATCCCTTAAATGCTTGAGGGTGATGGTTGCAACAAAATAGCCCGAGCGCGGTTTGATCATCACCAGTCCCTCGTGGCTGAGCATTTGCAACGCGTCGCGCACAGGGGTGACGCTTGTGCTGTATTCCTCCGCGATGGACTCCGGGTTAAGGCGTTCTCCCGATGCGCGGTTTCCCATAATGATGGAACGACGGAGCTTTTTATAGATCAGGTTCTTGGTGGTGTCTGTAGCGTAGGTATCGCTCATGGAACTGCTCCTGCTTGGAAGATATTACCATAAGATATATCAATTTGCAATATTATAGTTAACTGATATATTAGTTATTGACTTCTGATATATTAAATGCTATTATTGTTACATCAGGCACAATTGTTTGTATTCGCTCTGGGCAATTCGCCCACCCAAAAACCCTTCCCCGGAGGTGAACCTACAGTAATCCCTTCGTCATAATCAAGTCAATCCTATTCTCCTACTATTCAATCCAAGAAAGGTCTAAGAAGATGGAAAAGAAAATTCACCCTATCGTTTCGCAGGCCAATGAAGACTTGCGCAATGGAAAAATCTCCCGCCGCGATTTTCTCCGGCTTTCAGCCCTACTGGGAGGCGTCGGAGTGTTGGCGGCTTGCGGTGTGAAGGAAACTGCCACCCCAACCTCTGTTCCTGCCACCCAACCCCCGGTCATAACGGAACCCCCCACATCTGGAATCGTTCGCGGCGGCACCCTCACCTGTGCCACCCGCGTCGAGCGCGTGGACAATCCCGCCACCTTCTCCCTTGTCAGCGCGTCCCATCCGTGGCGGCACGTCATCGAATACCTCACCTACACCGACCCGCAAGGCATCACGCATCCCTACCTGCTGGAGAGTTGGAAAGCCAGCGATGACTTGAAGACTTGGACGCTGAACCTGCGCAAAGGCATCAAGTTCAACAACGGCCAGGAATTGACCGCCGACGATGTCATGTTCAACTTCAAGCAGTGGCTGACCGAATCGGTGAAATCCTCGATGTACGGCGCGATGAGCTACATGGATTACTCCGGTGTGGAGCGCACCGACGATTACACCGTCACCCTGCACCTGAGGGAACCGTCCATCTTCATCCCCGAACACCTCGCCCAGTATCCCGCGGCCATCGTCCCTGCCTCCTTTGGCGGCGACATCACCAAGGAGCCCATCGGCACTGGCGCGTTCACCATGGAAGAATACGTGGTGGGTGAGCGCTGTCGCCTCAAGGCCCGCGCTGACTACTGGCGTATGGGCGCGGACGGCAAACCGCTTCCGTATCTGGATGAGATCGTCATGGTCCAACTCGGCGAGGACCGCGCCGCCGACCTCTCTGCCTACCAGAGCAATCAGGTGGATACCATTCTCGAGCCGAACGTCGCCATCTGGGAAGCCCTAAAGGATGATCCCAACACTACCATCGTTGCCACCCCCACCACGGCCACCCGCGTCCTGCGTCTGCGCGTGGACCAGGAACCCTGGACGAAGAATGAAGTCCGCCAGGCGCTCAAGCACTGTCAGAACCGCGAGAAGATTTTGGCGCTGGCTCTCCAGGGTCAGGGAACGATCGGCAACGACTATCACGTTGGTCAGGCCAATCCTGAATATGTGGACGTAGCGCCGTATCCCTTCGATACCGCCAAATCCCTCGAACTGCTCAAGGCGGCTGGCGTGGAAACCCCGGTCAAAGTGGAACTTTCGGTCGCGAGCGACTGGCCCGAATCGATGGCCTTCGCCCAGGCGTTGAAAGAGGATGCCGTGGCTGGCGGTTTCGACATCACCTTGAAACCCATGCCCGCCACCGAATACTGGAACGTGTGGACGACCGCAAACATGGGCATCACCTGGTGGTCGCACCGCACCCTCGCTCCGATGACCCTGGCCGTTGCCTACACCGCCGATGCGGACGGCAAACCTGCGGCATGGAACGAATCTGGCTGGGTGGACGAGGAATTCAGCGCCATCCTGACGGAAGCCGTCGGCACTCTCGACCTGGCGAAGCGCAAGGAACTCGTCGGCAAACTGGAAGTGATCCAGAAGGAACGCGGCTCCATCCTCCTGCCGTTCTTCATGAGCGTTTGGAAGATTTACAAGAAAAACATCCACGACATCGTGGCCGATCCGCAGGAATACGCCATCTTCTACGAAACCTGGAAAGACGCGTAACTCCCTGAAATAATAAGCCTCCCGCGTGGACATCCGCGCGGGGGGCTTCCATCTTGATTTACACACATCTCATTCTTACGAGGCAAGGCAATGATTCAAACTCACGGCGCCAGCATGACCAGCGCGCATTACTCGCGGCTTGGACCAGAGGAATGCGAAAAAATCCACCAAGCCAGCCTGGAAATTCTCGAACGGATTGGCGTGGACGTTCACGACGAAAAAGCAAGAGACATATTGGTGAAAGGCGGCGCGGCCAGCGATGGATTGCGCGTCCGCATCCCGGCTTACATGGTGGCGCGCGCCCTCGAAACCGCGCCCAGCGCTCTGACGCTCTACGACCGCAAGGGCAAAGTTGCCATCCGCGCGGGGAATTACAACTCCTACTACGGAGGCGGCTCGGACTGTCTCAACATCCTCGACCATCACACCGGCCAGCGCCGCCGCCCCGTCCTGACCGACGTGCGCGACGCCTCTCGCCTGATGGATGCCCTGCCCGAAATTGACTTCGTCATGTCGGCCTTCCTGCCCGAGGACGTGGACCAGCGCATCTATGACCGCTATCAGATGGAGGTCATGCTCAACAACACCACCAAGCCGATCGTGTTCGTCACGCCCGACTTCGAGGGGTGTGTGGCCGCCGTCGAGATGTGTGAAGCGGTGGCGGGGAGTCCCGAAGCGTTCCAGAAAAAGCCGTTCGCCACGTGCTATATCAACGTCACATCTGGTTTGATCGCCAACCAGGAAGCGTTGCAAAAGTGCATGTATCTCGCGGAGAAGGGACTGCCTCTGCTTTACATCCCACTGAACGCGGGCGGCGTCAACTCTCCGCACACCACGGCCGGTTGCATGGCTTCGATGAATGCTGGGATCCTGCTCGGCGTGGTGCTGTCGCAGTTGGCGCGCCCCGGTGTGCCGGTGGCCGTCCCTGGATGGAACGGAGGCCCGTATAATTTGCAGACGATGGTGGGCAACTACGTTCTCGCCGACGAGCAGGGCGTCCCCACCTCGATGGGGAAATACTACGACCTGCCCGTCTTCGGACTCGGCGGCTCTACTGACTCGAAGGCGCTCGACCAACAATGCAGTTTTGAAGCCACCCTCAGCCTGATGACCTCGCTGTTGCACGGCGCGAACATCGTCCATGATGTCGGTTTCATGGACGCGGGGTTGCAGGGCAGTATGCAGATGATGGCGATTTGCAACGAAATCCTGGGTTTCCTGCGCGCCACCACCAAGGGCGTTGTGGTGGATGACGAAACTCTGGCGCTGGATGTGATCGAGGAACTTGGCCCGACCGGCAACTATATGGGTCACGACCACACCATCCGTCATTACAAAGAACCGTTCTATTCCAAACTGATTGATAAGAATCCCTACTCCGTCTGGCAGAAACGCGGCAGTTTGACGATGGAGCAACGCGCTACTAAAATGGTGGATGAACTGCTGGCCAAGCATCAGGTCGAGCCGTTGAGCGAGGAAGCGCAGAAGGCCATCCACGCCATTGTCGAACGCGAGCAGGCGTGGATCAATAGTAAGAATTAGCCCTCACCCCCAGCCCCTCTCCCGATTTCGGGAGAGGGGGCATTTCCCCGGAGGAACAATGGCACGTTACATCGTCCGCCGCTTGTTGACGATGCTCCTGACAATGGTGATCGTCTCCATCCTTGTATTTGCCATTGTCGAAATTGCGCCGGGCAACGTGGCGCGCAACATGCTTGGCGCGTACGCCACACCCGAACAGGAAGCCTCCATGACGCGGCAATTGGGGTTGACCCGGCCGGTGTACATCCGCTACATCTCCTGGCTGTTTGGCTCCGACTGGCAGGCGGAGCGCGAGATCGGACGTCCGCTCCGGCAAACCATCACCCAGCAGGGGTTGGTGCAAAAGTCCATCCAATGGTGGGTGGTGGAGCCGAACGGCGATCTCGCCCAGTGGGAAACCAAAGACGGCCAACTCCATAAGTACGTCCGCCAGCCCGATGGAAAGACCCTCGAAATGCTGGATGATAACGCCTGGAAAACGGATGAAAACGGCCAGCAATATTTCTGGGGCATTGATACGGGCAGTCGGGCGGCGAAGTGGATCAAGGGCGAGGGCGGCGTAGAATACACCCTCGACTATTCGGGCTGGGTACAGAAAAATGACGCCCCAGCCGAGTACATTCCCATCAACAAGGGACTGTTGCGCGGCGAGGCTGGGAATTCCCTGCGCTACAACACCCCCGTCGCCGATGTCATTGGCCGCAGGATCATGAACTCATTCATCCTGGCGGCGCTGGCCATGCTGTTCTCCTTCCCGATTGCGGTCGTTCTCGGGCTGATTGCTGGCTTGAACGAAGGCAAACTAATTGACCGCATCATTTCCGTCGGCGGGTTGATCACCGCTGGATCGCCCGATTTCGCCACTGGCATTATCCTGATCATGGTTTTCGCGCTCTGGCTGAAGGTTCTTCCTGGCGCGGCGGTCTTCACCTCTGAGAACGCGGTGTTGAAAGACCTGCGGTTGCTCATCCTGCCTGTACTCACCGCCAGCCTGGTGGAGATCGGCTACATTTTACGGATCACCCGCTCCAGCGTGGTGGAGGTGATGAACAGCGCCTACGTCCGCACCGCCATCCTGAAGGGACTCTCCTATCGTCAGGTGGTGACGCGGCACGTCCTTCGTAATGCCATGATGGCGCCGATCACGGTCATCATGCTGCACATCAACTGGTTCATCGGCGGCCTGGTGGTGGTCGAGTCGGTGTTCGGGTATCCTGGTTTGGGTAACTTCATTCTGAACGCCGCGCTCTACAAGGACGTTTACGCCATCGAAGCGGGCGCGATGGTGCTGATCATGCTGGCGGTTGGCACACAGCTCGCCGCTGACGTGATTTACTCGTTCATCAATCCGCGTATTCGGTATTCGTAGGAGGCCGCCATGACAACCGCAAATCTAACCTCCAATCGAATCCCCTCGCGGCTGGAACTGACCCTGGCCGATTTTTGGAAATCGCTGAAGGAACTCGCCGAACTGGTCTGGTCTTCGCGAACGGCCATGATTGGATTGGTCATCGTCCTGGCCTGGGTCGTCATCGCCATTTTCGCGCCGTTCCTGACCTCCTACAGCCCTCTCGAACAGGATTACAAGAACATCAACAAAGGCCCCAGCGCCGAACACGTTCTCGGCACTGACACGTTGGGGCGGGACGTCTGGTCGCGGGTGGCCTACGGCGCGCGGACGATTCTCTCGCTCGGACCGATTTCCGTTTTCGTGGCTTTTCTCGTCGGCCTCGCGCTTGGACTTCCAGCGGGCTACTACGGCGGCTGGCTGGATGAGGCCATCATGCGCGTGCTCGACTCGTTGATGGCTTTCCCGACGATTTTGCTCTACATGATTATCATCTCCGCTGTGGGAGCCTCGCCCATCAATGTGGTGATCGCCATTGCCATCGGCGGCGCGCCCGGCATTGCGCGCCTCGTCCGCGCCCTGACGATGGACATCCGCACCCGCGAATATGTCGCGGCGGCAAAACTGCGCGGCGACAATGACATCACCATCATGCTGCGCGAGATCCTGCCCAACTGCCGCGGCCCGCTGATCGTGGACTTTTTGCTCCGCATCGGCTATGCCGCGTTCTACATTGGAACGCTTGGCTTTTTGGGTCTGGGACTCCCGCCACCGACTCCCGACTGGGGCGGCATGGTGCAGGAAGGCCACAGCCGTATGACAGCCAATGTTTGGCCGGTGCTCTCGGCCACACTGGCGATTGTCACCCTGGTCATCGGCCTGAACCTGTTTGCCGACGGCGTCCGCGAAGAAAGTATGCGCTATCAGTAACCTTGGAGAATCTTTCTGAATTTTGGAATTAACCACAGATGAAAGTGATGAACACAGATATTTTTATCATCCATCCTTTTTATCTGTGTTCATCTGTGGTTGAGAAAAAATTTATAAACCACTCTCTCGGAGACACTTATGGAAGATAATTCTCCCATCCTTTCGGTAAAGAACCTGGCCGTCACCTACAAGACCCGCAAGCGCGACATCGACGCGGTGCGCGAGGTTACCTTTGACATTTATCGCGGTGAGAACCTCGGCCTGGTCGGCGAATCGGGCTGTGGAAAAAGCACAGCCGCCTATTCCATCGTCAACTTCCTCGGCCCGAACGGGCGGGTGAAGAGCGGCGACATCCTCTTCAAAGGCGAGCAACTCCGCAACCGCTCCGAAGCGGACTTGCGTAAACTGCGCGGCGCGGACATTTCGATGGTTTACCAGGAGCCGATGTCGGCGCTCAATCCGTCCATGCAGATTCAAGACCAGATGGCGGAAAGCCTGGTTGCCCATCGCGGATTTTCAAAAAAGGACGCCTTCGCCGAATCTCTCGAAGCGCTCAAGAAAGTGTACATGCCCGATGCCGAGGGCGTCATGCGGCGCTACCCGCATCAACTCTCCGGCGGACAACAGCAGCGCGTCCTGATCGCGATGGCGATGCTCAACAACCCGTCCCTGCTCATTATGGATGAACCCACCACCGCGCTGGATGTGACCGTCGAAGCCGCAGTGCTGGATTTGATTGCCGAACTGCAAAAGAAGTACAACACTGCCACGCTGTACATCAGCCACAACCTCAGCGTGGTCGCGCGCGTGTCGGACAAGGTCGCGGTGATGTACGCGGGAGAAATCGTCGAACTGGCTTCCACGCGCGATATTTTCCACAATCCCATGCACCCGTACACGATGGGATTGATGCGCTGTCTGCCCGACGTGGACGCGCCCAAGGGAACGCGCACACTGCATCCGATTGACGGGCGCGTCCCCTCGCCAGCCAACCTGCCCCCCGGCTGTATCTTTGCGCCTCGTTGCGAACAAGCCCAGCCGGAGTGTTCTGTTCACCATCCCCAACTCAAAGAAATGTCTCCGGGACACCAGGTACGTTGTTTCCGCGCCTCGGATTGGGAAGCGGTCAAACGCATCTGGGCGGCGGCGGAGGAGACTCCGAAGGAAGCCTGCCCCGACCGTCCCCAACCTACCGAAGAAAGTGTGCTGAACGTCAATAACGCCAAAGTCTATTACCCGGTGCCGTTTAAAACTGTCGGTGGATTGTTTGGATTGGAAAAACGGAGTTACGTGCGCGCCACGGACGATGTCAGTTTCACCGTCAAGCGCGGGCGCACGCTCGGCATCGTCGGCGAATCGGGTTGCGGCAAAAGCACCATCGCCAAAGCCATTGTCGGATTGGAACCGCTCTTTGGCGGGCAGATTGACTTCCTGAACGTGGACATTTCCAAGCCGTTGAACAAGCGCGGCATCGAAACCATCCGCGACCTGCAAATGGTCTTCCAGGATCCGAACGGCGTGCTAAACCCATCCTACAGTGTCGGCGACCAGATCGCGTTTTCCCTGCGCCGCTTCGGGACTGTGCCGCCCGATCAAGTCCACGCAGAAGTGGAACGCCTGCTGCGCGCCGTCAAACTGGACGAGAGTTATTACAACCGCCTGCCGCGCCAATTGAGCGGCGGCGAAAAACAACGCGTCGGCATTGCGCGTGCCATTTCCACCAACCCGGCCATGGTTGTCTGCGATGAACCCGTCTCGGCGCTGGATGTCTCGGTGCAGGCCGCGGTGCTGAACCTGCTGTTGGAAATCCAGAACACGCGCAGTACCACCATGATCCTGATCTCGCACGACCTGAGTTCCGTGCGCTTCTTCTCGGACGACGTGGCCGTGATGTACCTCGGACATATCATGGAGATCGGCTCCTGCGAAGCGATTTACCAACCGCCGAATCATCCGTACACCACCGCCCTGCTCGCGGCTGTCCCGCGCGCCGACCCCGACGCGCCCCACTCCAATATCCGCCTGAGCGGGCATGTCCCCAGCGCTGTCAACCCGCCGCCAGGCTGCAAGTTCAACACGCGCTGTCCGTTCAAGATCGGCGCGATCTGCGAGCAGGAGGAACCGCCCAAACGCGATATGGGCAATGGGCATCTCATCTTCTGCCATCTCTCGCCTGACGAGTTGAGGACCAAGGCGAATAAATAACCTTACACAGTACCGCAAGATTTATCTTGCTTCTTGCAACGCAACATGAATGTGGCGGTACTGAAATCCTCTTTGGGAGGCTCTCCAGCCATGCCAGAACACAAAAAAGAATTTTTCATACGCGACCCGTGGAAGTTCGATCCGAAATTCCAAAGGCCGCCCTGCCGCACCGACAACCTGGGTTTCGACACCAAGGCGCTCCACGCGGGTTTCCGTCCCAACGGGGACCTCGAACGCTTCCGCGCCTTTGTCCCGCCCATCGTGCCGTCCATGACGTATCCGTACAAGGATTTTGACCACATCCCCTACCCGGTCTACGGACGTACAAAGACGCCGACAGCCGACATCCTCGAACAGCGCATCGCCGCGCTGGAGGGCGGTCAGGCCGCGGTGACGGCGGGCTCGGGCTCCCAGGCATTGTTCAACCTGGTATTTACCATCGCCCGCCCTGGCGACAATATCGTCACCAGCCTCTACACTTTCGGCGAAGGCTACAAGCAGGCCACGAATATTTTTCCCGAGCGTTGCGGAATCAACTTCCATTTTGTCGAAGACCCCGCCGACCCGAAATCGTGGGACAAACAAATTGACGCACGCACCCGCCTCGTCTGGGTGGAGACGCCCAGCAACCCGACCCTGTTCGTGACGGACATCCAAGCCGTGGCGGACGTTGCCCACGCGCGCAAAGTCCCGCTGATGGTGGACAACACCACCGCCACCGCCGCGCTCCAGCGTCCGATGGATTTCGGCGCGGACATCATCCTGTTGAGCATCACCAAATTCATGGCGGGCAACGCAACCGTTTTGGGCGGCGCCATCGTCGGTCCCGAGGATTTGACCGAGGACATCCGCTGGAACACCACCGAGTTCGTCGGCTCGATCATGCAGCCCTTCGACTCGTGGCTGACGCTCC
>CAZVAX010000115.1:0-11551 GCA_964625215.1 uncultured Anaerolineaceae bacterium | reverse complement strand
TTGCGCGATCTCGTTTTCGTGGTGCGGGAAGATCAGGTCGTTGCCGCCGCCGTGAATGTCAATTTGTTCGCCGAGTTCGGCCAGGTTCATGGCGGAGCATTCGATGTGCCAGCCGGGGCGACCCTTGCCCCAGGGTGAGTCCCAGGCGGGCTCGCCGGGTTTGGCGGCTTTCCAGAGGGCGAAGTCCATGGGGTGTTCTTTGGCCTCGCCGACCTCGATGCGCGCGCCGGCTTGCATCTCGTCGAGTTTGCGGCCCGAGAGGCGACCATAGTCTTCGTCTTTGGTGACGCGGAAGTAGACGTCGCCGTTGCCGGGCGCGTAGGCGTAATCGCGCTCGCCGAGTTCGCGCACCATTTGGATGATCTCTTTCATCGTCTGCGTGGCGCGCGGATTCGAGGAGGCCGGCAGGATGTTGAGGTCGAGCAGGTTCTGGCGGTAATCGTCAATGTAGCGCTGCGCGAGGGCAAAGGGATCTTCGCCGAGGGCGTTGGCGCGGTTGATGATCTTGTCGTCCACGTCGGTGAAGTTCATCACGTGGCGGACTTTGTAGCCGCGGAACTCGAGGTAGCGGCGGATGATGTCGAACACCAGCGCCGACATGGCATGGCCGACGTGCGCGTCGTTATAGACGGTGACGCCGCAGACGTACATCTTGACGACGCCCGGTTCGAGGGTTTGAAATTCTTCGGTCTTGCGGGTGAGGGTATTATAAACTTTCAACATAGGTTAGTCCGATAGTCTGATAGTCAAATAGTCTCATAGCCTGATGGTCAAATAGCCGAGAGAAGCGACTATCGGACGATGAGACTACAAGACTATGTGACTAATTTACTTTTTCTTCTTCCCATTGCCTTCGTCCACGCGCGCGAAGATCATACGTCCAGCCGCGGTTTGGAGGACTTTGGTTACGTTCACATCCTTATATTCGCCGATGTATTCCTTGCCGTTTTCCACCACGACCATCGTGCCGTCGTCCATGTAACCCACGCCCTGGCCGTATTCCTTGCCTTCCTGGATGATGTTGATCTTCATCGCCTCGCCCGGCAACACCACCGACTTGACCGCATTCGCCAGTTCGTTGATATTGAGGATGGTCACGCCCTGGAGTTCGGCCACGCGATTGAGGTTGTAGTCGTTGGTCAGCACGGGACACTTGAGTTGGCGCGCCAGCACTACGAGCTTGTCGTCCACTTCGCGCATGCCGTCCACGTCAATGTCGCTGACGCGGGTCATCACGTTCGGGAGTTTTTGCAATTCGGCGATGGTCTCCATGCCGCGGCGGCCGCGCGCCCGGCGCAGACCGTCGGGGGAGTCGGCCACGTACTGAAGTTCGTTCAGCACGAAGCGGGGGATGAGGAGGGTGCCGGGCAGGAATCCGGTCTTGGCGATGTCGGCCACGCGCCCGTCAATGATCACGCTCGTGTCGAGCAGGATGTTGCGGTTGAGATTCGACCAAGAAGTGGAACTGCCGCCCTCGCCGCCGCGCCCGCCCAGGGCGCCGATCAGGCCCATAATGTCGCCCTGGCGCATAACGAAGATCGTCACGCCAAAGTAGGAGAATATCAGCGCGCCGAGAAACGGCAGAACATCCCCAAGGGGCGAGGGTAGAAGCGAAAGCGGAAAGGCCAGCAGGGCCGCCGTAAGCAGACCCACCACCAGCCCGATCAGTCCCGCGAAGAGCGTTTCCGCCGAGAGGCGTCCCAGCATGGAGCGCAGGGCGCGCGCCGGGCGGGTGGTGAAGTAGGGAGTCAGGATCAGTCCAACCAGCGCGCCGACCAGGCCGAGCACGGTCACATACAGAAATCCGTCCCGTTCATATTTAATGGCTAGGTCCTGACCTGCATACCCGCCCCAAAAAGCAAACACCAACATGCCGATGATGCGAAAGAAAAACTCAATGCTCATAATAAGGCCTCCGAATAAATCCAGAATAAGTCCGGGGCGATAATAGCACGCATACCGAGGATAGTCAATTGCGGTTTCATAATGTTGATATAATTCCAGCCTGCCATGGCCATAGACCGTTTTGGACGCAACATTCACTACTTGCGCATTAGCCTCACCGACCATTGCAACCTGCGATGTGTCTACTGCATGCCCGAAGACCAAACCTTCCGCCCCAACCCGGAGATCATGCAGGATGACGAGGTTCTGTTATTGACGCGTCTCTTTGCCAGTCTTGGCTTCGACAAGATCCGGCTGACGGGAGGCGAGCCGACCGTGCGCGCCAATATCGTGGATCTGGTACGCGGCATCGCCCACACGGAAGGCATCCGCTCGGTCACGCTGACCACCAACGGGGTCCTGCTTTCCAAGTTGGCCGGCCCGCTCGCGGCGGCGGGACTGCGCCGCGTCAACATCTCGATAGATACCCTCGACCCCGAAAAATTCCGCCGCCTCACCCGTTGGGGCAAACTGGAGGATGTCTGGAACGGCATCCTCGCCGCCGAAGCTGCCGGACTGAACCCGGTGAAACTCAACGCCGTGGTGGTGCGCGGCTACAACGAAGACGACGTGGTGGACCTGGCCCGCCTGACCCTCGACCATCCCTGGCAGGTGCGTTTCATTGAAATGATGCCCTTCGCGGGCGTCACCGACGTGCAAACCGGGGGCGTGGTCACCGCCGAGGAGATCAAGGAACGCATCGAAGATTCGCTCGGCGCTATGTCGCCAGCCAACAACGGCCATCTCGACGGCGAAGCGAGGGTGTACCACCTCCCGGGCGCGCAAGGCGACGTGGGCTTCATCTCCTCGGTCACCGCGCCGTTCTGTTCGGCCTGCACGCGCGCCCGCCTCACCGCGGATGGTCGCCTGCGCCTCTGCCTCCTGCGCGAAAAAGAAGTGGACCTGCTCGCTCCCCTGCGCGCCGGCGCCTCGCTCGACGACCTGCGCAGCATTATCCTCAACGGGGTCTGGGACAAGCCTTGGGGTCACGGTCTCGCCGACGGACTCATTCCTCTCAACCGCGCCATGAATGAGATCGGGGGATAAAGCCGGTTTCAAGTGTCATGTTCCAGGTTTCACGTTCCAAGTGATTCGATTCCTAACCTTTGACTTTCGACTTTCAACCTTTGACTTCATGACCATTTCCCCCAACGGCATCCGCGCCATTCTGTTCGACCTCGACGGCACGCTCCGTCACCACCTGCCCAGCGGCAGCGCCGAATTCAATCGGTTCGTAATGACGCTGGGCGTTTCCCTCCATCCCGAAGACATCACCCGCGCCTCGCGCTGGGAACATTTCTACTTCGCCAACTCGCCCGAAATCCGCGCCGACAGCGAAGCCTTCAAAGACCAGGATCAGTTCTGGGTTAACTTCGCGCGGCGGCGGTTGACGGCGCTTGGTTGCCCGCCCGCGCAAGCCGCGCAACTCGCGTTGCCAGTCCACATTCACATGCGCGACAATCACAAGCCGACCGTCCACGTCCCCGGCGACGCGCGCGCCCTGCTTGCCTCGCTGAAAGAGATGGGGTACATCCTCGGTGTGGTCTCCAACCGCGAGAACCAGTTCGAAAAGCACATGCAGGAAATGGGATTCGACGGTCTCTTCCACTTCACCCTGGCGGGCGGCGAGGTCAACTCCTACAAACCCGCCCCCGGCATTTTCGCGGAGGCCCTGCGTCGCGCGGGGACCTCCGCGCTTGAGACGATGTACGTGGGCGACAATTATTTTGCCGACGTGATCGGCTCGCGTCGCGCGAGACTCCGTCCGGTCCTCTACGACCCGAACGGACTCTTCCCCGAAGCGGGTTGCCCGATCATAAAATCGTTCGATCAATTGCCGGCGCTCCTTTAACGCAAAATTCATTTTGCCCCATCTCTGTTTATCGCTCCCGAAGCGAGCCTCATGCCATCCCTTCGGGATTTTTATGTCGGGCATCCTCGCGTCTACAATCAGTACTTCACGAAAGCGTGTATTTGGCGGTCTCTACCGCCAGATTTGCGCAAGAGAGCGCAAATTACGCAAGGTTTTCGTGATCTACTGACAATCCTCTCATCCCTTTGGGATTGGAATTCACCCTTCATCTTTCATCTTTCATCATTGTATTAAAATACCCCAAAAAGGAGACACCCATGGCCTGGGAACGAAAACTCATGCGCACGGTGCGCGTCCGCAACTCGCAGGCGCGCGGCGTGCTGGCTTCATTATTAACCGCCATCTCCGACGCGGGCGGCAACATCGGCGGCATCGAAATGCTGACCGAGACCTCCCACAACGTAGTGCGCGATATCACCATCTACGCCGAAGATGAGGCGCACGTCGAGCGCATCATCGAGGCCATGCGCGCCAACGAGGGGACAAAAGTCTTGCAGGCGCGCGACGAGGTGCTGGAATTGCACCAAAAGGGAAAGATCGCCATCCGCTCGCGTTACCCGATTGATTCGCTCGCCACCCTGCGCCGCGTCTACACCCCCGGCGTGGCGGACGTGTGCCGCAAGATCGCGGCCGACCCCGCGCTCGCGTGGATGTATACCAGCATCAGCCACCTGATCGCAATCGTCACCGATGGGACGGCGGTGCTGGGCCTGGGCGACATCGGTCCGCTGGCGGGCATGCCCGTGATGGAAGGCAAGGCCATGTTAATGGAAACGCTCGTGGGGCTTTCGGGCGTGCCGATTCTGTTGAACACCAAAGACCCCGACGAAATCATCGCGGCGGTGAAAGCCATCTCGCCCACTTTCGCGGCCATCCAGCTCGAAGATATTTCCGCGCCGCGCTGTTTCGAGATCGAGGAAAAACTCCAGGCCGCGCTCGACATCCCCGTGATGCACGACGACCAGCACGGGACGGCAGTGGTCAGCACGGCGGCGTTGCTTGTGGCGACGCGCGAAACCGGGCGCGACCTCGGCAAATCCGTCATCGGTCAGATCGGGTTGGGCGCGGCGGGAAACGCGATTGGCAAGATGCTGATGCGTCTCACAGGGAATCCGGTTTGGGGGGCCGACCTGGCGCGAGATGCAGTGACCCGCTTCGAGTCCGCGGGAGGACGCGGCTCCAGTTTGGGCGAGATCATGGCCCAGTGCGACATCGTCCTCGCGACGACCGGCGCGGCGGGATTGATCAAGCCGGAGATGGTGCGACCCGGTCAGATCATCCTAGCCCTCTCGAACCCGAACGCGGAGATTGACCCCGAAGTCGCGCTCTGGCGCGGCGCGGCCTTCGCAGCGGACGGGAAGTCGGTCAACAACGTGCTGGGCTTCCCCGGCATCTTCCGCGGCGCAGTGGACGCGCACGCCCCGCGCATCACCCACGAAATGCTGGTGGCCGCCGCCGAGATTATCGCTTCGATGACCCCGCCCGGCGAGTTGGTTCCCAGTCCGCTGGATAAGAAAGTTCATCGCGCGGTGGCGCGCGCCGTGGCGGAGAAAGCAATCGAGCAGGGAATCGCGCGCGCGGATTATGTGCCGTATGTGGATGAGTGAAGAGAGTGGAGAGCAGTGAACAGTCAGGGCGACCCAATGCGAGTCGCCCTGATTTTATTTATGCAGATGGATTCCCAAAGTTCTACTTTGGGGCCGGAAGTAGAACTTCCGGATTCCCGGCGGAGTTACTTGCGCCCGTTTCCGTTCTTGTGGATCAACTCCTTCAGCACGTTGCCCATGCGCGTGATGCCTTCGCGGATGGTATCGGGCGAGGAGTAGGAGAAGTTGATGCGCATGGTGTTGGCGCCGCCGCCGTTGGGGTGGAAAGCCGCGCCGGGGACGAAGGCCACTTTGCGTTCAATCGCCATCTTGAGCGCCTCGGCCGCGTCCATGCCTTCGGGCATGATGCCCCATAGGAACATGCCGCCGTGCGGATGCGTCCAGCGCATTTCGGAGGGGAACATCTCCGACATCATTTCCATCATCACGTCGCGGCGTTCCTTGTACACCTGGCGGATGGTCTTGACATGTTCGTCGAGGAAACCGCCTTTGCCGACCTCGTGGGCCACATATTGGTTGAACGAGGATGTGTGCAAGTCCGCGGCCTGTTTGGCCATCACGAACTTGCGGATCACCTCCGGCGGCGCGATGATCCAGGCTAGACGCAGGCCCGGCGCGAGCAGTTTCGAGAACGTGGAGAGGTAGATCACGTTGCCGCTGTAATGTCCGCCGTTGGGACCGCGCATCTGGCTGTCGAGGTAGACGACCGAAGGAAGATGTTCGCCCTCGAAACGCAGTTGCCCGTACGGATCATCCTCCACGATCGGGACTCCGTACTTGTCGGCCAGCTCCACCAGTCGTTGTCTCCGCTCGAGGCTGAGGGTGGAGCCGCTCGGGTTTTGGAAGTTCGGAAGAACGTAGATGAACTTGGGTCCCTTGCGCAGGGCCTCTTCGAGTTCTTCCACGATCATGCCGTCTTCGTCGGCGCGAACGGAGATGTACTGCGCGCCGTAAGCGTTCCAGGCTTGGAGCGCGCCGAGGTAGGTGGGCGACTCGACCACGATGTAGTCGCCGCGGTTGATGAAGAGCCGCCCGATGAAGTCCAGGGCTTGTTGCGAGCCGGAGGTGATGAGGATGTTTTCGGGGGTCACCTCCACCGCGTAGCGTCCGGTGTGACGCGCAATCATCTCGCGTAGCGGACGATAGCCCTCCGTCGTGCTGTATTGCAGGGCCTGCGCGCCATGTTCGGCCAGCACGGCGTTACAGGCCTCCTGGAACTCTTTCACCGGAAAGACTTCCGGCGCGGGCAGTCCCCCTGCGAAGGAAATAATGTCCGGTTGCTCGGTCAGTTTGAGCAGTTCGCGGATGACGGAACTGCCCATTTTCTGCGTGCGGTGAGCATAGCGGTATTCCCAGGGTGTTTGCATTCGTTCTCCTTGGTAAGAGGTGAAATTGGTTTGTTTTCCGGGCGAGAGAGTCTCGCCGTATGATTTTATTGTATATCGAGGCGGCCTTGCTTGGTCTTAACAGAATAAGAAAGGCCTGACAGGTGTGCGTGTTCACCCATCAGGCCTCGGCTTATTCACGGCTGACGTATGCCAATAAGGTCAAAAAAGCAAAGCAATAATCGCATGGCAACTTAATATTACCGTCATTTTCATTTGTGCGCAACCGACGAATGCCTTACGAACATGGCGTATCGGGAATCTCCGGCCCTGCCGGGAGGCGGACTGTGAGACTGTGATCGTTGACCAAGTCGAAGCGATACGTTTGGTTGTATAATTTCTGTACAGCCTTTTCGCGGGATACCAATATGCCCGAAACCACTCAACGCCCCCTCAAAGTATTTTTATGCCACGCCCACGCGGACCGTGACACCGTCCGCGCACTCCCCTCAGGGTCCCGTCTCACCAAAGACGGCGTGGACGCGTGTATAATTTGAGCAGGAGAAATTTGGGATGGCATCCTTCTCAATTATCAGCGACATCACAGACGAAGAAGTGATTGCCATTGGCAATTCCATCCGTGACCTACCGCGTCTCTGAAAACTATACGGCGATGGCCGCTGGCGCAAGATGAAAGGAATTGTCACCATCCAACTCCGCAATGGACGCGTTCGCACAGCCGAAATTCACTGGTACGAAGCGCACGGCATCGGACGAAAAGAGTTCAAGCGTAAAGGCTATCTGGATTAAGAATATGAAAACCACAAAACCTACCCCTCGCTTTGTAATTTGTGTTGACAACAGCGAATATCCCGCCTCGCTGGAGTTGCACAAAATCTACCGCGTGCTTCCCGACAAAGACGCACAAGCCGACGGCGATATGCGTATTATTGATGAAAGCGGAGAAGATTATCTTTTCCCTGCCGATTACTTCATTCCCATTGAGTTGCCGCAAACCATTGTCAGGGCATTGAAAAAGTCCTTTGTGCAGACACCAGCACACGCCTGATTATTGAAACGACGCGTCCCTAATCGGCGCGTCGTTTTTCATCCGCTTATCCGTTATGCCATCCGTTGACAACAACCGCCCCCTCAAAGTCTTCCTCTGCCATATCATCCCCTTGTGGGACGCCCACGCGGATCGTGACTCCGTGCGCGGATTCTACACCCGTCTGACCAATGACGGCGTGGACGCGTGGCTCGACAAAGAAAAACTCCTCCCAGGACAGGATTGGGAATTGGAGATCCGCAAGGCTGTGTGACAGCCCGTGAATTTGGGCGGTATAATTAATTCTGGAAATCATTATGATCAAAATCTATCTTGATACATGCTGTCTCAACCGTCCATTCGATGACCAGACTCAAGAAAGAATTCGGCTTGAGTCCGAAGCAGTCTTGGCGATTTTGTCTCGAATCGAAAAAGGCGAATGGGAATGGATCGGCAGTGAAGTATTGATGGATGAAATTGAGCAAACGCCTGACTCGCAGAAATTAAGTCGAGCAAGATTATTGTCCGACTTCATCAAGGATAGTGTTGTAGTTGACGAATCGGTGGCCAAACGCGCAGAGAAATTGCAAAAAGAAGGTTTCAAAGTATTCGACTCGCTGCATATCGCCTGTGCGGAAACCTCAGAAGCGGACGTGTTTTTGTCAACCGATGACCGCTTGCTGAAACTGGCAAAACGAATTTCAAACCGTTTACACGTACGAGTAGTAAACCCTCTGGCATGGATAGAGGAGATGATCTAATGAACGCACAAACAATGTCTCTCGAACAAATCCGCATCGCTGGCATGGAAGCGCTAGCGCGCGAACTTGGTATTGTCGGCATGGTGCGCTTCCTCCAGCAATTTGAAACGGGACACGGCGACTACTCCAAAGATCGCCACAAATGGCTGGACGATCAGGATATGAACACTGTCCTCAAGCGGATTCGTGAGAAGCGAACAAACTACAAGGCGAAGAAATAACCTAGACGACGCGTTCCGTATGGACGCGTCGTTTTTCATTCCTCACACCCGCGCGCAGAATCCGCTTATCCGTTATGCCATCCGTTGACAACAAACGCCCCCTCAAAGTCTTCCTCTGCCACGCTCACGCGGACCGTGACCCCGTCCGCGCACTCTACGCCCGTCTCACCAAAGACGGCGTGGACGCATGGCTCGACAAGGAAAAACTCCTCCCAGGTCAGGATTGAGCATTATAATTACGGGGCAGTTCAGGAGATTACTATGTTTGCCCATATTGCTTACGATAACGACATTCTTAGCGGAAAGCCTCACATCGTTGGCACGCGCCTAAGCATTGAGTTCATTCTGGAACTCGTTGCAAGCGGCGCGACCAAGGCCGAAATGTTGAAAGCCTACCCGCAATTGACCGCCGAGGCGATTGAAGAAGCGCTCCGTTATGCCGCGCAGTCGGTAAAAAATGAAATTCTTTTGGATGTGAAGGTTGCCGCATGAAGGCGTTGGACTTCCCATTACTTGCCGATGAGAATGTCCATCCTGATGTAATTGATTTTCTACGAAAGGCGGGATTGGATGTTGTATCCGTGTCCGAGCAAGGACAATTCGGACTTCCAGACACTCAAGGTTTACAACAAGCAACTGAAGGGGGGAGAGCGGTTTTGACCCACGACAGCGATTTTGGCGGACTTGCCCTGATGGGCGCACAATTTATCGGGATAATTTATATCCGCCCAGGTCACATCCGAGCAGACTTTACGATAAAAACGATCAATGCCATTCGCGGTAATGCCCCCGAAGTGACGCCGCCTTTCATCCTCGTCGCCGAGCGGACAGGAGACACCGTAAAAATCAGAGTTCGCCAACTGTAATTCAAACAAAAACCTTTGTGTTCCTTTGTGACCCTTCGTGGTAAAAAATGCCCGAACCCAAACGCCCTCTCAAAGTGTTCCTCTGCCACCCCCGCGCGGACCGTGACGCCGTGCGCGGACTCTACACCCGCCTGACCCAAGACGGCGTGGACGCGTGGCTCGACAAGGCCAAACTCCTCCCAGGTCAGGATTGGGAATTGGAGATTCGCAAAGCCGTCCGCGAGATAATTGACGTATAATTTCACCAAGGAACTTCCAGTGCCAGAAATCAGCCGCTTCTTTGGGATCATCATCCGCATGTATTTCAACGATCACGTTCCGCCGCACTTTCACGCGGATTATGGCGAGCATAAAATTGAGATCACTATTGAAACGCTCGAAATCCTGAAAGGCAAATTACCCAACCGCGTGCTTGGATTGGTGTTGGAGTGGGCATCCCTCCACCGTAACGATCTGCGGGCTGACTGGGAACGGGCGCGCAAAGGCGAAACGCTCGAACCCATCCAGCCATTGGAGTAAGAATGGACAAGGTTATTTCTGTCAAACCGTTGGAAAACTATTTACTCGACATCGAGTTTTCCGACGGCTTCCGCAAAGTGATAGACATTCAACCCTTTATCGAAAAGGGAATTTCTGCCGCGCTCAAAGACGAAGCCTATTTTCGGCATGTTGATTTGGAAGATGGCGGCGGAATTGCCTGGCCAAACGGCTACGATTTCTGTCCTAACTTCCTGCGCGATGACGTGCCTGCTGTGAATTTGCAAACGGCGTAATGAAAACCGTAAAATCCACACATCAATTTATCATCTGTGTTGACAACAGCGAATATCCCGCTTCGCTGGAATTGCACAAGATTTATCGCGTGCTCCCCGACAAAGACGCGCAAGCCGATGGCGACATGCGCATCATTGACGAAAGCGGCGAAGACTATCTTTTCCCCGCCGATTACTTCATCCCCATTGAACTGCCACAGACCATTATCCGAGTATTGAACAAATCCTTCGCACAGACACCAGCACACGCCTAACCCAAAACGACGCGTCCCTGATCGACGCGTCGTTTTTCATCCGCCACCCTCGCACAGAATCCGCTTATCCGCTATGACATCCGCTGGTCGCCCTCTCAAAGTGTTCCTCTGCCACGCCCACGCGGACCGTGACTCCGTCCGCGCGCTCTACACCCGCCTCACCAAAGACGGCGTGAACGCAAGCCTATTCGTTCCTCATTCGTTCCTCGGAAACAAATCATGAATGATCTAATCGGCAAATCCCTCGGACGCTACCACATCCTCGAGCAACTCGGCGAGGGTGGCATGGCAACCGTATACAAAGCCTACGACACCCGCCTTGAAGCGGACGTAGCCGTCAAAGTCATTCGCACTGAGAATATCCTGCCGAGCGTTCTCGAACGATCCCTCAAACGCTTTGAGCGCGAAGCCAAAGCCCTGGCGCGACTGAATCACCCCAACATCGTCCGAGTGACGGATTACGGCGAGTACGAGGGCAAGCCCTATTTGGTCATGCCGTATTTCCCAGGCGGGACGCTGAAAGAAAAATTGGGCAAACAGATTCCCTGGCAAGAGACGATTCAAATTCTGCTTCCGATTGTCGAAGCCTTGGACTATGCCCACAGCCACAACATGATTCACCGCGATGTGAAACCATCGAACATTCTGCTCGCCGAGCGCGGACAGCCTATGTTATCCGATTTCGGAATTGCAAAAATGCTTGATCTGGAGGAAACCGTTGAGTTAACAGGCACAAGGGCGGCCATCGGCACTCCTGAATACATGGCTCCAGAACAGGCAACTGCCAAAACCGTTGACTACCGTGCCGATATTTATTCTTTGGGCACTGATTACCTTACACATTTGAGTTTAGAGTGATTGGGATCGTAACGGGCTTCA
>CAZVAX010000114.1:0-11637 GCA_964625215.1 uncultured Anaerolineaceae bacterium | reverse complement strand
CGGTCAGGGTGAGGACGTAGGCGCGTTGGCCGCGACTGTCAACGGTCTCGCCGACGAGTCGCCCCGCCATCTTGTGGACGAATTGCTTGCGCGTCGTGAAGAAGCCGAGGCTGGGTCCGCCGTACCAAAGCGGGAGGCCGAGCGGCTGTCCCTCGCCAACGACGACGTCCGCGCCCATTTCGCCGGGCGTCTTTAACATTGCCAGCGCGGTGGGATTGGCGACCACGCAGACGAGCGCGCCCTTGCTGTGCGCGGTCTCGATCAACTTGGTGTAATCGAAAATGCGGCCGAAGAAATCGGGGTATTGAACAATCACCAGCGCGGTATTTTCATCAATCAACCTCTCAAGACTGGTCACTGATGACTGATCACTGGTCACTGATTCGGGATCGTCACCGGAGAGTTCCAATTCCATGCCCTGCGTGTATGTGCGGATGACCGCGCGATACTGCGGGTGGACAGTGGGCGAGATGACGACTTTCTTGCGTTTGCCGCGGAACTGGGCATAAGCCAGGTTCACGGCTTCGGCGGCGGCGGTGGCGCCATCGTAGTGCGAGGCGTTGGAAAGTTCCATGCCGGTCAGCGCGGCCATCAGGGACTGGTATTCGAAGATGCCCTGTAGCGTGCCTTGCGAGATTTCGGGTTGGTAGGGCGTGTAGGCGGTGTAGAACTCACCGCGCCTCAGCATGTGGTCAATGACGGAGGGGATGTAGTGGTTGTACATGCCCGCGCCGAGGAAGGAGATCAAATCGCCGCGCACGTTTTCGTTGCTGGCGGCCAGGTCGGCCAACTCCTGCGCGGCTTCCATTTCGGTCAACGCGGGGGGCAGGTCGAGGGCGGGGAAGCGATGTTTGGCAGGAACCGCCTCGAAGAGGTCATCGAGCGATTTGACGCCGATGGTCTTCAACATCGCGTCCCGTTCTTTGGGACTGATGGGGATGTAGGTCATGTTACCTCCAGTGATCAGTCATCAGTGATCAGTTTTCAGTTTATTCACTGATGACTGATTACTGAACACTGATAACTGGCTAGTGTGCTCGACTCTCACAATACGCGACGTACGCGGCCGCGTCCATGGCGTCGCCGAAATCGCCGCCGTCCACCTTAACCATCCAGCCGTCGCCGAAAGGATCGGTGTTGAGGGTTTCGGGTTTGTCGGAGAGCGCTTTGTTGACTTCTACGATCTTGCCGGACGCGGCGGCATAGCTTTCGGCGGAGGCCTTGACCGACTCGACGGAGGCGATGGGCTTGCCCACTTCGGCGGTATCGCCGGCCTCGACCAGGATCTCGACGAAGACGATATCGGAGAGCTGGTTCTGGGCGTAGTCGGTCAATCCCATTTTGCCGGTGGCGGGATCGAACCATTCATCGGACTTGGTGTATTTCAGATTGGCGGGGGTGTTCATTTTTTTGTCTCCTGTGAGGAAGTGGTACCGCAAAATTCATTTTGCGCCTTGGCAGGGCGAGATAAATCTCGCGGTACTGAATGGGGATTTGGCGAATCAAAAGAGGACGCACGGTTTTATTATCGCGCGTCCTCTGTAGTTTGACCTGAGAGATTGGTTTCGTCCGCTGGTCTGCTAGTCCGCTCGTCTACTAGTCGGTTTGACTAGGAGACCAGAAGACTAGGCGACTAGCCGACTAACTTTACACCGTCGGTGTCCCTCGCAGTGATTTTTGCGGGGACTTTCCAGAGTGGATGCGGGCGCAGGGTCCTTTTGCCTGAGAGTTTCATCCGGGTTCGCCTGATTCGGATTTGCACCTTCGGCGCTCTTGGGAGACCTCACAGGTCTCCGAGACCTGTGAGGTCTTCGTGAGTCTCTTCCCTGCAACTCGTTCGATTGTTAATTCGATTCTACGTTGCAGGCAGGTCAACGTCAAGAGACAAACGTCACTTTTCCAAAAACCGAGTTTCTGCCAGAAACCCGGTTTTTGAGTCTACTTCCCAGCCGCTTTGCGGACGCGCTTGGGTTTGACGGGCGGCTCCGGCTCGGCGGGGGCTTCCTCGATGGCTGGTTCGGCGGGAACTTCGGGGAGGGCCGGCGCGGGCGGTTCGGGGGCCGACTCCGCGGATTGGAGGGGAGCCGCTTCGACTGGCGCGGGAGGCGTTGGCGGGACGGGCGTCGCGTTCAATCCGGCGAAGTAGTCCTTCACGATCTGGTCGTTGTAGAAGACCAGCGCGAGGATGCCCACCACCAGCGAGAAGACGTTGCCAACGAGAATGGCCGCGATCTCCCACCAGGCGATCGCGTAAGAGGGTTGGATGGGTTGCGGAGGAACGGCGAGCAGTTTGATGGCGTAGGCGATCTCGAACGCGCCCAGCGTGATGGGCAGAATGCCGAGCGGCAGGCAAAGCAAAAACGTGCCGAAGGTCAACGCCAGACCCCAGATGATGTTGAAGATACCGTTACACAGCGTCATCAATGCAATGGCCGTGAGGAGGCCGGGTTTGGTTTGAGTTGCATTCATATGATTCTCCTTGATGTTTCTGCGTTGGTATACGCCCGCGCACGAGGAAGGTTGCAGAATCAAAAGAGCCTGCCGCGCTGGGCAGGCTCTTTGAAACCGGCGGGATTATTGACCGTTGATGCGGGCGAAATATTGTTTGACGGTCGCGTCGCTATAGGCCACCAGCGCGAAGATGCCTACGCCAGCCTGTATCACGCCTCCAAACAGAATACTGCAAATTTCCAGGATGGCAATCGCCTGGGAGGGCTGAACCGGTTGCGGCGGATTTGCCAGCAACTTGACCGCGTAGAGGATCTCGAAAATTCCCAAAATACTGGGCAGGATGGTGAGGGGCGCGCAGATGATGCCGATCCCGATCGTGCCAAGCACGATGGCGGCTGTCAAACCCAACCCCAGCAGGATGTTCAAAATTCCGCTGACCAGGGTGGAAATGGCGAGGGCCGTGAACATTCCCGGCTTTTCGGTTGGCATTTGTGGCATAGACATAGCATACTCCTTTTGTGGTTTTTAATAGGATGGCATGTTGTAGAAAAATTCGCTCAGGCCTGCCGTGCCGACGAGAGCGACATAGGCGATTAAACCGCAAATCGAAAGGGCCGTCAGAATCAGTCCGATCAAGTTCATGATGAAGCCGGCGTTGGCCGCGCCGGCGCCTCCTTCCCCGGTTCGGCGGATCTGGTTTTTGGCGGTATTTCCCAGAATGGCCCCGATCAGCCAAAGAATGGGGGAGAGACACGCCATTCCGAGGGTGCAGAAATAAACGATCAATCCCACGCCCATTGTGGCGAGGGCGAACAAGGGAACGATGACCCAATTCAAGCAAACGGTCACCAAAAACAATACCCACGAAACGATGCCTAGAACCAAACTGGCCGTTGCATTTCCATTGGTTCGACTGGCGGGTGGATAGGATTGCATAGTTGCCTCCCAGAAAATAATTACGGGCTATGCAAAATGCACAGCCCGTTTCTCGTTACGCCCAGCCCTGGCTCTTGATAAAGTCGGTCAGGAAAGGCACGTTTACAGTTTCACCGCCGTAGGCTTTGACGCCGAGATAGATCATGTACACGGTGACGCCGATGGCGGTGCAGATACCGATCAGCACGAAACTGAGCGCTCCAGAGACGATCCCGTTGAGGATGGCCAGAATCAGCGCCTGGATCGAATGGAATTTGATGAAGGGACGGGCGCGCTTGTCTTCCATGATCAGCGCGAGAACGGCAACGATCCAGCCGAAGATCGGCATGTACGCGAGCATGGCCCACAATTTATCATCGCTGGTAAGGTCGGGAGAGATCGGCGCTTCAGACATGAGCATTTACCTCCGAGTGGTTGGGATTTGGTTTCGAGCATTTTACAACCAATCCATACAAAAAGCAATCAAATTGTTAACCCCGCAAGTACTGGTACAATCGCGGCATGACCAAAATCGTCTTCATGGGTTCGCCTGATTTTGCATTGCCGAGTCTGCGCGCCCTCGCCTCCGCGTACAACGTGGTCGGCGTGGTCACACAGCCCGATCGCGCCTCGGGTCGCGGGCGCGAATTAAAATCGCCTCCCGTCAAACTCCTCGCGCTCGAACTCGGCTTGCCGCTCATCCAGCCCGAAAAGTTGCGCGCGCCCGAGGCGATGAGTCAACTGCGCGCCTGGAATCCCGGCCTCATCGTCGTGGCTGCGTTCGGTCAAATCTTAAAGCCCGACGTTCTCAACCTGCCGCGCTTCGGATGCGTCAACGTGCACGCCTCGTTGCTTCCGCGTTGGCGCGGCGCGGCGCCGATCAATGCCGCGATTCTGGCGGGCGACGAAGAGACGGGCGTGACGATCATGCAAATGGACGCGGGTCTCGACACCGGCCCGATGCTGGCAAAACGCGCCTTCCGCCTTGCGCGTGACGTCACAGCGGGTGAGGCCTTTCAGGCGTTATCGGCCCTCGGCGCGGACCTGCTCCTCGACATCCTCCCCGACTACCTCTCCGGTAACCTGACTCCCGTCCCGCAACCCGAAGTTGGCGTCACCTACGCGCCGATGCTGAAAAAAGAAGATGGACACCTAGACTTCACCTGTCCCGCGGCAGAGTTGGCGCGCCGCGTGCGGGCTATGAATCCGTGGCCGGGCGCGTGGTTCGAGTGGAACGGGAGCCCGCTCAAGGTGATGCGCGCGGCGGTGAGGGGGGCCGGTCAACGCGCGGCGAGCGAAGCGAGTGGGAGTCGGCTCATCGTCGAGGGGCGACCCGCCGTGATGTGCGCGGACGAGTCGCTCGTGCTGGAGGAAGTCCAACCGGCGGGGAAGAAGGTCATGTCGGGCAAGTCGTTCCTCGCCGGCGCGCGTAATTGGGAGTCGTGACGTTTTTGCGCGACGGGGGTTTTTATGATAAATCCAATTTCACGGAGGAACCATGTTCAAATCGAAAGTGTTCGTTGCAGAATTGATTGGCACGTTTGCATTGACGTTCATCGGCGCGGGCGCGGGGATTATGGACGCGGGACTGGTGGGCGTGGCCCTCGCGCACGGACTGACGCTGGCCGTGTTCGCGTACGCGTACGGACATGTGTCTGGCACGCATGTGAACCCCGCGGTGACGTTTGGTCTGGCGCTGAACAAGACCGTGACCTGGGGCGACGCGGTCGTCAACTATTGGCTGGCGCAATTCCTCGGCGCCGCCTGCGCGGCGGGCATGTTGGCGCTAACCGGGCAGGATCTTGCGGGCGCGGCCACCTCCGGCCCGTTAACGGCGAACATGTTCCCGGCGTTGTTGGTGGAAGCGGTTCTCACCTTCTTCCTCGTCAACACCGTGTTGAACGCGGCGGTGGCGGGCAAGGCGGGCAACATGGCCGGCTGGGCCATCGGCGCGACGCTCACCTTCGCCATCCTGATGGGCGGGTCGCTGACGGGCGCGTCGCTCAACCCGGCGCGCACCTTCGGGCCGGCGCTCTACACTGGAGGGCTGGCGCAGGTCTCCACTTATGTGGTGTACTTTGTGGGGCCATTGCTCGGCGCGGGCGTGGCCGCGTTCGTTTACAAATTCCTGAACGACGGAAAATAAATTTTTGAAAAACAGTCCCCGCCAAAAAACGGGGACTGTGTTTTTAACGGGACAAACAGAGAGGAACAAAACAAGACTTTCGCTGCACATGCCGCGCGGGGATACTCAGTATTTCACGGAAGCGCGTATTAGGCGGTCTCTACCGCCGTATTTGCGCAAGAGAGCGCAAATTACGCGTGACCTTCGCGATCTACTGATACTATAAATTTTACACCGTAAAGACCGTCTGCGAAAATCGTCTTTTGTTATACAATTGAGGCGTATTTTGTCATCGGAGGTTTTTTATGTCATCCTACGTCGCCGCCATTGACCAGGGAACCACCAGCACGCGTTGCATCCTTTTCGATCACGGGGGAAATGTGCGGGTCGTTGACCAGAAAGAGCATCAGCAAATCTATCCCAAACCCGGCTTGGTGGAACACGACGCGGCCCAAATTTGGGAACGCGTGCAGGAGGTGATTGCGGGCGCGCTCGACAAGGGACGCATCCTCCCCGAACAGGTCGCGGCCATCGGCGTCACCAACCAGCGCGAGACAACGGTGATTTGGGACAAGCGCAGCGGACGCCCGATTCGCAACGCCATCGTCTGGCAGGACACGCGCACCGACGACATCTGCAGATCCCTCGCCAAAAAAGGAGGACAGGACCGCTTCCGACTCAAAACCGGCCTGCCTCTCGCCACCTATTTTTCCGGCCCCAAAATAAAATGGATCCTCGACCACTCCCCGGAGGCGCGCGCCAAAGCCCAGCGCGGCGACCTGCTTTTCGGCAACATGGACGCCTGGCTCATCTGGAATCTCACCGGCGAGCATGTCACCGACGTGACCAATGCCTCGCGCACGATGTTGATGAATCTCGAAACCCTGGATTGGGACGATGAGATTCTGAAAGCCCTGGAGATTCCGCGCGCCATGCTTCCGAAGATTAAATCCTCTTCGGAAGTGTATGGCAAGGTAAAGTCCGGCGACTTGAAAGGGATTCCCGTCGCGGGCGATCTCGGCGACCAGCAAGCCGCCCTCTTCGGTCAGACTTGCTTCCGCGCGGGCGAGGCCAAGAACACCTATGGCACGGGCTGTTTCATGTTGATGAACACCGGCGAGAAGGCCGTCCCCTCCACAGCGGGACTCTTGACCACCCTCGGTTACAAGATCGGGAATCAAAAAGCTGTGTACGCGCTCGAAGGTTCGATAGCCATCACCGGCGCGCTCGTCCAATGGCTGCGCGACAACCTCGGCCTGATCGAAAAATCCTCCGACATCGAGTCGCTTGCCAAAACCGTGGACGACAACGGCGGCATCTACTTCGTCCCGGCGTTCAGCGGCCTCTTCGCGCCGTATTGGCGAAGCGACGCGCGCGGCGCCATCCTCGGTATGACGCGCTACGTCAACAAAGGTCACATCGCCCGCGCCGCTCTCGAAGCGAGCGCCTTCCAAACGCGCGAAGTCCTCGACGCCATGGAAAAAGATTCGGGCGTGCAACTCTCCGCGCTCAAAGTGGACGGCGGGATGGTCTTCAACGAACTGCTCATGCAATTCCAGTCGGACATTCTCGACGTGCCGGTCGTGCGTCCTAAAGTGGCAGAGACCACCGCCCTCGGCGCGGCCTACGCGGCCGGACTCGCTGTCGGCTTCTGGAAGGACTTCGATGAGCTGCGTTCCAACTGGGGCCGCGACCGCGAGTGGAAGCCGCAGATGGACGCGTCGACGCGCGAGAAGTTGTACGCGGGTTGGAAGAAAGCGGTGACGCGCACGTTCGATTGGGTTGAGTAGGAATGAAAGAGGCGGTCGCCTAAAATGCGACCGCCTCTTTTTATGATGCCGTGCGCCGTTTCAACATCCACAACCCGATGCCCCAGAACAAACCCATCATAAGAAGTCCGTCGAGGTTTGAGGAGAAGATCAATTCCGCGCCCGGTTTGAATTTTATGAAGCCCTCGATGATCAACTGTGCGCTGATGGCATTGGTGATATTGTGCGCGATGTAGGCCGGCCACAGGGAGCCTGTTTTGAGTCGCAATTCGCCGAAGACGAGCGAGGTGGGAAAGAGGCCGATGAAACCAAGCGCGACAAACCACGTCATGCCGAGACTGGTATAACTGTTGACTATGTCGTTTCCCAAAAAGAACAGCCAGTAGGGAAGATGCCACAATCCCCAAATAAGCGCGGTGAGCATGTGGTTTACAAAGTTACTCAACCCCAACGCTTTAAATCTTGGCGTGAGGTAGCCGCGCCAGGCGAATTCCTCTCCGATGTTTTTGATCAACGAAGTCGCCAGGCCAAAGCCGATGACAGGAAGCAGTTCGGAAAAGGTCCGGTGGGTGGACAAGGCTCCAGTTGCCGCGCCCAGCCCAATCGTCAGCATGATCGTGATGGGATAGGCCAGGATCGCGAGCGCGTACCAAGATCCATTGCCGCGCAGATTCAACTTGAGTCCGAAGTCCGCCCAACCGTCTTTGCCAGGGCCGCGCAGGAGGAGGACGGTCAACAGAGGCAGGAGGATCCAAATCAACATCCCGAGGCTTTGTTGCGGGCTGGGACTCGGAATCTGTGTGTTGATCCACATTGCCAGCCATCCGCAGGAGACTGCAACAACAGAGAAGATGATGAGGTTTCGAAGGATTTTGTTCATGGGCGCTCCTAAATGATCCTGCCTATGCTATCAAGCGGTTCCATTAATGTCAATCCAAAAAGGCGATTTGGTAACGATGAAAAATGTCGTAAAATCAACTGATACGGAAAGGAACGACATGAATCGAAATGAAATTATCGCCTCCCTCCAAACCAACCCTTCCGTTTCGGTGTTGATCATCGGCGCGGGGATCAACGGCATCGGCGCGTTTCGCGACCTGGCCCTCAACGGCGTGGACGTGTTGATCGTGGACCGCGCCGATTTCTGCTCCGGCGCGAGCGCGGCCTCCTCGCACATGGCGCACGGCGGGATTCGTTATCTCGAAAACGGCGAGTTTCGACTCGTGCGCGAGGCGGTGGGGGAGAGGAATCGCATGATCCAGAACGCGCCGCATCTGGTCAAGCCGCTGCCGACGGCGATTCCCATCTTCAAACATTTTTCGGGCCTGCTCAACGCGCCGCTCAAATTCATGGGTTGGCTCGACAAACCCAGCGAACGCGGTTCGGTCGTCATCAAACTCGGCCTGATGATGTACGACGCCTACACCGGCGCGCAACGCGTCGTCCCGCGCCATAAATTTCGCAGCCGCGCCGACTCGTTGACTCGCTGGCCGCGCTTGAATCCCAACATCGTCTCCACCGCCGAATACTACGACGGCCTCATCCAAAACCCCGAACGTCTCGCCCTCGAAGTTTTGCTGGACGGCGAAGCCGACGGCGGGCGCGCCCTCAACTACGTCTCGCTCGTGGCGGGACACGAAGACCGCGTCACCTTGCGCGACGAACTGACCGGCGATACCTTTGATGTGCGCCCCAAACTCGTCATCAACGCGGCCGGCCCGTGGATTGACCTCGCCAACAAGAGCCTCGGTCTCTCCACCCATTTCATCGGCGGGACGAAAGGCTCGCACCTCGTTTTGAATCATCCCGAACTCCGTCAGGCCATCGGCGACAATGAATTCTTCTTTGAAAATAATGACGGTCGCATTGTCCTCATCTTCCCGTTGTTCGACAAGGTCCTCATCGGCACATCCGACATTGCGGCGGCCAATCCCGACGACATTGTCTGCACCGAAGAGGAAGTGGATTACTTCATTCACCTGGCCGACCGCGTCTTCCCCGACATCAAAGTGACGCGCGACCACATCGTCTTCCGTTTTTCGGGCGTTCGTCCGCTGGCGCATACCACCGCGACGAACGCCGGCCAGATCACGCGCGACCATCACGTTCAGGTGGTGGAGGGCGAGTGGACCGGACTCGGCTACCCCGTCTATTCGCTCGTCGGCGGCAAGTGGACCTCCTTCCGCGCCTTCGCCGAGCAGGTCGCCGACAAGGCGCTCAAATTCCTTGGCAAGCCGCGCCAAAAGTCCACGCGCGATCTTCCCATCGGCGGCGGCAAAAATTATCCGCGCGCGCCCGAAGAGCAGAAAAAATACTTCGATGGAATCAGCGCCTGGACGGGCTTCGCCACCCAGCGTGTGCAAGCCCTCTTTAATCGCTACGGCACGCGTATCGAAAAGGTCGCGCTCACCCTCACCCAACAAACAGATTTTTATCTCAAACCCTTCCCCGATCTCTCGCGCGGCGAGATCGCCTTCCTCGCGCAGAACGAAAAGATCGTCCATCTCGACGACCTTGTTTTGCGGCGATCCATGCTGGCCATGCTCGGCCAATTGACGCGCGCCTCGCTCGAGGAACTCTCCGCCGCGTTGGGCGCGTCGCTGGGCTGGAGCGAGTCGCACAGACAGGTCGAGGCGGCGCGAACGCTCGAGATTTTGGCGACCCGGCACGGCGTTCGGCTGTGAAGCGAAGGGTGGTAGAATCCCCGTCCCATGAACGTTGACCTCGTCATCCCCATCTTCAATGAAAAGGGAGTTGTCGGACAGACTCACGCCCACGCGCGCGAGATTGTGGACGCGCTTCCGCACGACTTCACCTTCATCTACATCAATGACGGTTCATCCGACGGCACCGAAGCGGATCTGACCTCTCTGGCCGAGTCGGATCCGCGCGTGCGCGTCCTCACCTTCAGCCGCAACTTCGGCCACCAAGCCGCCCTCACCGCCGGCCTCGACTCTTCGACCGGTGACGCGGTCATTTCGATGGATGGCGACGGCCAACACCCGCCAGAGTTGATCCCGCAAATGTTGAGTTTGCTCGCGCAGGGCTACGACATCGTGCAAACCCAGCGCATGGAGGCCGCGCAACCCGCCTCGTTCAAGAAGTTCACGTCGGGCCTGTTTTACCGGCTGATCAACTTCATCAGCGGAACGCATTTGACGCCCGGCGCGGCAGACTTTCGCGCCATGAACCGTCAGGCTGTGGACGCGCTCAAGTCCATGCCCGAGTATCACCGCTTTTTGCGCGGCATGATCACGTGGATGGGATTCAACGCGGTCATCCTGCCGTATGAAGAACCAAAGCGCGTTGCGGGCCGCTCGAAGTATTCATTCGGCAAGATGGCGCGACTCGCCTCCGACGCGCTCTTCTCGTTTTCGCTCATGCCGCTCTACATTGGTCTGAGCGTGGGACTGGTCTTCATCGTGCTGGCGCTGGCGCAGATGATCTATGTGTTGAACCTGTGGCTCACCAACCAAATGGACAAGATCGTACCGGGCTGGAGTTCGCTCATGGCCGTCCTGCTCATCGCCAGCGGCGTGATTATGATCCTGCTTGGTTTTATCGGCGTATACGTCGGTTACATTTTCCAAGAGGTGAAGCGGCGGCCGATTTACATTTTGAAGAAAGGGGACAAGGGGAATGACTGATGGCAAATACTACGTCACATTTTTGAGGCACGGCGAATCCACCGGCAACCAGGAGGGACGCTTCCAGGGTCACGCGGATTTTCCGCTCACCGACAAAGGCCGCGACCAGGCGCGCGCGCTCGTTCAGCGCTGGCAGTCCGAAAGCGTGACCTTCGATCAGTGCTTTACCAGTCCGCTCCTGCGCGCCAAAGAAACCGCCGAGATTGTATGCGCCGCTTTGAATGTTCCGCTCGAACTCGACTCTAATTGGATGGAAATGAATAACGGTAAACTCGCCGGCCTGCGCGAGGACGAGATTGATTGGGACGAACCCAGGTTCATGACTCCCTACTCCCGCTTCGGCGAGACGGGCGAGAGTCGCATGGAAATTTTCAACCGCGCCACGCGCGGCCTTCAGTCCATTTTGGATCGCAAGCCCGGACGGTATCTCGTTGTCGCGCACGGCGGCATCCTGAACATGGCGATGTACTCCGCCTTGAGCATCTATCCCCAGGCCCATCACAACGGTCCGCGCTTTCTCTTCCGTAACACCACCTTCGCCGATTTCTCCTACGACCCCGAGTGGCATAATTGGAGGCTGTTGAAGTTTGACCGGTCCCATTGGGAATGATCAGTGATCAGTTTTCAGTGACCAGTCATCAGTGAGCGATTCAGCGAGTCAACGAATCAGCGATTTACTAAGAACCTATCTCTAAACCTTGAGTAAAGTGTAAAATGTAAGCATGAACAC
>CAZVAX010000113.1:0-11700 GCA_964625215.1 uncultured Anaerolineaceae bacterium | reverse complement strand
GGATTGGATTCGATGTAGAGATGGATTCGATTCGCCTCGTCCGCGTTGCGGATGATGTGTTCGTAATAGTCGCGTTGCCACAATTTACCGTCGAACCGCGGCCAGCCCAATTCTTTCACGCCGCGAATATATTCATTGGTGGTCATCGTTTTGAACCATTGGATCATTTGCGATAACGGCGCGTTTGGTTTTTGTTGGGGCGGCTGTTGGGGCGGAATTGGTTGGGGCGGAATTGGTTGGGGCGGAATTGGTTGGGGCGGACCTGCGTGTCCGCCCGTATTGGTTGCGCCCGTGCCAACAGGGGGAATACGTAGGGGCGAACCTGCGTGTTCGTCCTTTGCGTCATCGGCCAGCCCAGGGGAGACACGCAGGTCTCCCCCTACGATTCCGCCAATAATGATGATCCCATGAAAATGATTGGGCATGACGATAAATGCGCCCAACGTGATCTGCGGAAATTTGTTGGGCATTTCATTCCACCATTTGACGATCATTTGCCCCGCGTCGTTCAATATCATTTCGCCGTTTTCGATATGGCCGAATAACGACGCGCGTCCCTGTGCCACGATGGTGACGAAATACGCGCCCGATTGGGAATAATCGTATCCCTTCAAACGGATGGAACGGCGGTGATGAATTTCGGGATTGTATGGCATGGCGGGATTATAAACGGGCGGGGGGAATCTGTTGGGGCGAACCTGCGTGTTCGCCCGTATTGGTTGTGTCCATGGGGGCAGACACGTAGGTCTGCCCCTACGATTTCCTCGCCATAAACTTCTCCAGCCCTCCCAGCGCGTTCCTCCTCACCGCGGACTGGATCATTGGCGTCCAGCCCAGCAGTGTGCCCGTAACTCCCAGCGCCATGCGCGACCATCTCCAAAAGTTGAAGCGGTCGGTGTGCTGGAAGATCAGCCCGTCTTTGAAGACAAACTCGGCTTCGATGCTGTTATGGACAGCGCGGCGCTTGGGGCCGAAACTGTATTTTGCTTCCCAGTGGGCGGAGCCGCGAATGTCATCGGCTTGGATGTTGCTAACCGTCACCTGCAAATCCTTGCCGCGCTCGACCAACATCCGCCACATGGAGGTCGCGCGAGCGCCGTGCAGTGTCCCGAAGGCGGGATCGGTGAAGGTCACTTCCGGGTGGTAGCAGGCGCACATGGCGTCCGCGGCGCGGGATTGAAAGGCGGTGTAGAATTTTTCGATCAGTTGGGCGTTGGGGTGCATAACAGTAAACTCCTTTTTGAATGACCGGGCATAGCGTGGCTACGAAAAACTATTGACGCTGGATTGTACTGCTATGCCCCTACTTGACCAATCTCCAAAATAAAACTCCCGCCAGCAGGGACATGGCGGCTCCGAACACGAACGGGGCGGGCGCGCCAAACCCTGACCATTCTCCCACACCCTGCCACAACACGCCTGCGATGAGCGAGGCAGGCAGAGCGGTCAACCCAACCGCCGCGGCGAAGAGACCGTAGGCGGCCCCGCGCTGGGACTCGGGAACGATGTCGGCGATGAGGGCTTTCGCGACTCCTTCGGTGGCCGCGTAATAAATTCCATACAGGCCGAACAGCGCCCACACCTGCCAGCCCGTTTGAGAAAACGCGAAGCCGAGATAAACCAGTCCGTAGGCCAGCCAGCCGAACAGGATGAGTCGGCGGCGGCCAATTTTATCGGAGAGCGCGCCGAGGGGTCCGGCGAGGACGGCGTAGATGAAGTTGAACGTCATCACCATCAACATCACTTGCAGGACGTTCAGTCCGCGCTCCTGGCCGCGCAGGACGATAAACGCGTCGGAGGAGTTGCCGAGGGTGAAAAGCACGACGATGACGAGGAAGGTTTTGAAGCGCGAGTCGAATCCTTTGAGGGAGAGGGTTGGTCGCGCGGATGGATTCGCTTTTGCCACATCTTTCGCGCCGAGAGCGAGGACGAGGACAGCCAACACAGCGGGGATGACGCTGACGAGGATGGCGAGCTGGAAGGTGGAGCGGGTGAGCAGGTCCGCTTGGGATTGGGTCAGCGCTACGATGGCCGCGGCCCCCGCGAGTCCAAGAAAGGCCCCGAGCGTGTCGCCGGCGCGGTGGAGTCCGAAGGCGAGTCCGCGTTGGGAGGGGTCAATCGAGTCGGCGACGAGGGCGTCGCGCGGCGCGGTGCGAATCCCCTTGCCGACGCGGTCTGCAAAACGGACGCCGAGCACCCAGCCCCAGGCGTTGGCGATGTAGAGAAACGGCTTGGCGATGGTCGAGAGCGAGTAGCCCGCCACGGTGAGCCATTTGCGTTTGCCGAGTTTGTCGCTGAGCGCGCCCGAATAAATTTTGAGCAGGGACGCGGTGGTTTCGGCGATGCCGTCAATGAGACCGATGATCGCGGTGCGGACGCCGAGGACGTTGGAGAGAAAGAGCGGCACGAGGTAGACGATCATCTCGGAGGAGATGTCGGTGAGGAGGGAGGTGGCGGTGACGATCCACACGTTGCGGGGGAGTTTTTTGATGTTCTGCGACGCGCTCATGGTTGCCTGAACGTTTAACGTTGAACGTTCAACGTTAAATGTTATTCCCCATCGTCGTCGCTGATCGCGCCGGGTTGTTCCACGCTGATGACCTCGCCGTGATAATTGATGACGATCTTGAATCCCATCATGCCGAGGTAGGCGCGGGCGTCTTCGGGCAGGCCGACCTGCAACATCTGGTCGAATTGCTTGTCCATATTCTTGAGTTGATTCGCGATGGCCGCCACGCTGAACGGGTCTTCCTGTCCCATCATTTTGGCGGCCTGCTCGCTGACGAGGTTCTCGCTGCCTTTGATGAGTTCCTGCATGTTGGCAAGGACTTGACGGTCCACCTGCTCGGAGGGGATGTGACGGCGGAAGCCCGCGTCGTCAATGACGTAGCAGGGTTCGTCACCTACATAAGCAGTTTCAGTTGGCCGGCCGCTTTCGTCAAAAACAAGTCCGGCAAAAAGAGGTTGTTTCATGGTGAGTTTTGTAGTTTGATAGTTTTGGTAGTTGCGAGAAACGACACGCGCGCTAATCGCTTTGTTTGCCCTCGATTGTCGCGAGCAAAATGCCTGCCGCGATTCCGAGGCGGCGGTCGAGTAGCCGCGTGGGATCCATCGTGAAGTCGAGGGTGAGTTCATAACGGAAGGGATTGAAGATCTGGCGCAGGTCCGCGACGCGCGCCCCTTCGGGGCCGAGGGTCAGGTCGTAGTTTTGGGGGAGCAGGGAGCCGAGCAGGAAGCGGCGCAGGAGGGCGAGTTGGATGGTGTCTTCAAACAGCAGGCCGCGCAGTTGGTCTTGCGCGTCGAGAACTTCCCATTCGTCGCGCAGGAGCGAGCGCCAGCCCTTGCGTCGCAACACGCCGACCTTTTCGCCGGTGGTCGAGTCAATGACATCGTACGCGGCAGAGAAGTCAATGATGCTGCGCGCTTTGATGGTGAGAAGTTCCTGCGACTTGCTTTCATCCGAGTAGACGCGGATATCCTCGCGCAGGCGGAACATTTTCTGCTCGCTGAACAAGACGAGATTTTCGGATGGATCGTAGACGCGGAAACGACCAGTCAGCGCGAAGACCTGGCGTTTGAGGGTGTATTAGTTGTGGAGGAAGGCGGTGTGCATGGGAGGCTCCTTTCAAATTTCTGATTTAACAATCGTAACCGCCGTTCCCACCCCCGGCTGGTGGATGTATTCGACATCCACGGGGACAGAGGGGCTGGTCCAGCGATAAATAAATTTCGCGGCGGCATTCGGGAGGTTGACGCACCCGTGGCTGCGCGGCTTGCCATAGTCGTTGTGCCAGTAGGTGCCGTGGAAGGCCATGCCCACGCCGTTGAAGAAGGTGCACCACGGAACGCCGGCCAGATCGTAGAAATTGGTTTCGTCATCGCCCTCGTTGGTCATGTGAATGGAAGGGCCTTTGTGGTAGGTCAGGAAATCGCCGAGGGGAGTCTTCGGGCCGGCGCCGCTGGAGCAACGCGAACGATAGACCATGCGCTCGCCCTCGAAGGCAGTGACGTATTGTGTGCGAAGATCCACGTGGATGCGCTTCTGGTCGGCGGGAACGCCTGGGGAAAGAGGAGCCAGTTCGTCGTCGGGAATGAGGCGCATGTCGGTGGCGTTGACGTGGACGGTGTTTTCGTAAATTTTGTCGTAGACCTCGTACCAGGTGAGGCCGTCGTCAGGGTTGAGGTGGAGATCGCTAACCCAAAAAGTGGAGCCGTAATACATGCGATAGCCGCGCTTGGCTTTGATGTGGGGATCGCGGCGGGTTTCGGCAAACGGCACGGTGATTTCGCCCAACACGTTTTTGTGCGGCAGGGTTGCGACGGGCGTTTGCGCTTGGGTGCGGACGGGTTGTATCCAGCCGGAGTAAGTGTAGCCGCGCTCGAAGCGATACCAGACGCGGTTGTGCAGTCCCTCGCCAATGGTGAGGGCGAGAACGTCAATCACTTCGTCTTTGTTGAGTTTCGTGGTGGCTTTGGGCGAGTCGAAACTGGGCGCGGTGTAAATTTCCACGCCGCTAAAGGTGGCGCGACCCTGAAAGGCGGTGGCCGCTTCGAGGGCGCGCGCTTCTTCGAGTCGCAGGTCGGAGAGGGCCAGGGCCAGCAAGCCCGCGCCGCTGAGTTTGAGGAAGTCTCTACGGGTAATGGTCATGGGCGAATTGTATCGCGTTTGAGAGGGAGGAAGGGCGGTATACTTTTAGAGTTGTGTTAATTTTTGGCACACGGATCGCACGGATTACACGGACTTTCACGGAGCATTCATGTTGATTATTTCCGCCACTGACGCTTGGCGCGCCGCGCACCCCGGCGCTGTGATTGGACTGCTCGAACTCTCGGGCGTGGATAACGCGCGTTCCTCCCCTGAATTAGAGGCGCGCAAACGCGAGACCGAAGCGCGTCTGCGCGGACGATACGCGGGCTACGCGCGCTCGGACTTCCTCGGCCTTCCGATCCTCGCGGCCTACCAACGCTACTACAAGCGCTTCACCAAAACCTACCACGTGTTGCTCCAACTCGAGTCCATCGTGTTGAAGGACAAGAGTCTGCCCGACGTCTCTCCGCTGGTGGACGCGAACTTCACCGCCGAAGTGGACTCGCTCATCCTAACCGCTGGGCATGACGTGGCGAAGTTGGTCGCGCCGGTGACGATGGATGTCTCCCGCGCGGGGGATGTGATGATCCGCATGAACGGCGCGCCGAAGGAGATTGACCCCGGCGACATGGTCATGCGCGACGCGACGGGAGTGGTGTGTTCGATCCTGTACGGGCAGGACAATGTCTCGCCAATCACGTCCGCGACCACGCACGCGCTGTACGTGGCCTACGCGCCCGCGGGCGTCCCGTCCGAAGCGGTGGAGGGTCACTTGCGGAGGGTCGAGGAGAATGTGCGGCTGTTTTGTCCCGAGACGAGGGTGGAACAGTTGAGGGTGATTGAGGCGTAGGAAAGATTCTTTTTGAGGTTTGATTGTCAAATTCCGGGGACATGGAATTCACGCACAGCACGGAATCTATTTTTCTTTTCCGTGCAATCCCTGTTGTCCGTGTCCGAGAAATAAAAAACGCCGAGATTTGCGTCTCGGAGTTTTTACTTGGAGAGTTCCACCACAAACATTTCCAGCGACAGATCGAGCGGCATGGCGCTGGTTTTGGCGGCCTCGTCCATTTTGAGCAGGCGGCGGTAAATGGCCTCCAGCGTTTTCATCGGGAAGCGTCCGGCCTGCTTGAAGGTTTTCTCCGCCACGAACGGGTGGACGTGCAGCGCCTCGATCACATCCTGCACCATACCGCGCCCGTCCACGATCTCGCGCGCTTGGATCAGCAATCGGAACTGCCGCACGATCATGGGGAAGATGGCGAAGGCGTCCTGGTCTTCCAACATTTTACGCAACATGGCCTGTGACTGTTTGCCATTGCCCGCCGCGAGACTGTCCACGAAGGCGAAAATGTCCACGCTGGCGGTGTTGACGCTGACCGCTTCCACATCCTGAACCCCAACGGGCCGCGCCCAATTGACGTAGGTCAGCAATTTGGCGATCTCCTGCGCGGCCTGACGCGGCTCCTCGCCAACCATCTCGGCCAGTTTGGCCGCGGCCGGCGCTTGGATCTCTCCGCCCTGTCGCTTCGTCTCGGCGATGATCCAGCCGGTCATCTCTTTGGCGCGCGGGGCCATGTGCGCCTCGGACTTGGCTCCCTCGCTCTTGCCGCACCACTTCACCAGCCAATGTTTCTCCGCCTCCTTCGGTTCCACCGTCTCGTGCATGACCAACAGCGTGGTCGCCGGGACGGCTTCGAGGAAGGCGGTGAATTTTTTGCGCGGTTCGCCCGCTCCATATTTTTGCGACGGGTTCGCGAGAATCACCAGACGTTTGTCAGAAAGAAACGGCATGGCGTTGACGGCGTTGTTCAAGTCCTCGTCGCTGGCGAGACGCGCTTCGAGGCGCGAAGTGTTCATCCCGTCCTTGTCGGTTTTGGTTGCGATCTCCGAGACGCGGCGCGAGATGGCGAATTCGTCGGTGCCGTAGAGGAAGAGGAGGGGCATAGTGGTCAGTAATCAGTAATCAGTAATCAGTGATCAGTGATCAGTGGGGAAGTTCCAAGTTCCAAGTTTCAAGTTTCAAGTTTCAAGTTCCACGTTTCAAGTGAACCTGATACGTGTCTACTTGTGTACCTGTGTACGTCACTTCGTTATCACGCGATGAACCCCTTTGCGAATGAACCTCACTTCCACGATATTCATGTCCCCCAGCCGCGGCTCGGTGGTGACGCGCTCTTGTAGTTTCGGGCCGAGGGGACGCGCGAGGGAGAATCCGATGGCGGCGAGGAGAATCGCGAGAGGCAGGACCGAGAGGCGCCCGAGGGTGGATTTCCTGCCTCGAAGCGGAATCCAGCCCAGGGTCGAGGCGAGAACGAGGTTGGTGGCGAGGTTGGTGCCGCAGCCGGGGTGAATCGCGAGGTGGTGTTCGCCCGCGTTCAGTCGAGTCCAGGCTTCGGTTGCGGCTCGAGTCACCTCTTCGGTGGTCAGGTCGCCGAGGATGAAGAAGCCGGTGGGGTTGGAATGTCCGGCCATGGATTGGTGATGCGTGCGCGCCAGCACGTGGAGGGTGGCGTGTTCGAGCGCGTGATTGCGCCGGGTTTCGAGGAGGAGGGGGAGGTCGAGGAACATGGGACGATTATAACCCCCTCCCAAAAACCAGGTTTCTTGGAGAAACCTGGTTTTTGGGGATGGAGGGGAGTTAACTCGTAGGCGCAGGGACGGGTTCGCTCATTTCGGTGGTGGCGCGCAGGAAGCCGAGAAAGAGCAAGATGATGCCGAGAAATTCTCCGATATAGAGCGCGCCAGGGATTTGCAGACGGCTGAAGAATCCGCCAAAGGCTGGCAGGGTGGCGCCGACCGCGATGAGGATGTTGCCAACTGCGCGGTGGAGAAGGATGCGTTTGCGCCAGAAAATGTAAGCCGAGTAGCCCGCGCCGCCCACCAGCGTGACGGTGCCGTAAAGGTTGAAGAAAGGCGTGAGGACGCGCACGCCGTCGGTGACGATGGCTTTGCCGCTCAACTCACTGCCGGTGTGTCCGCCGCCCGCCATGAGCGAGGGATCGAGTTGGGCGGTGAAGACTTTGAACACAGCAAAGAGCGAGCCAAGGAGGAGGACGATCAGCAGCGCGTTGGCCCAGCGCGGTTTGGCGAGCAGGTAGACCGTGCCTTGCCCGAGCCAGGCGGCGACGAGGATCGCGCCGAAGAGGTACCACAGGCGGAAGATAAGCGGATTCCAACCGAAGGCGCCGTTGTAAAACTCACAGAAGCCGCCGATACCGTAAAAGATGGAGCCGATTCCCCAGAGGAGGGAGTGCGTCCCTTTGCGAACGCGGTAACGGTTCAACACGAAAACGGCCAGCACGAAACTAACCAGGCTGGAAAGTAGGGGTAGGATGGTGTTCATGGATTCTCCGGGATGTGGAATGAAAATCATCCAGCAGTTGGAATGAGTCCGAGGGCGACGGCGATGGTGATAACGACCAGCGCGAGCGCGAGCAAGGCCAACGCGCCAAGCGCGAACGGGATGATTTTTTCGTACAAGGGCGGGTATTGACGGGGTGTTTTTTCCAAGGTGGGTTTCCTGGTTTGCGAAATGAATCTCGCGCTACGTTTTGGCTTTTTCCAATTTCTGATACGTCTGCAAGAGACTGACGAGGATATCGTCGGTGAAGGCGTGCATGCGGTGGAGCATTTCGTCGAAGGGGATGTTGGCGTCGCGGTACGCGCCCACGACCGACTCGATCAACGTGTTGCGGAAAAACAAAAACGCCTGGGCGGCTTCCACGTAACTGAGTTGGTAGCGCCGGGCGCGCGAGGCGTATTCGAATCCGATGGCGTGCGACTCGGAACTCACGTCGCCGCCGTTGGAGGAGATGAAGGCCATGAGTCCCTGGAAGAGAGTGTGCGCGCTCTGGCGATATTGGTCGCGCGCGTCGCTGTCCAATTTTTGATACCAACCCTCGGCCTCCAGTTTGCCCTCGGCAATTCGCATTCGCACGTTTCGCACGGCGGATTGCATGATGACTTCGGGTTGGATGCCGCCGCGCCGCGAGTGTTCGGCCCACAATTCCACGTCGGCGCGTTTGTAGCGGCGATGTCCGCCGGGGGTGCGATGCGCGGGCAGGATGCCTTTGTCGGTCCATAGGCGGACGGTGGAGGGATGGACGCCGATGATTTCGGCGGCGGATTTGAGGGAGATGTAGTCGTTCATTTGGTCGAATGGTCTGATAGTCGAATCGTCTGATAGTCAGTAGATCACGAAAACCTTGCGTAATTTGCGCTCTCTTGCGCAAATCTGGCGGTAGAGACCGCCAAATACACGCTTTCGTGAAGTACTGATAGTCAGCGTAGGACACGTTCTCTAACGTGTCTGCTGGCGTTAGAGAACGCCAAGTGGGCAGTGATCAGTCGGAGGCGAGGGCGAGTTTTTCGTCGAAGGCGGGCTCGGCGGCGCGACGGTGAAAGGCGCGGACATCTATGCGCGAGAGAAGGAGCGCGGCGGTGAGCAACATCAGCGCTTCGAGGCCAAAGACGATGAGATAACCGCTCAACGCGGAACCTGTGACCTGCGCGCCCACGTCCGCGACGATGCCGGCGAGGAAGAGACCGACGAGGCGCGAGAGGCCGTTGGAGAATCCCCACGCGCCGATGTAGAGTCCGACCTGTTCGGGGACGGTGAGGTCGAACATCAACGAGAGATTCGCGACGGTGGAGAGTCCGGTGCCGAAGCCGAGCAGAACGAGGCCGACGTAGAAGACGCTGCTCGAGTGCAACAGCCCGCTGGCGAGGATGGTGAGGAAGCCTGCCAGCGCGCCGAGGTTGCCCGTTTGGGCGAGGCGGCGCTTGGCGACGCGTCCCTCCAGCGCGGCGGCGAGCGCGAAGGCCAGCAGGGTGAACGTCCCCATGATGGAGACGAAGCGCGAGGTCTGCTCGATGGTCATGCCGAAGGCTTGCGCGCCGAAGGGTTCGAGCAGCACGTCCTGGCCAAGGAGGGCGGCGAGGAGCAGGAGGAGGTAAACGAAGAAGACGCGCGCCACGGGGTTGGACGCGATGGCGGCGGTCATCTGTCGGACGGTGAACGTTTCGGCGCGCGGACGGGGAGCGGATTCGCGGCCCGAGCGAGGTTCCAGCCCGAGGAGGCCGAGCAGGCCCAGGGTCAGGGCGGAGGCGGCGACGAGGTGGAAGGCGCGGGTCAGGATGTCGGGAGAGTAGGTGGGGAGGAGTCGGCTGAGGGCCAGTCCCGTCGCGATCATTCCGAGGATCATCATGGTGAACATGACGGCCACGGTGCGGCCGCGTCCCTTTTCGCCGGAGAGTTCGGAGGCGAGCGAGAGGTAGGAGACGGCGGAGAGATTGTAGCCCATGCCCCACGCGCCGAAGGAGAGTAAGCCGACCAGGATGCCGAGGGCGAAGTTTTCGCTGAGGAGGACGGCGACCTGCGGCGAGACGGCGACACCCGCCACGCAGAACAGGAGGCCGAGGAGAATGTAGGGCGTGCGACGATAGCCGAGGATCGGATGCCTGTCGGAGAACGCGCCGATGAAAACTTGAATGGGGGAGAGCAGGTAGGGCGCGATGGCGATCAGGGTGACGAGGGTTTTGGAGAGACCCAGTTCGTGGATCATGACGCGGTTGAGCGCGCTGTTGATCGGGACGAGGGTCATGGCGACGGCGGTGTGGAGCAGGCCGAGCTGGAGACGTTTGAGGAGCATGTGGCAGATTGTATGGAGAGGGGAGAGGAGGTCAATGTAGATTTTGTAGAATTATACAGAATGAGGATGAAAATAATCTGATAAGGTGATACCCCCTCCGGCCTTCGGCCACCTCCCCCAAATTCCGACGATTACGGAATTTGGGGGAGGGAGGATGTGCCTCATGCCTTGAACATCAAATCGAGGTACTTCTTCAACATGTCGCTGACGAGGCCGCGCATGGGCATGGTGGCGGCCATGCCGTAGACGGGCGCCATCCTCCCTTTTTCTTCGGGATGCGACTTGACGTACGCGACCGCCTCGCGCAAATCCTCGACGAATCGTTCCGCGACCCCGGGCTGGGTATGCCGCAACGTAACGCAGAGGTGGACGCAGGTTGGCTTATGCAAACCGTTCAAACTCCACTTTTTGCGCGACATGGCTTCCATCACTTTGTATACGTCGAGCGTATCGGACGCGAACGCAATGACGAAGAGCGGATCGCCCAGCACGCGCAGTTCGGGGATTTCGCGGACGCCCTGTTTGATGAGGTCGGCGGTGGCGAGGATTTTCTTGGTCGCGTCGAGGTAGCCTTGCGCGCCGATGGAGGTCAACGCGGCCCAACACGCGGCGGAGAGCGCCCCGGGGCGACTGCCCGCGAAGGTGGGCGAGAAGTAGAGTCCGCCGGGCCAATCGGCGATGGTGTAGTACTGGTAGTGACGCAGGTCTTGTCCGCGATACAAAATGACCGAGGTGCCTTTCGCGGCGTAGCCGTACTTGTGCGTGTCCACCGACATGGAGGTGACGCCCGGCAGGCGGAAGTCGAAGGGCGGGACGGCATAGCCGAGTCGCTCGGCCCAGGGCAGGACGAAGCCGCCGAGACACGCGTCGGCGTGGAATCCGATTCCGTGCCGGCGCGCCAACTCGGACAGTTCCCGAATCGGGTCAATCGCGCCGTGCGGGAAGGAGGGCGCGGAGCCGACGATGACGATGGTGTTACGGTTGACCGCGCGTCGCGCCGCGTTCACGTCGGCGCGGAAGTCCGAGTCGACGGGGATGTGGATGGCCGTGATGCCGAAGTACTGGCTGGCCTTGTCGAAGGCGGCGTGCGCGCTGACTGGGACGATCATCTCCGGGCGGGTGACGCCCTTCGTCTCGCGCGCCCAGTCGCGGTAGGTTTTCATCGCCAGCATGATGGACTCTGTCCCGCCGGAGGAGAGCGTGCCGACCACGTTCTGCCCCGCGCCGTTGAGCATGTCGGCGGTCATGGCGACGATCTCGGCCTCGAATTTGGTCGCGCTCGGCCACACGTCTGCGTGGAGGGGGTTGCTCTGCGAGTGGATGGCGTAGACCTGGTTGAGGAAGTCAATGTGCGCCGCGTCGCCGTGATAGACCGCGCCGGAGACGAAGCCGTCTTTCCAGGCTTCCTCCTCGCGGGCGCGCAACGACTCCATGTCGCGCAAAATGTCGGCGCGGGAG
>CAZVAX010000112.1:0-12027 GCA_964625215.1 uncultured Anaerolineaceae bacterium | reverse complement strand
TCTTCTCCGCGGGCATCATGGCCTTTGGACTGCTCGCCAAATACTTCCCCGTCTTTGAAGCCGAACACGAGACAGAAGAGACTCACCAACCCGCGCACGGACTCACCCCTGTCCCCACCGCGGCCGACGATTAAACGCTTCTTTCCTGATCCTTCGACAGGCTCAGGACAAGCCTCCAACCTGCTTCCGCTTCGACGGGCATTTACCCACCCCCAAACCCTCCCGCCGATTGGTGGGAGGGTTTTATCAGGTAGACAGGTAAACACGTACACACGGAACACGCAACACTGATCACTGATCACTGATTACTGCATCCCCATGCGCCCATCCTTCTTTCACCACCTCCATCCCCCCACCATTCCAGCCGCACAGGCGCGCTGGCGTCACACCTTAGGCGCAGGCGGGACAGCCATCTTCCTCATGCTCATCCTCGGCGTGACGGGGATTCTGGAAATGTTCTACTACATCCCAAATCCAGAAAAAGCCGCACTCTCCGTTCAAACCATCACCTACCATGTCCCCTTTGGCGGATTTGTCCGCAACCTGCATTATTGGTCGGCACAACTGCTGTTGGTCGTTTCCGCCATTCATCTCTTGCGCGTGATTTTCACCGCCGCGTACAAACAGCCGCGCCGCTTCAACTACCTCCTCGGTCTGGGACTCTTCGTCCTCGCCATCATGCTCGACTTCACAGGCTACATCCTGCGTTGGGATCAGGGCATCTGCTGGCCTCTCACCACTGGCACGAATCTCATCAAGACGATTCCCTTCATCGGCGATTTCCTCTTCCGTCTCGCCGTCGGTGGCGGGGACGCCTGCAAGACCGCCCTGACGCGTTTCTACACCTGGCACCTCTTCGGCTTGACCATCCCCCTCGTCATCCTCGGCATCTGGCACGCCTTCCGCGTCCGCCGCGACGGTGGAATCGCCGTCCCGCATCCCAGCCTCCAAACCGACCGATCCCGCCTGCCGCGCAACGAACTCGTCCGCCGCGAAGTAGCGATGATGTTTATCGTCGGAGTCCTGCTTATCCTGCTCTCCACGTTTATCCCCGCACCCATCGCTCCCGCCATGATCGGCAAGCCCAGCCCCGACGCAGAGACCCGTGCGCCGTGGTTCTTCCTCTGGGTTCAGCAAATGCTCAAATGGGGCGACCCGTTCCTCTTCGGCGTGCTGATTCCGCTCGGCATTCTCATCATCCTTGCTCTTATCCCCTACCTCTTCCCAAAACCCGCGGACAAAGATATTGGTCAGTGGTTTCCCAAATCCAATTGGCTCGCGCAGATCGTTGTCGGATTGATCTCGCTTGCGATTCTTATTCTTACATGGTTATCGTTACTCTGACCGAGATGGAAGCATGAAAAAAACACTCACCATCGTGTCTGGCTTATTGTTGCTCACGCTCGCTTTCGTCGGCTGGTGGAATATCCGCCAAGTCAAACCTATTGAATTGATTCCCTCATTGACGGGTCAACCCGAATACTGCCTCACCTGTCACAGTGACTTGCCCGAGATCAGCGCCTCGCATCCCGTCGAGACGTTTGGCTGTGTGAGTTGTCACGGCGGCGAACGACTCGCCCTCGACGCCGACCTCGCTCACAGCACGATGAGGGGTGGCGCGAATCCATCCGACCTGGCGGTAGTCGAAGCCTCGTGCGGCGGTAGCAACTGTCACAGTGGTAGCGAAGCGGATGACCGTCACCACATCCAGCGCGTGACGACCAGCATCCAATCCACCTACGCGGGCGCGATAGCCAACATCCGTTTTACGTTTGGCGCGCAGGCGGACTTAAGTCCGCTGTACGGAATCAGCGCGGTCACCGATGACGAAACGAAAACTGGAATCAAATCGCTGTCTGCATACGATCCGTTTAGCGAAACCAATCCATCCATCCAAAAATTTGGCGAGAACTGTCTCACCTGTCACATCAACGCGAGTCCGCGAGAAGGCGACGCGTACGCGCGTCAGACAGGCTGCGCCGCGTGCCATTCTGTTGGCGAGCACACATTGACGACAGCCATCCCTTACACTCAATGCAACACCTGTCACAACCGCGGCAACTACGACTTGCGGACAATGACTTTTTTTGAACGAACTGACCACCCGACCACGCGACTACAGGACTATTATCAACCCATCGGCGTGTTCACCAAATGCGAATACACCCTCGACTGTATTGACTGTCACACCCGCGACGAAGCCATGGGCGACGGCGACATTCACGCCGACCAGAAAAGCATCCAATACGTGCAATGTAAAACCTGTCACGGCACGCTGGATGAACTGCCGCTCACCAAAACCCTCACTGACCCGAATGACATCGCCTTCACGCTCGCCTTCCTCAATCCCATCATGGATTTGAAATTGGGCGACACCATTCTCGTCACCGAGCAGGGTGAGCCGCTTTGGAACATCCGCGTTCTGCCCGATGGAACCTACGAAATGATCGGCAAGGCCACCAGCCAATATTTCACCTTCAATCCCGTGATGGGCAGCAGCTGCGCCCAAACAGGCGACAATCAATCATCCTTCTATTGCCACGAGTGTCACGCGGTAGAAAGATAACCATGTCTGAACCATCCCGCCGCGATTTTCTTAAACTTGCCCGCGCTGGCTTTCTCTACCTGAGCGGCACGCTGGCCCTTGGCGGCTTGCTCCGCTTTTTGGATTATGAACCTGACCCCGCGCCCAAAATAGAATTTGACTTGGGTCCCGCCTCCAACTATCCCCTCAACTCGCGCACGCTTCTCTCTGACCCTCCCGCGGTGTTGCTCCACACCGAAAGCGGATTCTCCGCCCTGAGTCTGGTCTGCACGCATTTGGGTTGCACAGCGGAAGATAAAGGCGACGGGTTCGCTTGTCCCTGTCACGCCTCGCGCTTCAACGCGGATGGCAAGGTGACTCACGGCCCCGCGGACAAACCTCTGCGTTCCCTGCGCGTGGAAGTGACAGACGAGGGTAATCTGAAATTATTTATCGCTTGAAAGGGTATCCATGAATATCGCCCCTCTTCTCGAAAAATCCATGCATGAACACGACCATCTTTGTCCGCGCCAAATTCTCGGCGTGCGCATCGGATTGGCTGGCATGAAAGCGCTTGGCTTTGAGGAGCCTCCGACAAAAAAACAACTGCTCGTTATCTCTGAAACGGACGGTTGCTTCGCGGACGGCGTCATCGCCGCGACGGACTGCACTGTCGGTCATCGCACCCTGCGCGTGGAAGATTATGGCAAGGCCGCCGCGACATTCGTGGATACCAAGACAGGTCGCGCTATCCGCGTTGCGCCGCGATTGGATATCCGCGAGCGCGCCTATGAGCACGCTCCCGATGAACACCGTCATTACTTCGCGCAGATGCAGGCATATCAAATCATGCCTGACGAGGAAATGCTGACAACTCAGGAAGTGATTCTAAATACGCCTGTCGAGCAGATCGTCTCGCGACCAGGCCTGCGCGTCAACTGCGCTGTGTGCGGCGAGGAGATTATGAACGAGCGCGAAGTCCATCAGCATGGACTCACCCTCTGCCTTTCCTGCGCGCAAAGAGGATATTATCAGGCGGTCCAGGCAGATATTTTGTGCATACCACAGTCAGTTGCATTGTGAGATTAATTTATCTTCTTGCCTGTCTCTTACTATACGTCGGTCCATGGCCTGGCCGCCGCCACCGATTACCGCGATGCGCTGTTGGAGATTCTGGTCAAACGCTTGAACAACCCCGCGCTGGAGGAGATTTTCCCCGGGTATCAATCCACGCTGAGGGGAATCGTGAAATGAGAGAGGTCGCGCAAGAGCGCGCCTGAAAAGTCGCTACTATTTCAACGCGAAGCCACGAAGACTCAAAGGAAAACTTCGTGGCTTCGTGGCTTTGTGACTTCGTGTCCGGTCTTTCTCACACTGTCCCAGTCGGCGAAGAAGGCGGAAGGTCGGGCGTCTTGGGCGAGAGATTGTTCACGATCAGCCACGCAATCCCCGCGCCGGCGGCCGCGCCGATCAACGCGATGATGTACGCAATGCACTGGGCCGACTCGTCCGCTCCGGCGATTCCGAATCCCAGGCACGCGCCCGCGAACTCGCCCCCAAACCAAAAGGCAATCCCCATGATCTGGTAGCCGAGAGCGTTATGTCCTTTGGCCCGTACGGCCTCGCCGATTTTCTTGCCAAAATAGTACAGGAAAAGAATCTCAAGCATGTCATCCTCCTCATGGGCGGGGTTGAAAAAGAAAAAGGACTTGCCATGAACCGATCAAGGTTCACAGCAAGTCCTCTTGGCGCAGGTTAGGCTTCGTACTCCCCGGCGCTTTCTTCGATAGTCATCACCGGTTCGTCGGCGGGTTTCTTATCGAGGAATTGCAGGGAAAGCGCAATCACCTTGGTATAGAACCGAACGTCGCCTTTGTCTTCCACGCGGTCGGTCCGCAAGCGGCCTTCCACAAAAACAAGCCTTCCCTTTTTCAGGTTGGCTTGCACGATCTCGCCCAGTTGCCCCCAGGCTTCGATGTTGAACCACTCGGTGCGCTCCTTCAATTCGCCAGCGGTTTTCCAGCGCTCGGTCACGCCCACGCTGAAATGACACACCTTCTTGCCGGTGGGGGTGAACTTGCTCTCGGGGTCTTTTCCGAGATAGCCAATCAGTTGGACACGGTTCAAGGCGGGCATGGCTAGTTCCTCCTTTGTTCAGGGCTTTTAGAGGCATGTGTACGGGTCATCTTGGGTCTCCTTTTCTCTAAAAGAACGGTGGTTGGGGGTTATACTTACGAAGCCTGCGGCGCGTCCGTCGAGGGCGCGGCCTCGGCTTTCTTCAAAACCAACATGCCGGTTTTCATCTCGACCACAGTGTAGCCGGCCGGCACAGCGTCCAGCGCGCCTTCCTTGATCTCCTTGGAGAAGAAGAACATCTTGCCCTTGGAGTGCAGGTAGTAGGTGGCGCCTTTGGAATTGGTATAAGAGTAAGCCATTTTTTCTCCTTTTCTCTGAAATGTGACTAAAGTTTAGCACAGATATTCTAAAAGTCAACGAGGAAAATCTGAATTTGTCCGACAAATCACAAGGAGGACGCCATGATGATCGTCACTACCCTTTCTGAACTACGCGCCGCCCGCCTCCTTCTCGACGGGCCAGCCGGCTTCGTCCCCACGATGGGATACCTCCACCCGGGCCACGTCTCGCTCGCCGAACGCGCCCGCCAGGAGTGCAAAAGCGTGATCGTGAGCATCTTCGTCAACCCGACCCAGTTCGGCCCCAGCGAGGATCTCGCCAAGTACCCGCGTGACCTCGATAACGACCTGCGCTTGCTCGAATCGGTCAGTGTGGACCTGGTGTGGACCCCCGCGCCCGAAACGATGTACCCGCCCGGTTACGCCACCTGGGTGGAGGTCGAGGGCCTCACCAAGCCCTTGGAGGGCGCGGCCCGCCCGGGTCACTTCCGAGGCGTCACGACGGTGGTCGCGAAACTGTTCAACGCCGTCCAGCCCCAGCGGGCCTACTTCGGGCAAAAGGACGCGCAACAAGCGGCCGTCATCCGCAAGATGACGCGCGACCTGGATTTCCCGATTGAGGTCGTGGTCTGCCCCACCGTGCGGGAAGCGGACGGGCTGGCGATGTCGAGCCGCAACAGTTACCTCAGCCCCGAGGAGAGGCAGGCCGCCACCATTCTGTTCCGTTCGCTGACCGCGGCCAAAGAGGCTTACGCGCGCGGTGAGCGCGACGCCGAGGAATTGCGGAACATCATGGCCGCCACTCTCGCTTCCGAGCCGCGCGCGCAGATGCAGTACGTGTCGGCGGCGGATTACGATACGCTCGAAGAGTTGCAGGCAGTGACCGGTAAGACCCTGCTCTCGATGGCCGTGGTTATCGGCAAGACGCGTTTGATTGACAATTTTGTGTTGGAGTAGAACGAGATATTGTCTCGTTCTACTTCTTGGGGATATACTCGAACCGAAACCCCTCGATCTCCACATACGGTTGCCACTCTTTGTAGCTGACCGCGCGTACGCGCCGCGCGATTTCCTCTTTGCTCATATCCGGCGTGATGACGAACAACTCATTGAACTGCTTGCGCGTGAAGGGTGGACGCATCCACTTCTCGGGGGAAACAGGCAACGGCTTTCCCTCCACGATCAACGTCGCGATCTCGAAGAACAACGCGATCTGACATTCGTACGTGTCATGGAGAATCTCCGCCACCCCGTCCGAGTCCTTCACCGGAAAACGCGAGACCGCGATGATCGCGCCCGTGTCCACTTTCGGCGCCATGTGATGACAAGTCACGCCGTACTCCTTCGCGCCCTCGTACAGCGCAAAGTTGTTGCATCCGATTCCCGGATACTCCGGCGGCGCGGGATGAAAATTGATGGCCGCCACGCGCGCCCGACTCAACAAGTCCGCGGGGATGACCCAGCGCGAGAGATACGAAATGATCACATCCCCCTCCCACTTGCGGACATACTCCGGCATCGGGTCGCCCCACTTGCCGAGGCAGAAGGCCACATTCGAGGAACGCTCCCGGCAGAACGCCAACGCGCGGGCGCAATAGTCATCGTCCGCTTTGCCGAGGAAAAGAATTGAGACATCTGTTTTGGGCATGGGGCGATTATAACGGAGACGAAAGCGGTACACGAATTTCACGGAGCGCACGGAATTGCACGGATTTTTAAAATTTCCGTGTTAATCCGTCCAATCCGCGTAATCCGTGTACAAGGTGTAAAAAACCTGCGCCGGAGCGCAGGTCTCGAAAATCACATGCTGATATATTCCTTGAGATTGTGTTCCACCGCGTAGGCCGCCGCCTCGGCCCGGTTGTTCACCCCCAACTTCGACAAAATACTGCTCACGTAATTTCGCACCGTCCCTTCGCCCAGGAACAGGTTCTTGGCGATCTCGCGATTCGTCTTGCCTTCCGAGACGAGCAGAAGCACGTGCTTCTCCTGCTGGCTGAGATGGGCGAAGGCCGAAGCCTCCTCCTCCTTCACCGCCCGCCGCACTTCCTGGAAGACGCGCTGCGTCACCGCCGGGTCGAGCAGGGCCTCGCCGCGTCCCACCGCTTCGAGGGCCTTCACCAAATCCTCGCTCCCGATCTGCTTGAGGATGTAGCCCGAAGCACCGGCGCGGATGGCCGAGAAGAGCATCTCATCCTCCGCATACGAGGTCAGCATAATGACCTTGGTGTTCGGGAAGCGATTGACGATCTCCTCGCACGCCTCGATCCCCGATTGTCCCGGCAGGCGGATGTCCATCACCACCACATCCGGCTCCAACGCGGTCACTTGTTCCAGCGCCTCGCGCGCCGAACTCGCCTCCCCGACCACGTCAAAGTGGGGATGTCGCTCCAACAGGGACTTCAATCCCAAGCGAACCACCTCGTGGTCATCCACCAGGATAATGCGTTGCTTTGCCATTTTCTCTCGTTTTCCTCTAAGTTGGCAGGATTGTAGTCGAGGGAGCATTGCCTGACAAGGGACAAGGGCGGGTGACAACTTCCCGCCAAAACGGGTAAAATCGTGGATATGACCACCCCGCCTCGCTTCCCACCGGACTTCGTGAGGGCGCGATGAACCCCAAACCGACTCCTCCCACCTACGACCCCACCCACTACGCATCACTCACCCTCGCCGACCTGACGCTCTTCGCCATGAGTCGACTCCTCCCGGGCCTCGAACTCGACCCCGAGGAGATCGTGGCGGCCTGCTTTCAGATGTTCCCCAAGCGCTTCGCCCTAAAAAAATATCCGCACTGGCCCGACTCGGCCCTGGTGACGCGCCGCTGGAGCGACCTGCGCGCCAAAGGCCTGCTCGCAAAACAGTCGCTGCGCCTCACCGCGCGCGGACTGCGTCGCGCCGCGCGGGTGGAGAAACTGATCGGGCCGCCGACCCGCCTCGCGTCACGCGTGAGCGAGGAGGGCAAGGCCGCGGCCCATCGTTACACGCGCGCCGTCGAGTTGTCGGAGGCCTTCGTCCATTTCAAAAAACAGGGACAAAGGGCGCGCCTCAACGAGTTCGACTTCCGAAGCATGTTGCTCTGCACCATGGAAACTCCCGCCGCCACGCTCAAACGCAATCTCGAAATGTTCAAGGAACAAGTGCAAGCCGATGGCCGCAAAGACCTGCTCGCCTTTTTGGATTTTTGCGAGGCCAAGTTTTCACATTTATTGGTGGAAGCCGCGCCGCGAATCTTAAAACGATAGCCCAGTACCGCAACATTCATGTTGCCCGCGCAGGGCGCAAGATGAATCTTGCGGTACTGAAAACTGATCACTGATTACTGATCATTGCCCCATGCCCACCTCCCGCCGCCTCCAATACGCCGACCGCGTCGCCTTGCAGCAAGCCGACCAGGCCATCCGCAAGGATGTGTTGCGCGCGCTGGTGGAGATCATCACCAACAGCAACGACAGTTACGCGCGCCTCGAAAGCGCCGGCGTTGCGGTGAAGGGCGAGATCGTCATCGAGTTGTTTCGCAAGCGCCATAATTCGATCCTCCGCGTGCGCGACTTCGCCGAGGGTATGGACGACGCGCGCATGGACCAGGTCGTCGGCACGTACGGCGAAGCCACCAGCGGCATCAAAGAAGACAAGGCCGTACGCGGCATGTGGGGGCGCGGACTGAAAGACGCCATCTTCGGCCTCGGCCACGGATACGTGCGCTCGTTTCGGGACGGAATTTTCTACTCCAGTTCGCTCCTGCTCAAAAACAACGTCCCCACCTTCGAGCTCGACGCGCCCACGCGCGCGGACCCCGACCTGCGCGACGATCACGGCATCCTCGAGGGCAATGGCACCGAGATCGAGATCATCGTCTCGCGCGAAGACGTGAAAGTTCCGCAGTTCGACAACCTGCGAAGTTACCTCTCGCGGCACTTCGAGTTGCGTCCCATCCTCGGCAACCGCGCCCGCCGCGTCCTCATCCGCAACATGGCCGGCCCATTCAAAGCGCGCGAGGAGCACGCGCTCACCTACCGTCCGCCGCGCGGCGAAAAAATTCTCGACGAGCTCCTCCACGTGGAGGGTTTTCACGCGCCGGCGCGCCTCGAACTCTTTCGCTCCAACCTGCAACTTTCCACGCGCGGCGAGGAGGGCGATTACGCCGACGCCGGCCTGCTCGTCGTCAGCCACTCGATGGTCGTCGCGCTTACCATGCTCAAATTCGAAAACGATCCCTACGCCTCGTTCTTCTACGGCTCGATCAAAGTGGATTATCTCCACGAACTCCTCAAAAACGACGAGCCGGTTCTCACCGCCACGCGCGACGGCATCAACTGGACGCATCCCTTCGCCAAGGCCCTCAAAACCGCCGTCGAGGAAAAACTCGAACCGATCATCCAACGCGAGCGCGAACACGCGTTGCACGAAGAACAGACCAAACTCGACAAGGCCCTGCGCCGCAAACTGGACAAGGCCCTGCACGAACTGAACGTGATCGCCTCCGCCGAACTGCATCGCCGCCCCTCCGCTTCCCTCCTCGACGACGAAGCGGGCGCGCCCGAACCGGAGTCGGCCGCGCCCCGCCTGTGGTTCGCGCCCGACACGGTCTACGTGCAAACCGGGCAGGTCGCGTCCCTGACCCTGCGCGTCGACATGCCCTCCATCGCGCGTCCCGGCGCGACCGTCCTCTTTGTCTCCGACAGCCCCGAAGTGGAGTTGCTCGTCTCGAAGGCCACCGTCGAACCCTCCGAGTCGGACCCGACCATCGGCATCGCGCGTATTAAAGTGGAAGGACATCAAGTGGGGAGCGAGGGAATCGTCAGCGCGTACGTGGGCAAGGAGAAGGCGCAGGCGCTCGTGCAGGTGAGATCGAAACGGGAGGCCGCGCCCGAACCGACCGTGGTCCGAAGCGGCGGGCTGTTCAGCGACATCCACTTCGACGACCGCTCCGACCCGCGCCAGCGCGTCTACCTCGACCGCGTCAACTCCACCATCGTGGTCGCCACCGAAGCGCCGTCGGTGAGCATCTACCTCGACGAGAATGGCCGCCTCGACACCACCGTGCAGGGACAGGTGCTATTGGCCGAGTTGATCACCGAGGCGGTCTGCCGCGAGATCGCGCGGCGCGGCGTGGAAACCGGCAAGTTCCTCGCCCCCGACGGCGCCGAAGCCGACGCGATCCAAAGTCACTTCATTCGATTACAAAATAAATATGCGCATCTGATCCACGAGACGATTGTGAAGTTGTAAAACGGATTTGGTCAACGGATTGCCTTCGGCAGAACGGATAAACGGATGGGGAACGGATTCGTCAACGGAACATAACCGACCTCTTGCAAAAATCCAGAATCTAGCAGGGGATTCCGAAAGTTCTACTTTCGGAGCGTCCGCCCGAAGTAGAACTTCGGGATTCCCAACGCTTATGCAAGATGTAAACAGACAGAGGCGCGGAGAAAAATCTCTGCGCCTCCGCGTCTCTGTGGTTGAGGCGGCGTCACGCCCCTTCGCCAAAGACGAACAGGTCGCTGATGGACTCGCGATTGAAGTTGCGGTGGATGGACGAAGCGAAAATGGGCGCGACCGATAGCACGGTGAGTTTGGGGTGGCGGCGTTCCGGCGGAATGTAGACCGTGTCGGTGGTGATGATTTCTTTAAATTGGGGGATGGCGGCGAGTTTTTCCAATCCGTGGTGCGTGAAAACCCCGTGCGTACAAACAACCAAAATCTCCTCGATGCCCTCCTCCACCAGGACGCGGCCGATCTCTCGAATCGAACCGCCGGTGGCGATCTCGTCATCGTAAATCAGGGCGCGCTTGTGTCCCTTCACCTGGTCGCCGATCAGGCCGACGATCCGCACCTCGTGGTCCGAGACGCGCTCTTTGTTTCCCGCGGTGACGGGCAGGTTGAGCGACTTGGCGAAACGCGCCGCCGACTTGGCCTGGCCCATGTCGGGGGAGACTTGGAACTGCCGCTGAAAAAGCGAACCTGGTCGGATGGAATGGAAAGTTTCGACATGACATACTCCGTGCGGATGGGGTGGCGCGCGCCTGATTATTGCACATTTCCTCCGCTGTGTTGGCGGATTTCGTGGAACGGAAAAAGCAACGCTTGAACCGGGGCCAGTGGACTCATTTCACCGTCAGCCAGACGCCGAGGAACACAACGACCAGGCCGATGGCGCGCGGAGCGTCGATTGGCCGGATGGATGCGCCGAGCCAGCCGAAGTGGTCGAGCGCCGCGCTGATGAATAACTGTCCTGCCACGATGCTGGTCACCGCGCCGGCCACTCCGATGCGCGGAATCATGTAGGTGACCGCGCCGATCACTACCAGTCCGCATAGGCCGGCAACGAGGGCATACCACGGCGCGCTTCGCCACTGACCTAGCTTTCCGCCGCCCATCAACAGCAAGGGAATCAACGCCGCCAGCGCCCCGCCCAGGTGAATGATGAAAACGCTCTCGAAGGTTCCAAGCCGTTGCGTCAGGATGCTCGCCAGCGGGCTTTGCAAACCCACCGCGACCCCGCCTGCGAGACCGATCAAGATAATGAGGAGAATGGATTCCATGGGCATGTCCTTTCGGACGGATGATACTTGATTTTCCACGTCTCCTACCTTATGATTTGATTTCAAAGTTTCCCGAAGCCCAAGAGGAGATTTTCCAGGAATGGCATTCCGCAGACCCGCGATTTGGCGGGATTCCATCCCGCCCTACGAAGCGCCACTTACATTTATTCACCGCCGAAAATGAAAGCCGCTGGTTTTCCCGCTGTTCTATCAGGTGATAAGGTGTGCCCCTAACTATTGATTGAAGAAAAGCCATTGGAGGATACCATGACAGACTACGACGTAATCGTGATCGGTTCGGGCGCGGGCGGACTCACTGCCGCCGTTGCTTTGGCGCAGGCGGGGAAGAAAGTGTTGGTGTTGGAGCAACATGACCGCCCAGGCGGGTGGACGCATTCGTTCACGCTGCAGGGCTACCGCTTCAGCCCCGGTGTGCATTACATCGGCTCGCTGGAGGAGGGCGGCGGTCTGCGCCGGATTTACGATGGGCTGGGGGTGTCGCAGGATTTGACGTTCATCGAACTCAACCCCGATGGGTACG
>CAZVAX010000111.1:0-12143 GCA_964625215.1 uncultured Anaerolineaceae bacterium | reverse complement strand
GCTATATTATTAACAATTGCTTCATCGATGAGATATTTTTTGTCATCCCATGCTTGTATCGCGCACTCATTGATCGCAGTAATAATATTACGGGGTAAAGCGCGAGTAATATCCTGAGTTGCATAATCTGCCAGCAATTCAAAGGCATTTGGTTCAAAGGGATATTCTCCTTCTTGGACTGTTAGCCCTTCTTGTTCGATCCGTGATTGAACCTTAGACGGATCTGTTAAGTTAAGCAATAATTCCTTCATAAAGTTCTTCACGTTGCTTATTGCTGGCAAGGGTGGGATATCCTGATAATTTTGTGCGCCAATTCGATTACGTACATCGCCTCGGAATAGAATAGGTGGAGCATCATCTGGCACATCTGCCTTAAATCCGAATACAAAACCAACACTGGCGTTTGCCGGTTCAGAGAGGCGACGAACATATTGATGAATAGACTCTGCTGCATCGCCTGCCTTAACGTTTTGTAGTTCTTCCAACTCGTCCACAAGAAAGATCAACTTTTCGTTTACTTGACTAGCAAGGTTGCCAATTGCCACCAAATTGACCCTGAGTTTTCTTTCCATTATTCTGTTGAGCAGTCTCATTTTCACCATCGTTGGAATTCAGATCATTAACAACCGAATCATCGCAGAGGCCCAGGAACGCATCCGCAATGACTTGAACGCGGCGCGCGAAATTTACGAAAGCCGCATGCAGCATGTGGAGGACTCCGTAAAATTCACGGCGGTGCGACTCTTTATGAGCGACATCCTGCGCGGCGACGCGCGCCAGGAATACCTGGATGAGCTCGTGCGCTTCAAGAACAGCGAGAATCTCGACGTGCTCACCATCACCGACGCTACGGGCAAAGTGATCTTGCGCGTCAACAGCCCGGAGATGGCCGGCGACGATCAAAGCCTGGACGAAATCGTCCGCGTGGTATTGACGACGTGGAAACCCGCCTCCGGCACGAGCATTGTTCCCGTCGAGGAACTCGAGCGCGAGTCGCCCGCGCTGGCGCAACAGGCGTATTTCAAGTTCATCGAGACGCCCATGGCGCGTCCCCGCCCAGACACCGAAGAGACGGCGGGCATGATGTTGAAAGCCGCCGCGCCCATCTTCGACGCGGAGGGCGAGTTCATCGGCGTGGTGTACGGAGCCATCCTGCTGAATCGCAACTACGACATCGTAGACAAGATCAAAGGAACGGTGTTCCAAAACGTTGTCTATGAAGGCAAGGACATCGGCACGGCCACCATCTTCCAGGACGATGTGCGCATCTCGACCAATGTGAAAAACAGCAACGGCAACCGGGCGGTGGGCACGCGCATCCAGGAGGATGTATACGAACAGGTTGTGATCGAGCAGGAGCCGTGGATCGGACGGGCGTACGTGGTCACCGATTGGTACATCACCGCTTACGAGCCGATTCGCAACATCAACGGACGCGTCATCGGCATCCTCTACGTCGGCATCCTGGAGCAGAAGTACACCGACATTCAAAACCAGACCGTTTTGTTTTTTGTCGGCATCACGCTGGCGGTTGCGCTGGTCTCCACCCTCTTCGCGCTGATGATCTCCCGCAATATTTCCGGGCCGATCAAGAAGCTCGTCTCCGCCTCGGAGCAACTGGCCGAGGGAAACCTCGAAGCCAAAGTGGACCTGACCAGCGGCGACGAATTCGGAAAACTGGCGTACCGTTTCAACCAGATGGCCGACGCCCTTCGCCAGCGCGACGAACGATTGAAGGAATTCACCAAGCGCAAGATCATGGAATCGGAACGGCTCGCCATCGTCGGTCAGTTGGCGGCCAATGTGGCGCACGAACTTAACAACCCGCTGCAAGGCATCGTCACGTATTCGAGCCTGTTGCTCGAAAAAGATATTTGCGACGAACCCGCTCGCAAGAACCTTGAAAAAATATCCATCCAGGCCAATCGTTGCCGCGAGATCATCCGCAGCCTGCTCGATTTTTCGCGGCAGAAGAAACCGATCAAGACGCTCACGAACATCAACGATCTGTTGCGCCGTTGCGTTTCGCTCGTGGAAAACCAGGCGCAGTTCCACAATATCGGCATCGTGAGAAATCTCGACGAGAGCCTGCCGATGATCGTGGTTGATCCTTCGCAGGTCGAACGCGTCTTCCTCAACCTCATCATCAACGCGGCGGAGGCCATGAGCGGCGGCGGAACGCTCACGCTCACCACCGCCTACGGATTGAACGCCCAAACCATCGAGATCGAAGTGAAAGACACCGGTCACGGCATCAGCATCGAAAACATGGAGCGCATCTTCAACCCGTTCTTTACCACCAAGGAGATCGGCCACGGCGTCGGCCTCGGGCTGGCGATCAGTTATGGCATCGTCAAGGAACACAACGGCGAAATTACAGTCGAGAGCGAAATTGGACACGGCGCAAGATTTACCGTGAGTCTGCCGGTGATTACGAAGGTCAGTGAAAAAGATGGAAGCCAAGTCGAAAATCCTGCTGATTGACGACGAAGAGGTCGTGCGGGACTCCTGCGAACAGATCCTCTCGAGCGGACCCTACGAGATCGCCTCCGCCGCGGACGGGACAGCGGGTTTGGCCCTCGCGGAGCAATTCCACCCCGACCTGATCTTCGTGGACCTCAAAATGCCGGGCATCTCCGGCTTCGAGGTGCTGGAGAAGGTCAGCGCGATGGACTCGACCATCGTGATGGTCGTGATCACGGGCTTCGCCACCATCAGTTCCGCCGTGGACGCGATGAAGCGCGGCGCGTACGACTTCCTACCCAAGCCCTTCACCCCGGAGGAATTTCGTCTCATCACGCGCCGGAGTTTGGAGAAGCGAAAACTGACTCTCGAAACCATCGCCCTGCGGCGCGAGAAGGAAATGTTGCGCGAGCATTTCGCGCACATCGTCTCGCACGAGCTGAAGTCGCCGCTGAACGCCGTCCAGCAAAACCTGATGGCGCTCGAATTTGAAGTGGGCGGTTCGCTCACCGAAGTCCAAAAGGACAAACTCTCGCGAACGAAGAATCGCATCAGCGACCTGATCAAAATCATCAATTCCTGGCTGCGAGCCATTTCGATTGACGCCGATCAGATGAAAGAAACCTTCACGCAGGTTTCGGTGAAAGATGAGATTGTCAAAGCGCTCGAAAACGTGGAGCCGTACGCCGTGAGAAAAGATGTTGAGATCGCCGCTTCGTTTAGCGAGCCGTTGCACTCTGTGATGGGAGACGGTTTCAGCCTTTCGGAAGCGTTCGGCAACATCATCGGCAACGCTGTGAAATACTCCCGCGATGGGAGTAAGGTCACGGTGAAGGCCGAAGAAAATGGAAACGATGTGATGGTCTCGGTCAAGGATGAAGGCGTTGGCATCGCCCCGGAGGATGTTCCGCACATTTTCGAAGGTTTTTATCGCGGCAAGTCCGGCCAGGCCGTGGCAAGCGGTCACGGCATCGGGCTGGCCGTCACACGTCAGATTATTGAGGCGCATAAAGGAACGATTACCGTTGAAAGCGAAGTGAGCAAAGGCACGACGTTTATTGTCCGATTACCCAAGTCGGCAAACTAGCGCCGCACATTGTCATTGCGAGGAGCGAACGGGGCGAGCGACGAAGCAATCCCCCCCTCCCCGCGAGGAGATTGCTTCGCTCGGTCTCGATATAGCGGAAGAACGCCGCCTACTCGACCATCGCTCGCAATGACGAACAAAGTAACAAACCAACCATCCAACCTTGAACGGAGGCATGACATGGTAAAACGATTGTTGATCATTGACGACGATCCCGATTACGTGGCAGGGATCAAGTCCATTCTCGATACCGCGGGGTATGCAGTCGAGGTCGCCAACGACCCGAAGGCGGGCTTGATGGCCTTGCAGACGCGTCCCTACGACCTGCTGCTACTCGACATCATGATGGGACGCGGCGCGGAGGGCGTGATGATCGCGCGCAAACTCCGCAAGGACCCCAAACTGCGCGACATGCCCGTCCTGATCATCACCGGCATGAGGGAGCAGATCGCCTTCCTCTTCCCCGGCGAACCGATCCACCCCGGTTTCGTGAAACTGGATGAACTGGTCGAGAAGCCGGTGGAACCCGCCCTTCTGCTCGAAAAGGTGAACCACTTGCTCCAATTGGCAGAGGAAAGGAAGGCGGTACCTGCGTAGAGACTTGAGTGTCGCGCCTCCCACGAGTCGTCATTGCGAGCCGCGTAGCGGCGAAGCAATCCCCGCCACGACTAGGAGATTGCTTCGTCGGGAAGATCACCCTCCTTGCAATGACGGAGAGACGGGAGTGTACGAACCACGAGGTCTTGAACCAACGAGGCTACTATGACAGAAGCATCTGAAACCTACACCTTCACCTTCATGAAAGAAGTTTCCAGCCTGCTGCACGCCGCGGACGGAAATCCCTTCCCCATGTGCGTCCAGTGCGGAACCTGCTCAGGCTCGTGCCCTGTGGCCGCTTACATGGACTACACCCCGCGTCAGATCATCGCCATGGTCAACGCGGGACTCAAAGACCAGGTGCTGGAAAGCAATACGTTCTGGTATTGCGCCTCGTGCTACCAATGCACGGTGCGTTGTCCGCAGGACATCAGCATCACAGAACTGATGTATGCCTTGCAACGTTACTCGATCTGGAAGAGCCGCTACAGGGAAGGCATGATCGGGCCGTCTTTCTCGGAGGCCTTCGCCAAGACCATCATGCGGACAGGGCGCACTTTCGAGCCGATTCTCGCCCCCTCGTACATATTCAAGTTCAAACTGCGCGAGTTCTTCATGGAAATCCAAAACGCGACCGAGTTGATGTTGAAGGGACGCCTGCCCCTGCTCCCGCCGCGCATCAAACGGCTGGATAACTTCAAGCGCATGATCCGCCGCATCATCCCGATGGGAGGCGAAGCATGAAAGAATACGCCTACTTCCCCGGCTGTTCGCTGGAAAAACTCGCCATCGGTTATCACCAGTCCGCCATGGAGTCCACGAAAAAACTCGGCGTGAAACTCCGCGAACTCGAAGACTGGAACTGCTGTGGCTCGACCACCTACTTCCACATTGACGAACTGCTGGCCTACACGCTCACCGCGCGCAATTTGGCGATCGCCGAAAAAACGGGCTTGGGCGTGGTCGCTCCATGCAGCGCGTGCTTCAAGAACATGTTCTTCACGCAGGCGCATCTCAACAAGGATCCCGACCTGGCGGAACACATCAACTTCGCGCTGGAGGAGGACGGCCTGCAATTTTCGGGCAATCTCCGCATCCAGCATCTGCTCGAAATGTTCGCGCAGGACATCGGCGCGGAGGAGATCAAGAGCAAGGTCACGAATCCGCTCGATGGCGTGCGTGTCGCCCCGTATTACGGGTGCCAGCTCCTTCGTCCGCGCAAGGATCACGACACGGCGGAATCGCTGGAGAATCCGCAATACTTCGAGGAACTGCTCACAGCCATCGGCGCGACGCCCGTGGACTATCCGCTCAAGACGCGTTGTTGCGGCGGTTCCTTGATCATCTCCAGCCGCGTCGCCGCGCTGAGCATGGTTCGCAACCTGCTCCAGTCCGCGGTCGAGCGCGAGGCGGTGGTCATCGCCACGGCCTGCCCGATGTGCCAGGTCAATCTTGAATGCTACCAGCAGGCGGTGAACCAGGAATTTGGCACGAACTTCGAAGTGCCGATCGTGTATTTCACCCAACTGATCGGGCTGGCGCTCGGCATCTCTGCGAAAAAACTCGGCATCGGCAAGGAGTTCGTCTCCGCCATGCCTGTCCTAGCACGGTAGCGGACGTTAGAGAACGTCCGCTACGCGGCGAAGCGTAGAAGACGCTCTCTAGCGTCGGATTGAGCAAAGCAAACTCAAAGGAGAAATCTTATGGAAAAAATAGGAGTCTACGTCTGTCACTGCGGAACGAACATCGCGGGCATGGTGGATGTGCAGGAGGTGGCCGAATGGGCGGCGGCGAAACTCCAGCGCCGCGGCGTCGTCATCGGCCGCGACTACAAGTTCATGTGCTCCAGCCTCGGTCAGGAATTGATCGAGAAGGATATCAAGGAACTTGGCTTGACGCGCGTCGTTGTGGCCGCCTGCTCGCCGCACCTGCACGAGAACACCTTCCGCACGGCCTGCAAGCGCGCGGGACTTAACCCGTACCTGTGCGAGTTGGTCTCGATCCGCGAGCAAGTCTCGTGGGTGCACACCGACAAGGATCAGGCCACGGCCAAGTCCATGTCGGTTGTTTCGGGCGGCGTGGAACGCGTCATCAATCACGCGCCCCTCGAACCGTTGAAAGTTTCGATCCACCCCGATACGTTGGTCGTCGGCGGCGGGATCGCGGGAATCCAGGCCGCGTTGGAAATCGCGGACGCGGGATATAAAGTCTATCTCGTGGAACGCGAACCCTCCATCGGCGGCCACATGGCGCAGTTCGACAAGACCTTCCCCACCCTGGACTGCGCAGCCTGCATCTTGACCCCCAAGATGGTGTCGGTCGGGACGCATCCCAACATCGAGTTGCTGACCTGGAGCGAGGTCGAAAAAGTGGACGGCTACGTGGGCAACTTCGCGGTGACCATCCGCAAGCGCGCCCGCGACGTGGACACCTCGCTCTGTACGGGCTGTGGCATCTGCTGGGAGAAATGCCCGAAGAAAGTTGTGGACGATAAGTTCGAAGCGGGCATGGGCATGCGCAAGGCGATCTACACCCCGTTCGCGCAGGCTGTCCCGAAGTATCCCGTCATTGACCGGCCGAACTGCACCTACTACATCAAAGGCACGTGCAAGGCGTGTGAAAAATTCTGCCCGACCAACGCCATCAAGTTCAACCAGGAGGATGAGGTCATCACGGTCAACGTGGGCAACATCATCCTCGCCACGGGCTACGACACCTTCGACGCGAAACGCATCGCGCAGTACGGATACGGGCGATTGCCAAACGTCGTCACAAGCCTCGAATTCGAGCGCCTGTGCAACGCGGCGGGACCCACCAACGGCGAGATCCTGCTCAAGGACGGCAAGACCAAACCGAAGGCGGTCGGAATCGTGCATTGCGTCGGCAGCCGCGACAAGCATTACAACGAGTACTGCTCCGTCATCTGCTGTATGCAGGGACTGAAATTCGCGCACCTCGTCCACGAGCGGACGGGCGCGGAGGTCTACAACTTCTATATTGACATGCGTACGCCGTTCAAAGGCTACGAGGAGTTCTATCAGCGGGTTCTGGAGGAGGGCACCCACTTCATCCGCGGCAAGGTGGCCGAGATCAACAACGCGCCGCGCACGCCCGAGGAGGAGGGCAAGCTCATCGTCCAGGTGGAGGATACGCTGGTCGGCGTCCAGATGCGGATTCCGCTCGACATGGTGATCCTCTCGGTGGCGCTCGAACCGCGTCACGATGCAAAGGAGACCGCCCACAAGTTCGGCCTCTCGTGCAGCGCCGACGGTTGGTTCATCGAGAAGCATCCCAAACTCGACCCCGTCGCCACGATGACGGAAGGCATCCTGATCGCGGGCTGCGTGCAAGGCCCGAAGGACATTCCCGCCACGGTCGCGCAAGGCGCGGCAGCCGCGGCGCGCGCGCTCGGCAAGATCCACGCCAAGGAGATCATGCTCGAACCGTTCCGCGCCAGCGTGAATGAGGAGCAATGCTCGGGCTGCCGCATCTGCAACGGACTGTGTCCCTTCAACGCCATCCTGTTCCACGAAGACCGCATGGTCACCGAGATCAACGCCGCGCTGTGCCAGGGTTGCGGAACCTGCGTGGCCGCCTGCCCCGCGGGCGCCATCAGCGGCACCGGCTTCAGCAACGAACAGATCCTGGCGCAGATCGAGGGATTGCTGTTGCTCAATGTTGGAGAGGAGGTTCCTGCGTAAGTGGTAAATGGTAATTGGTAAATGTAGTACCGCAAGATTTATCTTGCGAGGCAACATGAATGTTGCAGTACTGAACAAAGAATTACCAATTACAAATTACTAATTACCATCAGGAGATTAACCCATGAACAACGAACAATTCGAACCCACCATCATCGGCTTCACCTGCAACTGGTGTTCCTATCGCGCCGCCGACCTGGCCGGCACGGCGCGCATGAAATACCCGCCCAACATCCGCCTCATCCGCCTGATGTGCAGCGGGCGGCTCGACCCCACCTTCGTCTTCAAAGCCCTCGCCAACGGCGCGGACGGTGTGATGATCACCGGCTGTCATCCGGGCGAATGTCACTACCTCGAACAGAACTACAAAGCCCTGCGACGCTTCCACCTGATCCGCCGCACCCTGCAAGGCCTGGGCGTGGAACCGAACCGCGTAAAACTCGTTTGGGCCAGCGCCGCGGAAGGCGCGAAATTCACCAGCGAGGTCAAATCCTTCGTCGAGGAGATCCGCGCCCTCGGTCCGCTCAACTGGGGCGGCGTCGGCGGAAACGGACATCGCGTCGAAACACAAATCCCTGAGGAGGTTCCAGCATGAGCGACAAACCCAAATTCGCAATGTACTGGGCGGCCTCGTGCGGCGGTTGCGAGATCGCCGTGCTGAACATCCACGAAAAGATCCTGGATGTGGACGCCAACTTCGATGTCGTCTTCTGGCCGGTCGCCATGGACGCGAAATACAAAGACGTGGAGGCCATGGAAGACGGCTCGATCCTGCTGACCCTCTTCAACGGCGGCATCCGCAACGACGAGAACGAACACATCGCCAAACTCCTGCGCAAGAAATCCAAGATCCTCGTCGCGTTCGGCTCGTGCGCCAACGAGGGCTGCATCCCCGGCCTGGCGAACCTCAGCCCTGCGGAGGAAATCGTCGGCACGGCCTTCCACACCGTTTCGACAGACAACCCGAACGGAATCCACCCGCAGACATCCTACCAAATGCCCGAGGGCGTGATCCACATCCCGACCATCTACCCCCGCCTCAAGACCCTCGACCAGGTGGTGGACGTGGATTACTACATGCCGGGTTGCCCGCCCGAGAGTCACCAGATCGCGGCGGTGATTGACCTCGTGGTGCAAGTCCTTCAAGGCAAAGCGCAACTCCCGCCCAAGGGCGCGGTGATCGGCGCGGGCAATTCCACTGTCTGCGACGAGTGCCAGCGCACGCGTCACGTCAAGACCATCACCTCCTTCAAGCGCATCTTCGGCCAACCGATTGACCCGTCGCTGTGCCTGCTCGAACAGGGAATTCCCTGCAACGGCATCGCCACCCGAAACGGGTGCAACGCGCGTTGCCCATCCGCGGGCGCGCAGTGCATCGGTTGCTACGGCCCCGCTGAGGGAGTCGTGGACTACGGAGCGCGCCTCATCACAGGCTTCGCCTCGGTCATCGAAAGCAACGATCCCGATCAAATTGACCGCATCCTCGACGGCATCCCCGACCCAACGGGACAGTTCTATCGCTTCAACCTGGCGGGTTCCCTCCTGAAATCAGGCAAGTCCGCCTGGAAGAAAGAGAAGGTGTAACATGACACAACGAATCACCATTGACCCCATCACCCGCCTCGAAGGTCACGGCAAGATCGAGATCTTCCTGACCCCCGAAGGCGACGTGGCGAACACCTACTTCCAGATTCCCGAACTGCGCGGCTTCGAACGCTTCTGCGTGGGCCGCCCCGTGGAGGAAATGCCGCTTCTCACCAACCGCATCTGCGGCGTCTGCCCCGAGGCGCATCACATGGCCGCCGCCAAAGCCGCCGACGCGGTCTATCACGTGGACCCGCCGCGCACCGCGAAAATGCTGCGCGAGTTGCTCTACTCCGCCTTCTACGTCACCGACCACGCCACCCACTTCTACGCGCTGGGCGGACCCGATTTCGTCATGGGCCCCGACGCGCCCGTGGCCGAGCGAAACATCCTCGGCGTCATCCATAAGGTGGGGTTGGAGATCGGCGGCAAGGTAATCGCGGCGCGCAAGGCTGGTCACACCGTCGTCGAGATCATCGGCGGACGCAAAGTCCATCCATGCACATCCATCCCTGGCGGCCTCACCAAAGGCATCACCGAAGACCAGCGCAAAGAAATTTTGGAGATGGGAAAGTGGGCGGTCGAGTTCGGCCAGTTCTCGCTCAAGATCTTCAACGACATCGTGCTAGGCAACAAAGCCTACGTTGACCTAATCCTCGGCGACATCTACACCCACCGCACCTACTACATGGGCATGGTGGACGAGAAAAACCACATCAACTTCTACGATGGCAAGGTGCGCGTGGTTGACCCCGACGGCAAAGAGTTCGTCAAGTATGCGCCGAACGATTACACCAAGCACATCGCCGAACACGTCGAGCCGTGGACGTATCTCAAGTTCCCGTACCTCAAAGGCGTCGGCTGGAAAGGCTTCACCGACGGAAAAGATTCGGGCGTCTACTGCGCGACTCCGCTCTCGCGACTCAACGCCGCGGACGGGATGGCGACTCCGCTCGCCCAAGCCGAATACGAACGCTTCTACGCGACCCTGGGCGGGAAACCCGTTCACCAGCGTTTGGCTACGCACTGGGCGCGCCTGATCGAACTGCTCTACGCCGCCGAGCGCTGGGTGGAACTGGCCTCCGATCCCGAGGTCGCGTCGCCCAACTTCCACACCGTCCCCACCGAGACCCCCACCGAGGGAGTCGGAATCGTGGAAGCCCCGCGCGGCACCCTCACCCATCACTACATCACCGACGAGCGCGGCGTGTTGACGAAAGTGAATCTGATCGTCGGCACGACCAACAACTACGCGCCGATCAGCATGTCCATCAACAAGGCCGCGACCAGCCTGATCAAAAAAGGGACAGTCGTCACCGAACCGATGTTGAACATGGTCGAGATGGCCTTCCGCTCCTACGATCCCTGCTTCGGCTGCGCCACGCACTCGCTCCCCGGCCAAATGCCGCTGGAGATCACGATCCGTAATTCGGGCGGTGAAGTGGTAGACGTGTTGAAAAGATAGCCAGTCAAAAGTCGAAGGTCAAAGGTCGCGCGACTTTGGACTTTTGACCTTCGACTCATCAGAACATGAAAACCCTCATCATCGGCCTCGGCAATCCGATTCTTTCCGACGACGGCGTCGGCTGGAAAGTCATTGAAAAGATCAGTGATCAGTTACCAGTGATCAGTGATCAGTCTGTGGAAACGGATTGTCTGTCACTAGGCGGATTGAGTCTGATGGAGCGCATGGTTGGCTATCAACGTGTGATCCTCATCGACTCAATGGAAACAGGCCAAAGCCCCGTGGGAAGTGTGCGCGTGTTTCCGCTCGAAGAGTTGCCGAATCCGATGGCGGGACACTCCGCCTCCGCGCACGACACGTCCCTCCTCACCGCGCTCGCCACGGGACGCAAAATGGGATTGGATGTCCCCGACTTGGTGATGGTGGTCGCCATCGAAGCCAAGAACGTGTACGATTTTTCGGAGGAACTTTCCGCGCCTGTTGCGGAGGCTGTACCAGTGGCGTGTGAGGCGGTGTTGGGATTGCTCGAAAAAGAGATCGCGGCGAAGGGATAACTGACATAAATACAAAACCAGCGGAGCGTCGTCTCCGCTGGTTTGATTCTTTGAGATAGGTTCCTTATTGGTGAAGATGGATTCTACCCTTGACACTACTATTTATCGATGGCGTTTGTGCGTTAACAGATTTTTGTTTTAATCACCTTCATACAAGGATAACGCATTGTCAAAAATAGAAGACACAATCTTCGCTGCCAAAGTGATAGGAACACAGATTAGTGCTGTTGCAAAAAGGGAACTCCAAGGCGAAGCAGTTCCAGATGTAAAAGATGTTTGAATTGCCCTTACATATAAAAATGTTATTGGAAAACCTATCACAAGGGTGAATGAAAAATTTCTTTTGTACATCAACCAATCATCATGGTCTACGTCTCCGCCGCCGATGAAGAGTTGATAAAAGATACTGCCATTATCTTCTGTGTGTCCGTATATTCGTCTCCATCGCCTTTTCATTCTTGCTAAAATTATGCCTAATGTGTAAACTACGGCTACTGTTGACCAAGCAAAAAATTCTTGGTTGTTTATGTAAAAGTTGGGTGATGTCTCTGGAGTATTGCTTGCACCAAAATAACTTATGATTGCTATTAAGTTTGCGACAAGCCCTATCCCCTCCAACAGGAAAGTGACATAAGGCTTTAGAGCCTATCTCTAAACTTCACATTTGCGCCAACAGATGATGGCACAAGCGA
>CAZVAX010000110.1:0-12307 GCA_964625215.1 uncultured Anaerolineaceae bacterium | reverse complement strand
AGTTGATTCCTATCTTGACAGAAGCAAACTTACCTTAACTTGTGACCGATGACCTCAGCCAGGAAATCTACTTCGGTGGAACCGTCTTCCCCGGCCTCCCGCTCAAAATTCGCGGCGGAACCGGCTCGCCCGTCCGCGCTGTGGCGATGTTTGGGGAGTGATTCTCCGTATCCCTCCTCTGCTATAATGAACAATATGGACATCAAAACTCAACTCACCGAATCGATGAAAGACGCTATGCGGGCGCGCGACGCCCTGCGCAAAAACACCCTCAGCATGGCGCTTGCGGCCATCAAACAAGCCGAAGTGGATAAGCGCGTCGCCCTCGACGACGCGGCGGTCATGTCGCTTTTACAGAAGGAGATCAAGAACCGCCGCGAGGCGCTCGAAGAGGCAAAAAAGGCGGAGCGCGCCGACCTCGTCTCCGCAAACGAAGCCGAGATCGCCATCCTCGAATCCTTCCTGCCCCCGGCTATGCCCGCCGACGAATTGCGCGCCCTCGTCCAAGCCGCCATCGCCGAGACCGGAGCCGCCTCCGCCAGCGATATGGGCAAGGTCATGAAGGCCGTCATGCCCAAGGTGGCGGGACGCGCCCCCAACGACGCCATCAGCGCGATGGCGCGCGAACTGCTCAAGTAACGTGGACAATTCGAGCGCGCCGCATTCTTCCAAGCGCCTCTTCGCCTTCCGCTTGATTCTTTTGGCGGTGGTTGGCGTGGCGACCTTCGGCGCGCTCACCCTGCCCGACTCGCTCCGCCCGGCCTCCCTGTCGCTCAACGCGGGGGACGTGTCGCCGCGTGACTACAAAGCGCCGCGCGACGAAACCTACCAAAGCGAAGTCCTGACCGAACAACGCCGCCAAAACGCCGCCGACTCGGTTCTTCCCGTTCACTCCCCGCCCGACCCCGCCGTCTCGCGCCAACAACTCGAACGCCTGCGCCTCGCGCTGGACTTCATCGCCCTCACCCGCGCCGACGCGACCGCCACCGCCGACCAAAAGCGCGCCGACCTCGCTTCGCTGCGCGACCTCCAACTGGATTCACAAACCATCGAAAGCCTGCTCGCCCTGCCCGACGCGCGCTGGGAAGTCGTTCGGGCCGAGGCCCTCTCCGTGCTGGACCAAACCCTGCGCGGCGTCATCCGCGAAGCGGACGTGGAGTCGGCCCGGCGCAGCGTTGCCACGCGCGTCAGTCTGACGTTGAGCGAGGAGCAGGTGACTCTGGTCGGGACGCTGGTCACGCCGTTTGTGGTCGCGAACAGCCTCTATAGTCCCGAATTGACCGAGGCGGCCCGGCAGGCCGCGCGCGAGGCCGTGTCGCCGGTGGAGAAATCCTACAAATCGGGCGAGACCGTCGTGCGGACCGGCGAGGTCGTCACCCAGGTCCAGATCGAAGCGCTCCAGTCGCTGGGCCTGATCCAATTGGGCCTGCATCCGCTCGACCTGCTGGGCGAGGCCGCGCTCGCGATCCTGGCGATGGCCTTCACCAGCCTGTATTTTTATCGCCGCCAGCGCCTGGGATTTTTGTACGACGCGCGCAGCCTGCTGGTGATGGCTATGGTTTACCTGGCTTTTTTGTACGGCGCGCGGCTCGTCATCCCCGATAATGTATTGCTTCCTTACATGTACCCGCTGGCCGGGGTGGGACTCTTGATCGCCACCCTGTTCGGACTCGAAGCCGGCATCATCGTTTCGCTCGTCACCTGCGTGCTGGCCGCCTACGGATTCTTCCCCGACCTGATGCCCTACTACATGCTCTCTTCGTTGTGCGGCGTGCTGGCGCTCGGCCCGGGACGCAAATTCGGCGCGTTCATTTGGGCGGCGTTGGCCGTCACCGGCGCGTGCGTGGCCGCGCTAATGGCCTACCGCATCCCCTCCGGCAACCTGGATTGGCTCGGCGTCGCGCAGTTGATCGGCGCGGCCGCGCTCAACGGATTCCTCTCCGCAGCCTTCGCCCTGCTCGGCCAATATTTTTTGGCGCAGACCCTCGGCCTCGCCACGGCCCTGCATCTGCTCGAAATTTCGCGCCCCGATTTTCCGCTGTTGCAGCAATTTTTGCGCAACGCGCCCGGCACCTACCAGCATAGTTTGCAGGTGGCGAACCTGGCCGAGCAGGCCGCCGAGGCCATCGGCGCCGACCCGCTCCTCACGCGCGTCGGCGCGCTCTTTCACGACGTGGGCAAGTCTCCCAACGCCTCGTTCTTCATCGAAAACCAGGCGCCGGGACAGATGAACACGCATCAAGACATGGACCCGGCGCAGGCCGCCTCCGCCATCATCCGTCACGTCAACGACGGCGTGGCCCTGGCGCGCAAACACCGCCTGCCGCGTCGCATCGCCGACTTCATGCTCGAACACCACGGCACCATGCTCACGCGCTACCAATACAACCAAGCCCTGCAAAAGGCGAACGGCGATGCATCGAACGTGGACATCGAAAAATTCCGCTACCCCGGCCCGCGCCCGCGCTCGCGCGAAACCGCCATCCTGATGCTCGCCGACAGCGCCGAAGCCCGCGCCCGCGCCGAGGCTCCGCAAAGCGAGGAGGAGATGCGCGCCATCATCCGCAAGGTGGTGGAACGCGCCCAGCAGGAAGGCCAACTCGACAACACCGCCCTCACCCTGCGCGACCTCACTCGCATCGTCGAGTCCTTCGTTACCACCCTGCGCGGCACTTATCATGCCCGCATCCAATACCCCGCGGCCGAACCTCCTACCGCGATGGAACCGGTTGTCACCGCGCCGCGCAAGTAAATGATCGCCATCCAACCCAAACGCAAACCCGCCTTCGACTCATCCCTGATCGAACGCGCCGCCCGCGCCGCGCTCGATCATCAACGCGCGGGCGGCGACCTGACCATCGTTCTCACCGACGACGCGCAACTGCACAAACTGAACCGCGACTTCCTCGGCATAGACGCCCCCACCGACGTGCTCTCCTTCCCCGCTTCCGAGCCGGACCCCGAAACGGGCGCCGCGTATCTGGGCGACATCCTCCTCTCACTGCCGCGCGCGCAGAAGCAAGCCCGCGCCGCCGGCCATCCCCTCGCGGACGAGGCGCAACTTCTCGTCGTTCACGGCGTGTTGCATTTGCTCGGTCACGACCACGGCGCTGCGCGCGAGAAAAAGAAAATGTGGAAGGCGCAGAGGGAGATACTTGATTCGCTGGATTTGAGTCACGTGACCATTCGCGAAACGTAGACAAGCACACAGGTACACAAGTAAACATAGAAAGCAAAACATGGCGACTGATCACTGAACACTGGATACCGCGCCCCCGCCTCATGAAACAATTTCTCCTCTCCCGCCTCGTCTCCTTCGGCCACGCCTTGCGCGGCTGGCGTTACGTCATGCGGACTCAGCGCAACGCGTGGATTCACGCCCTGATCGCCACAGCGGTTTTGCTCGTCGGTTTGTGGGTGGGCCTCCCGCCGCGCGACTGGGCCGTCATCATCCTGACGATTGCCGTGGTCTTCGCGGCAGAGTTCGTCAACACCTCCATCGAAGCGGTGGTGGACCTGGCCAGCCCGGAGAAACATCCTCTTGCCAAAGTGGGCAAGGATGTGGGCGCGGCCGCGGTGCTGATCTCGGCCCTCGCGGCCATCCTGGTTGGCCTGCTCCTCCTCGGTCCGCCGCTCTGGGCGCGGCTAGTCCCACTTTTTACTGGAAACTGATTACTGAAAACTGATCACCGGAGTATCCCATGACTTTATCTTTCAAATTCGGCACGGTCGGATCGCCCATTGCCACGCCCAAGAAGCCGGGCGGATCGGTCGGCGCGATCGAGTTCAGCCAGTCCATCAGACTCGACGCGCTCGAACTGGGTTGGGTGCAGGCGGTACGCGTCACCGAAGCGACTTGCGCGGCGATCAGGGAGGCGGGCGCGGCGCATGCGGTCGCGCTCAGCGTCCACGCGCCGTACTTCATCAACCTGAACGCGAACGACCAGGAGTGGCCGAAGTCGCGCAAACGACTCATGGACGCGGCGCATTACGGCAACCTCGCCGGCGCGACGGACATCATCTTCCATCCGGGGTCGTACTTCGGGAGGAGTCCAACGGAAGTGTTGAGCGCGGCCCTTCCGAGGTTGGAAGGATGCGTGATCGAGTTGCGGGGGAAGGGGAATCCGGTCACGTTGCGGCCCGAGACGATGGGAAAGTCCGCGATGCTCGGTTCGTTCGAGGATACGTTGGCGATGTCGCGCATCGCGGGAGTCCAGCCCTGTCTTGACTTCGCCCACCTGCACGCGCGTCCCGGCGATGGGACGGTCAACACGTACGCGGAGTGGGCGCGGCTGTTGGAGCGCTACGCGGCGGCCCTGGGCGCGTCGGCTCTGACGCAGTTGCACATCCACCTTTCGGGAATCGAGTACGGGCCGAAGGGCGAGAAGAATCATTTGCCGCTGGCCGAAGCGGACTTGAAGTGGAAAGACCTGTTCAAGGCATTGAAGAGTTTCGGCTGCGGAGGGAGGATCTTGTGCGAAAGCCCGGCGATGGAGGAGGACGCGCTGGTGATGAAGAAGGCGTGGAAGAAAATCAGCGGCGAGAAGGAATGAAAACGGACAGGGTTTCATGGAAACGATTTTGGGCGCGCGTCGTGGGACGCGCGTTCCTCATTTCCGTCCTCGCCGTTTTCATCGCCGTCGGCGTGAGCATGTATCGCGTGACCGAGAACTATCTCCATCCGCCGCGCGTGAGCGCTTCGGGAGATCATCTGCGCGCCAACGGAATTGACTTCGAGACTGTTTCACTCACCACCGAAGACGGGATCACGCTGCACGCCTTTTACACCCCCTCGCAAAACGGAGCGATCATCCTCGCCGCGCACGGACACGCCGGGACAATTGACGAGAGGATTTACGCGATGTTCGCGCGTCACGGCTACGGCGTGGTGGCGTGGAATTTTCGCGCGCATGGCGAAAGCGGCGGCGACTTTACCTCGCTCGGCTATTACGAAATTTTGGATGTGAAAGCCGCGCTCGATTTTGCGCTGGCCCAACCGGGCGTGGAACACGTGGGAATCTGGGGCGGCTCGATGGGCGCGGCGACAGCCATCCTCGCGGCGGCGCGCTACCCGCAGATCGAAGCCGTGGTCGCGGACAGCGCTTTTGACACGCTGGAAGGAGTTTTGCGAGCGCGCGTCCCCTCGCCGATGTTGCAACCCTTCGTCCGTTTCTTCGCGGAGCTCGAGACCGGCCTGCGCGTGGAGGCGGTCCGCCCGGTGGATGAGATCGGGAGGATCAGCCCGCGCCCGGTGTTCATCCTTCAGGGGTTGGAGGATCACGCCATCCCAAGCGAGTCGGCGATAAATTTATTTGCCGCGGCGGGAGAGCCGAAGTTTATTTGGGAAGGGGAGGGAGCGGGACATGTGAAAATGTTCGTCACGTTTCCAGAGGAGTATGAGGAGAGGGTGATTGGATTTTTTGAGGAGGCGTTGATAGGCAAGTAATGAAATTCGTCTCGCTTTACCCCTGCATTTGAAACATACACTTGGGTTTATAATTGGCCCATGACAAAGCGCGTCAAAACACTGATGGCAAAGTTGAAAAAGGGACTGGCCGAATTGTATGGCCCGCGCCTGAAGGCCGTCATTCTGTTCGGATCATACGCGCGCGGGGACTACAACAAAAACTCCGACCTGGACGTGCTGATCGTGTTGGATGCCTACAAAAGCCGATGGGAAGAATTGGTTCGCTCGGCGGAACTGGCGAGCGATTTATCGTTGGAGTATGACGTGACGATCAGTCGCACGATCATGTCGGAAGAGCAATGGAAAAAAGGCGATTTGCCCATGCTGAGAAACGTCCGCGCGGAGGGAATCCCGGCATGAAGGAAACTACGCGTCAATTGTTTGACCGCGCGGCGGACGCCATTGAAGCCGCCGATATTTTACTGACCAACGATAAAACCGATTTTGCCGCGGGCCGCGCCTACTACGCCATGTTTTACACAGCAGAGGCATTACTGCACGAAAAGGGATTCAAGTTCGGCAAGCATGGAAACGTCATCGCGGCATACGGCCAATATTTTGCGAAGACAAAAGAGTTGGATCCCAAATTTCATCGCTGGTTGATCACGTCATTCGACCAGAGACAGATTGGGGACTACGCATTCGATCCCGATGTGGAAAAGAATGTGGTTGTTCAAATGATTTTTCAAGCGCAGGAATTTTTAGCGGCGGCAAAGTCTTACCTTGGGGAAGAGTAGTAACGCGTTTTCTCACGGCCCCCACTTCATCCCCTGCGCGAACGGAACCAACACCACCCTCGGCCTCCCATCCACATACACCACCTCGGCCTGACCGCCCTGCCAGGTCTGGTCGTTTTGCGCGATGGTCACAATGACGAAACTCGCGTCCGGCGACCAAAGCGCTTCGGTCATCATCTCGAAGGTGGCGGGGAGCAGGATTGTGCGCCCCGTCACGCCATCCGGCGCGGAGCGGACAAGTTGCAACGGCGTGCGGCTCATAAATTCATCCGAGGAGGGGAGGTTGGCGAAGAAGAAATACAGCTGGCCGTCGGGGGCGAGGAAGGGTTCGTCGGCGAAGTTGAAGGTTCCGTTGCCCGCGTCGCCGGGGAGCAGGGTGGTGACTTTGCCGGTGGCCGCGTCCACGCGCCACAGGCCGGGACCGTACATGCCGAGCGAGGGATTCCCTGTGAACAACGCCGCGCTGTCCGCCGTCCAATTGGGTTCGCCGCAACAGATCAACGCGCCCTCCGCGCCGCTGAGGCGCACGAGCGAGTCGCTGGCAGGATAGTAAATCGCCGCGCTTGCGCCTTCATAGTAGCCGAGTGTGACGAGCAGTTTCGTCCCATCCGGGGAGAAGGAGTCGGGCCAGTACATTTCTTCGGGGAAGAGAAACCCGCCGCCCGCGTCGCGGATCTGATTTTCGAGAACGCGGTTCGACGCGCCCGTGGCGACCGAATACAGGTTCAATCCCTGGTAGCCGTAGGCGATGGTCGCGCCGTTGGGAGACCAAGCCACGGATTGGAGCGAGTTGAGGAAGGGATTGATTTCATCGCGCGTCCCGCCGTCGAGAATCATTTGCCGGCCCGAGCCGTCGCGGTTGATGAGGAACATTTGGTTGTTGGAGATGTAGACCACGCGGCCATCGGTCAGGTTCACGTCGTAGGCGGTCGCCTCGGCGGGTTCGGCGGTGATCTGTTTCACGGTCTTGCCGTCCGCTTCGAGGCGGAACACTTGCGCGTGCGCGGCCGCGTCGGGGGCGAGGAAATAAAGGGAGGATGGTAGCAGGCTCGGGGTCGGGGGCGAAGCGGAGGGAGTGATTGGCGCGGGCGCGGATGCGGTCAGCGCGGCGATGGTCTGAGTCACGATGGCGTTCACGTCGGTGGTCGGCGGCGCGGAAGGGGAGGGGATCGCGCAGGCCAGCGTCAGCGCGAGAAGGAGAAAGAGGGCGGAAAAAATTCGTGAGCGACTCATGGAAACCAAGGTTTCTACACCTGCTCGAAGCGTTCCACCGGGACAACGAACAGGGTGGCGCGTTTCTCGCCTTTACCGACCCCCAGCGCGCCGCGCATGACGCCGATGGCGGCCTCCACGTTTTCATCTTCCACGCCGATCAGCAGGGTGGCGACGCCGCTGCGCAAGAATCCGCCGGTGGAGGCGATGCGCGTGACGCGGAAATTTTCGGCGGTGAGCCCTTGCGTGAGTTTATCGGCGTCGTTGTCTTTGACGATGACGATGATCATTTTCATGGCTAAATCTCCTCGTAGCGCTCCACCGGCAACGCGAACACGGTCGCGCCGCCCACGGTCACGGGGACGGGCGCGGGCAGGGGCAATGGCGTGCCTTCCATCGGCAGGGTCAGGTATTCCACGCGCTGGCGACAGGTTTGGTGCAGGCTGGCTAGCACGGCCTCCTCCTTATTGTCGGGCAGGCCGATAAGCAGGGTGGCGTTGCGCCGGCCCAGAAATCCGCCCGCGCTCGAAAGGTAGGTCACGGGCGCGCCGAGGGCCGTGATGGCGCGGATGGTCGCGTCCAGATCCTGGTCCTGCACGACGGCGAGCAGTAGAAGATGAATGTTCGATTTATCCATAATGGTCTCCTGCTAAAACCAACGATAAGCAATAGTATACAGGATACTGGCAATTGTACAAGTGACCAACATGACCGGCAGGCCGCGCTTGTTCCAAATTTTCGCGGTGATGGGCGTGCGCGTTTTTTCGGAGAGCGTGGTCACAATGATGTTGGCAGTGGAGCCGATGATCGTGCCGCTTCCGCCGAAGCCCGCGCCGAAGGCCAGCGCCCACCAGAGCGGCGTAATGTCCATGCCGGTTTCGCCCAGTCCCTTAATGACGGGGATCAACGCGATGGTGATCGGGACATTATCCACCACAGCGGAGAGCACAGCCACCACCCAGATGACTCCCACCCCAAACAGGACCGGCGGGATGGCGACGCCTCGCTCCACGACCCCCACAATGGCTTCCATTACCCCGGCATGTTCCAACCCCCCAACCATCACAAAGAGCGCGCCGAAGAAGATCAGCACGCTCCACTCGATCCGCTTGAAAACCGCCTCAATGTCGGGCCGCACCCATACCAGCGCCACAGCCGCGGCGGTCAGAGCCACCAGCGACGGGGTGATGTGCAACGTGTGATGCACAAAGAAGAACAGCACGGCTCCGCCCAGCACGATCAAAACTTTGCGCGCCACGAGCGGCTCGTTGAGCGACTCGGCTGGGTTCAATTCCATGATGGCTTTCACGCTGCGCGGCTGTTGGGAAAGTTCCTTCTTGAAGAGCCAGAGCAAGGTAAACAGCGCGCCCGCCCACGAGACAAGCACGATCGGCAGGGAGTAGATCAAAAAGTCGTTGAACGATAATCCCGCCGCGGAGCCGATCAGCACATTGGGCGGATCGCCAACGAGGGTTGCGACGCCGCCCGTGTTCGAAAGCAGGGCCTCGGCCACGAGAAACGGCAGGGCGCTGATGCCCACGATCTCGCAGATGAGCACGGTCACTGGCGCGATGAGAACGACAGTGGTCACGTTGTCGAGGAACATAGAGAGGATGGTGGTGATGACGCTCAACAAAATGAAGAGGCGCACGGGTTTCCCCTTGGAGGAACGCGCCGCCAGCACGGCCAGGTATTGGAAGAAGCCGGTCGGTTCGAGCATGGCCACCAGGATCATCATGCCCAACAGGAGGCCGAGCGTATTGAAATCAATCGCTTCGAGGGCCAACTCTTCGGAATAGAAGCCCATGACGCGTCCCATCACCACCATGCCGGCCGCGCCCGCAATGGCTGTAATGGAACGATGCACCTTCTCTGAAAAGATGATGAAGAGACACCCAAAGAAGAGAAGGATGGAAAGAATGGCAGGCAGGAATGTCATTTCCCCACCTTGTCCCACGTTGAAAGGATGGCCGCGCCGATATCCACGCGCGAAGCGACGCCCACCAACTTGCCCTCTTTCGAAACGACGGCCATGTCGTGCAGGTTGTGTTGCAACATCAAGGCGTAGGCGCGCAAGAGACCGCACTCCTCGTTCACGGTGAAAACTTGCTTCATCAAGGATGCGACCGGTTTGTTCAGTTCCTTCGCCGGGGGGCGCGTATCCTCCACCGCGCCGAAATCGTGGACAAAATCCACATCCGTCACAAAACTGACGAAATCGGGCAGTTCGAGCGTGAGCAGGTCGCGCAAGCCGATCGCGCCCAGAAGTTTTCCATTATCGTCCACCACAGGCAGCAGGCCGATGTGCTTCTTCACAAAAATCGCCGCGGCCTCGCGAATGGTTGTCTTGGCGTGGACGGAAATGACGTTTCGTTTCATACATTTGAAGATGGTCATACAAACTCCAATCGTGTCAATTTGCGCGCGCGGAAGTATAAACGAATTTTTCGCCGTCACGGGTTGCACTACAGACTTCGACTTTTCCCCATCGTGGGGAAGATCCATTTGTCGTCGTAGAACGCGCGCAGGGTATTGTAGTAGAAAAGCGCTTCCTTGTTTTGCAGGCTGTAATCCCACTCGCCTTTCAGCCTGCGCGACTCGCACTGAAACTCCTCGTCGGAGATTTTAGTCTCGGCGCGTTGCGCGATCAGGTCTGAGGAGCCGGCGCCTATGGAGAATTTCTGCTTGGGGCGATTGACGATCTCGGCGGGCAGGTCATCGGCGAAGGCCTGGCGCAAGAGATGCTTCGGGACGCGGCCGCGGTGCAACTTCCATTCGGCGGGAAAGCCCAGGGCGAGCGCGACCGATTTCACGTCCAGGAAGGGGACGCGGGCTTCCAATCCAAAGGCCATGGACATGCGGTCGGCGCGTTGCAGGTTGGTGTTGTGCAAGGCCTCGGTGATGTGGATCATCTCCTGTTGCAAATCATCGGGCGAGTCGTAATCGCGCAGGTAGTCGTAGCCCGCGTACACTTCGTCCGCGCCTTCGCCGGTGAGGAAGACTTTGACATATTGCGAGGCAAGTTTGGCGAGAAAATAATTGGGGATGGCGCTGCGCACCAGCGCGGGGTCGAACGTTTCGAGGTGGTAGAGAACATCGGGGAGCGCCCGCGCCATGTCCTCCTCGTAGTAGACCAGTTCGTGATGCTGTGTGTGGAGGACGCCCGCCATCTTGCGCGCCGCGTCCAGGTCGGCGCTGCCATCCACGCCGACCGCGAACGAATGGAGTTGATCCGTGCCTTCGCAGGCCAGCATGGAGACGATGCTGCTATCCAGCCCGCCGCTCAGACTGACGCCGACGGGGACATCGGCCAACAGGCGTTTGCGCACCGCCTCGCGCAGCGCGGACTTGATGAGGGGGCGCGCCTCCGCTTCGCTTCCCGCGAACGGGCGGACGGTTTCCTCGATCCGATAGTAACGCTTCCAGCCCAGTTTGGAATGAAACCAATGTCCCGCAGGAAATTCGTTGACCGAGGCGACCGACTCGGTCAACGCCTTGATCTCGGAGGCGAAGTACCAGCGCCGCTTGTCGAGGCTCGAACCGAAATATAGCGGCTTGATTCCCAACGGGTCGCGCGCCATGAGGAATTCGCCTTTTTGATAGATGACGAATGCGAACATGCCATCGAGCAACTCGACGAATTTGGGTCCCATCTTGCGGTACAGATGCAAAAGAACCTCGGTATCCGAATGGCCTTTCATTTTCTCGTCGGCGAGATATTTGCTTCGCAGGGCGCGGTAGTTGTAGATCTCGCCGTTGAAGGCGATCCACGTATCCTCGTATTGCATGGGCTGATGCCCGCCTTCGATATCGAGGATGGAGAGGCGCGTATGACCGAGGGTTGCCGCGTCGAGGTTTTGAACGCCGCGCCCGTCCGGGCCGCGATGGGATAGTTTTTCCACCATCCATTTGACATTTTCGCTTGCTGGATTAATTAAAGCGCCGGCGATTCCGCACATGATTTTTTTCTCCTATCTTGAAATAATAACGGTCATCCCTCGATCACGCCTTCCTGTACGAAGCGCGTCAACTCGCTGACGCTCCACTGCTCGAGGCCGAGTTTCTCCACCGTCCGTCCGCGCCGCCAGTAGTCGGTGCGGTGAATGATGCTGCCGAGTTTGATGATGCTCTCCATCGCCATCACCGAGACGCCGTAGCGTTTGCCAATGGAAGCGATCGGCACCAGGCTCATCGGCACATCCTCGAAGATGTAACGGTGATGCAAAGTCGGCGGGGCTTTGATGCCGTAATAGCCGGGCTGGTTGTGAATGGCTTCGTGCAGATCCTCGCCCTCGGTATCGTAGGCCAGTTTCAGCCATTCCAACGAAGTGCGGGCGCGGATGCCGAGCGAGGAGGCCACGGTCACGCGCTCGCGATCCAGCACTTCGAGCACGCGCGCCACCGAGGGGGTCACGCCGTCAATGTAAAACTGGTAATCGCCATGCGTGGCTTCGATCCAGCCCATGTTGAGCATGGTCAGCGCCGGGTGAAAGATGGCGCCCATGTTGTTGAGTCCCGTGTTCAGCACGTTCACCCCGTCAATGAATTGGGGATAAGCCTCGTTGATGACTTCCAACACTTTGGCGGTTCGCACGGCAGGAAGCGCGGCCAATGGAACGGCCTCCTTGATGCGAAAGATGCGCGCCTGCGCGGGACCGTCGGAGCGGGAGGCGTAGATGAAGGTCTCGGCCTCCGCCACGGTGACGTCCGCCTTGCAGCCGTTGTCGCGCATGACCTTGGCAAACTCCAGCGCGCCGCACGTCCGCCCCGGGTGCAGGATGACGATCTGCCCGTCCTTCAAATGCGGCGCGGCGGCCGCGGCAATGTCGGCGTGGGCGGAGGAGGGCAGGACAACCTGGATCACCTCCGCGTGTTTGACCGCCTCGCCGAT
>CAZVAX010000109.1:6610-12424 GCA_964625215.1 uncultured Anaerolineaceae bacterium | reverse complement strand
TTACCCTGAGTTTATCCTATGACTGATTTTTCCTCGTATTTGTACGGTAGAGAAGCACGAATAAACGAATGAGGGCTCGTCTTGGTTATTCGTTCTCCATTCGCGGATGGTATCGCCAACTCAGAGCGCGGCGCAAATCCCTGAAATAAATGCGGGCGCGCGTGGTCGCAGGGTCGTGAATCATTTGCGGATAGGGCGCTCAACGTCATCCCGCCCAAGCCGCTGGGCGGGTTTCATGTCCTTGGCGGGGAAGATGCGGCGGTGTTCCAATCGGCGACGTCCAAAATTGAAGAGCAATGCCACTGGCGCGCCTGTGGCTTTCAAATAATTGATAACTTGTGCTACTTCGTCATTTGTGAGTTGGTGACTGAATGCCTTGATTTCCACAACCACCTGTTTCTCGGGAAACAAATCCAGGAAGAATGTTGCGACTCTTTGACCCTCATAATCAACAAACACTTCAAATTGACGGTTGGGCTCGATCCCCTCGCGGTTGAGTTTGGCTTCCAACGCTTTTTCGTATACTTCCTCTTTGAAGCCATAGCCAATCTCGTTGTGGACTGCCATTGCCGCGCCGATGATTCGATAGGTTAAATCATTCCCTGTTGCGTCAGTGACCAGCGACATATTGCCTCCGTCTGAATAGCTCAATCATTTGTTGATTTTACCAAAGCCATCCTCAAATACGTCTGTGAATGCGTACGCCATCTAATTCGTTTATTCATTCCCCATTCGTGGACGGTTCACACCGCGGCAACGAGAAACAAATCTTCGCGCCAGAGTTGGGTTGAAAGACCTGACATGTCTCCGCGGGCTCTGATTAATTATAGCCCATGTCCACGCGATGGTTTTGGTTAATCGTGGCGCGGAGGAGACACTTCGACAGGCTCAGTGCAAGCATGTCAGGTCTCCGCGAAAATCCCTGCGGTATAATCAGGCCATGACACCCCGCCCTCGAATCCGTGCTTTGAAATTAGCCTCCGAAGTCCGCCAGAGACTGACAAAGGCATTGGGACAACCTGTCAAGGTATTCCTGTTCGGCTCACAAGCGCGCGGTGACGCGACTCGCGAATCGGATATTGACTTGTTTGTCATTCTTCCCGAACTGGATGATCAGACACGTTTTCTGGTATCCGATGTCACTTGGGAAGTGGGCTTTGAGGCGGGCAAGGTCATCTCGGCCATCCCAACCACGCAGGAAAAAATGAAACGCTACGGCTTTATGCCGCTTTATAGGAATGTGAAAAAAGAGGGGATTCCTGCATGACGAAAAAGCCGCCCTATTCGAAAGAGTTGATCCAATATCGCATGGAGCGCGCCCGCGACACATTGAACACGGCGCAACTCCTGCGCGACCAGAACGCGGATACGGCGAGCATTGTCAACCGCGCCTATTACGCCATGTTCTACGCCGCGCTTGCCATCCTTGCGACCATTGGCGAGGAAACATCGAAGCACAGCGGCGTATTGGCGTTGTTCGACAGGCATTTCGTCAAGACAGGCGTCCTGCCAAAAGAAATGGGGAAATTCCTGCACACCGCCTTTGATACGCGTCAAACGGGGGACTACGAAGATAAACTTGAAATCTCGCGGGCAATGGCGGAGCGGATGGTGGAATTTGCCATTCAGTTTGTCAATTCCATCGAGGAAAAACTTCGAGATCAACTGTAAGTTTCGTGGGGGATTTTTGCAGGCGGGTTTCACAGACAAACTTTTTTATTTTCCCCGAATTGTCGTTTGATTCAAGAATTGCTAACATATCGTCATTGCGAGCGTTCTTTGCGAAGCAATCCCTTGTTGAGTGGGGAGATTGCTTCGTCGGGGAGAGCGCCCTCCTCGCAATGACGGATTGTTCAGCGCGGCAACGAGAAACAAATCTTCGCGCCCGTCCCTGCCCCTACGGGCGAGTCTGCCCAGATTCTTCCTCCATGCGCTTCCACAATCGCGCGGGCGAGGTAGAGTCCCAGGCCAGCGCCTTTGGTCTGCTTGACGGCGTTGGTGGAGCGATAGAAGCGGTCGAAGATGTGCGGCAGGTCTTTGGCCTCGATGCCCGCGCCCTGGTCGCTGACGCACACGATCACCTGCTCGGGTCGCGCCTGTCCGCTGATTTTGATCTCGCCCTGCGGCGCGTACTTGAGCGAGTTCGAGACGAGGTTGGCAAGCACCTGTTCGATGCGCGTTTCGTCCGCGAGGATGACGGGGAACTTTTCGGGGAAGTCGGCGACGAGTTGATGCTTGGACGATTGCACCGCGAACCGCTCGATCACGCGTGACGCCAAAGCGGGCAGCGCGACATCGGCGCGGTTCAGGCTGAGTCCGCCTGCCTGCAAACGGGACGCGTCCAACAGGTCGTCAATCATCTTTGCTAAACGATCCGCTTCCTCTTCGATGACTTCCAAACTGTCACTGATCGTGCGCTTGTCCCAGCGAGCATCGTCGCGCCGAAGTGTGGACGCGTAACCTTTAATCAGCGCGACGGGCGTCCGCAGTTCGTGGCTGACCACGGAGATGAACGTGCTCTTGACCTCGTCCGCATTGCGGAAGTGGGTGATGTCGCGCACGGTCACGGTGACGTTGCGCAGTTTCCCCTCGGCGTTGAGCAGGGGCGCGTACGTGATGCCCACGGGGATGGTCGGCGGCTCGGGACGTTTGAGGTCGCCTTCGATGTAGAGAGTCGCGTTGGGAGTCAACGGCCAACCGTCAGTGATGGCTTCCTCGAGGGGGACGCCGATCGGGTCACGCGCCCAACGGATGACGTCCGCGTGGGGAGCGCCAGCCAGCTGGTCGTGAGTCCGACCGTAGATGTGCTCGAAAGCGTCGTTGACGCGCTCGATGGTCAAGTCCGCGTTGAGGATCATGATCCCGTCCGCGGCGGAGTCCAGAAGCGCGTCGAGTCGTTGCTTCTCGAGGTTGACCTGTCCATAGAGACGCGCGTTATGGACGGCGATGGCGGCCTGTCCTGCGAACGATCCGAGCAGGGCTTTGTCGTTGGCGGAGAAGAGGTCGGGGTAACTGCGGAAGATGAAGATCACGCCGATGACCTGGCCGTGCGCGACGAGCGCGATGCCCGTGCCGTTGAGCAGACCCATGCTGACGGTGTAGGTCAGGTTTTTCAACATGCGGTTGAGTTCGGCAACGTCGAGGTCGGCCACTTTTTCTTCGGTCAGCAGAGGCGTGAGGTAACTGAGGAAGGCGGGCGGGATTCCGTGCGCCGTGGCGACGCGCCAGCCCTCGCTCTCTTTGAGTGCGATCAGGCCAGCCTGTCCCGCCAGCATTTCGATGGCGATCTTGAGGATGCGCGCGAGTAGTTTCTCGAGGTCGAGTTCCTCGGTGAGCAGACGGGCGATTTCGAGCAGATAGTCTCGTTGACGGACGCGGAAGTCGGGGAGCATGGGAATCCAGTTATCAGTGAGCAGTGATCAGTAATCAGTGGGGGTGCGAGATAGGGGATAGGGGATGCGTGTGTACCTGTGTACTTGTGTACGTATTTACCTACGCCCATTTTATCATCGGGAAGGGGAGAGGGGACGGGAGGTTTGTTGGAGGAGGGTTAACAAAAGGCCACCGAGTTCCCAAGTTTCGGAGGCCTTCACTTTTTATGCATGCAAGGGAGATTAAATCTGCATCGATTACGGGGCAACGACTTTATCAGCAAGATTTGGATTTACCCTGCAAAAATCCTTTTCATTGAGAGTGACCACGAGATCAGCCTTTGTGTTTTCAGCGGCGCGCAGGATGAGCGCGTCGTAGGTCGCTCCGCCGACGATTCCAATTTCCGCCATTCCCTCAATGATTTGGAGATAGTCTCCCGATGACAGGGGAACGATTTCAAGTTTTTCAACGATGTTTTGCCGGATGAGTTGCTGCGCATCCGATGCGGAAATGGGAGGGTGGACAGGCAGGGTTGTGAGAATGGAATAAAGTTCCGCGAGGGAATGCGCGGCAACCAAGCCCTTATCCGTTCCGCTGGTCACTCGATTGAACCATGCCTTTCCCCGTTCATGCGCGGGGTGCGCCTCGACCATGGCGGCGACCAAAACGGACGTATCCAGCAGAATTTTCACAGGCCGACTCGCTGCAGAAGATCAAAGACACGACGGTCGCGCTCGTTGCGCGCGGCGTTGGCGAGGTCGCTGAGGGCGGTCACGCGGGCAACCAAAAGCCCGTCTTTTTCCACGAGGGTAGTTGGCCTGGATTCTACGCGCAACTGAACGCCGCCTTGTTCACCCTTTTCCACAATTAGCATCATTCCAGGAGACAGGTGCAGCTTCTCGCGCAGGGAGGCGGGCACGAAGATGCGTCCCAGTTCATCTAAAGAAATTTGGATTGGCTGATTCATTTTGTCAACTCCATGTACTCTGGGCAAATTATACGACAAAGAATCCTACGATGAATGGCCAAATTTGTCGGCGGAACATGGCGGGTAAATAGTCCCTCAAAACCAAAAGGCCTCCGAGTTCCCCAACCTCGGAGGTCTTCTCATTACGCGATACGAAACACGCAAGACGAGTCCCGCAATTACCAATTACCCCCTACTTCCTCATCTTGAATTCCTTCTCCGCCAGCGTCACTGCTTCCTCGAAGATGACCAATCCCTCATCCACTTCCTTCTTCGAGATGGACAACGGCGGGGCGATGCGGATGACGCTCTTGGAACAACCGAGCAGGAGCAGTCCGCGCTCGAAGGCCAGATCCACCACACGGTCCTGCAATTTTTCGGCAGGTTCCTTCGTCTCGCGGTCCAGCACGAACTCCACGCCGATCATCAAGCCAATGCCGCGCACATCGCCGATGGAGGGATGGCGCACTTGAAGTTCAGCCAGCGCGTCGAGTGTGTGCTGTCCGACCTCGGCGGCGTTCTTCATATATTCCTTCTCGATCAGATCAATGGTCGCGAGGGCCGCGGCGCACGAGATGGGGTTGCCGCCGAACGTGTTGCCGTGCGAGCCCTTCTCCCAGTCCATGATGTCGCGGCGGGCGATGCACGCGCCGAGCGGCATGCCCGACGCGATTCCCTTCGCGGACGTGATGATATCCGGCTCGGTGTCGAAGTGTTCGATAGCCCACCATTTGCCCGTGCGTCCCATCCCCGATTGCACTTCGTCTGCAATTAACAGGATGTCATACTTGTCGCACAGTTCGCGCAGGGCGGGGAAAAATCCCGGCGGCGGCACAACGTATCCGCCCTCGCCTTGAATCGTCTCGACGAGGATTCCCGCCACTTCTTCGGGCGGCAGGATGTGTTCAAGGATCTGCTCTTCAATGTAGTGCACGACCGTCTCGCCGTAATCCTCGCCTTTGCGACGATCCAACACCGGGCGATACGGATCGGGGAAGGGGGCATGTAACACGCCGTTCATCAACGGATAAAAACCTCGGTGATATTTGGGCTTGCTGGCGGTAAAGGTCACCGCGCCCATTGTCCGTCCGTGGAAGGCGCCCGTGAAGCCGATGAAGTTGCTTCGCTTCGTGTGGTAGCGCGCCAGTTTGATGGCGGTTTCCACGGCCTCAGTCCCTGAGTTGGTCATGAACGAAACGCCGTAGTCGTCGAATGGCGCGATCTCCGCCAGTTTCTCCGCGAGTTTCACCCAGTTCTCATGGTAAAAATCGGATGAGATGTGGATGAACTTTTCCGCCTGTTGCTGGATGGCCTTCACCACTTTCGGGTGCGCGTGTCCTGTGGACGCGACTGCGATTCCAGCCATGAAATCCAAAAAGCGATTTCCGTCCACATCCCACACTTCGGCGCCTTTGCCGTGATCCATCGCGAACGGAACCCCGCGCGGATACGAAGGCGAAACGACAGCCGAGTCG
>CAZVAX010000109.1:0-6600 GCA_964625215.1 uncultured Anaerolineaceae bacterium | reverse complement strand
TTTGGCCCTGGTAATTTCATTGGTTGCATAACATTCTCCTTTATCTTCTATCTTCTAACTTCAATCGTGCAAGCGCCGCCGCGCCCAACAAACCTCCGTCGTCGCCCAACTTGGCGCGCGCGATCTGCAGGCCCTCGAGATAACTCGGATGAAAGACGCGCTCGCGCAGGCTGGCCTCGAACGGCTCGAACAGCAACGGCCCGCTCAATGAGACGCCGCCGCCCAAGATGACGATGGACGGATCGAAGATGTGCAGGTAGTTCGCGACGCCGACTCCGAGATACCGACCCGCTCGCGCGTAGGCCGCGCGGGCTAGCCTGTCTCCGGCGTGCGCGGCCTCCGCGATCTCGCGCGCCGAGGGCCGACCGGAAAGGGTGGAGGCGCGGCCCGCCGATAGTTCGTCCGAAACGAAACGTTCGATCCCGGTCCCGGAGGAGAACGATTCGAGGTGACCGCGGAATCCACATCCGCAGATCGGCGCGTCGGGACGCGCGTCCACCGTCACATGACCGAGTTCCGCGGCCAGACCGTGGTGTCCCTCCAAGAGGCGATCGTCAATAATCACGCCGCCGCCCACGCCGGTGCTGATGGTCAGGTAGAGCAGGTTATGATGGCCGCGCCCCGCGCCGAATTTCCATTCGGCCAGGCCGGCCAGGTTGGCGTCGTTGCCCAAAAAGGCGGGGCGATTGAAGCGAGCCGACAATTTTTCTGTGAGAGGGAAGTCGCGCCACTCCTTGATGTTGGGCGTCGTCATCACCATGCCGATATGCGGGTCGAGCGGACCCGGCGCCGACACCCCAATGGCGTTCACGCTCCCGTCCTTTGGCCAGACCGACTCCACCAACCTCACTAAACGGTCGAACACTTTTTCGCCGGACGCGTGGCTCTGAATGCGTTTCAATTGGGTGGGGGATTGGCTTTCAGGAGCGTAAACAGCGGCCCGTAACTGCGTGCCGCCGATGTCTATGGCGATAACGTAACTCATGCGCGCCATTATAACCGAGGCCGTTGACTCTCCCTCCGAACCCTGCTATTATCCCTCTCATGGAAGAGCGAAAGTCCAACTCCAGAGGCGTGCAAAAGCCGTTACAAACCCTCACCCGATTCCTGGCGCCGGGGTTGGGGGTGAAACGCTGGATGGTGGTGACGCTGGCGGGGCTGACATTTTTGGGAGTTGGCCTTGCCATTTTATTGTTGGATTTTTATCGCACCGAATCCACCAATGAGGCCTGGCTCGCCTTTCTTTCCTACGCCTCCCTACGCTTTCTTCCTCGTATCGTGCGCGTGCTCATCTTTGGCGGGATCGGCGTGGGGATTCTCGTGTACGGAATTTGGGGACTGAATCGCGCCTTCCTTCGCCCGTTCATGACTCCCGGCAGCAGCGTGGTGGATCAACTGGCCGAATTCCGCCGCCGCGAGCGCGGCCCGCGCGTGGTCGCCATCGGCGGCGGCCACGGACTGGCCTCCCTCCTGCGCGGCCTCAAAGATCACACCCGCAACATCACCGCCGTCGTCACCGTGGCGGACGATGGAGGCTCCTCGGGCCGCATCCGCGAGAGCCTGGGCATCCTGCCTCCGGGCGACATTCGCAACTGTCTCGCCGCGCTCTCCAACGACGAGGCCCTGCTGACCCAACTTTTCCAATATCGTTTCAGCGGCATGACCGAGTTGGACGGCCATTCCTTTGGCAACCTCTTCATCTCGGCCCTCTCCGACATCACCGGCAGTTTCGAGGAGGCCGTGGCCGAGTCGGGGCGCGTCCTCTCGGTCAGCGGGCGCGTGCTTCCCTCCACCTTGCACGATGTCCGTTTGGTGGCCGATATCCAATTACCGCACGTATCCAACGAGGTGCGCGTGGCGGGGGAGAGTCGCATCCCCGAGGCCGCCGGTCGCGTCCGCCGGGTGTGGCTCGAACCCAACGACGCGCCTGCTTTTCCTCCGGTTATCAAGTCCATTCTCAACGCCGAACTCATCATCGTCGGGCCGGGCAGTCTCTACACCAGCATTTTGCCCAACCTGCTCGTTCACGATTTGCTCTCGGCCATCCACGTCAGTCGCGCCATCAAGATCTTCGTCTGCAATATCGCCACCCAAACCGGCGAGACGGACGAATACTCCTGCTACGATCACGTTCGCGCGCTGGAGGATCACGTGGGCGAGGCGCTTTTCGACATTCTGCTATGCAACGATAGTTACACCGCCCCGCTTCCCGCCGGGACCGAGTGGGTGCGCGCCGACCACCGAACCCTCTCCGACCCCCGCGCCTATTGCGCCGACCTCGTGGATGAGGAGAATCCCTGGCGGCATGACTCGGAGAAGCTGGGGCAAGTGTTGATGAATTTGTTTTATGAGCGGACGGGGCCGCTGCGATAATATGTTAGTTCTCACCTCGCGCGAAAATAAAATTCAGCGTATCACCATCAACCGTCCCGAGAAGCGGAACGCCCTCAGCATCGAACTCTGCCATGACTTGCTGAACGCGTTCCGCGAGGCGGAGGTGGATCCGTTGGTGAGCGTTGTGTTGCTCGACGCGGCGGGACCGACGTTTTCGGCGGGGATGGATTTGGGCGAGATCGCGGAGCCGGACTTTGTCCGTTCGGCGGATGTGCATGAGGAGTTGCTGACCATTGGCTTCCGTTACTCGAAGCCGATCATCGCGGCGGTGCAGGGCGCGGTCTTTGGCGGGGCGGTGGCGTTGGCGGCGAACGCGCATGTGGTGGTCGCGGCGGAAGAGACGAAGTTTTGTTGCACGGAGATTCACATCGCCATGTGGCCCTACGTCGCGTTTCGGGCGGTGGCCTCGGCGGTGGGGGAAAGGCGCGCCACAGAACTCGCGTTGACCGGCCGCGTCGCTTCGGCGCAGGAGGCCTACGAATGGGGGTTGGTGACGCAGGTCTGCCCGCAGGAAAAACTAAGTGAGGCCGCGACCCGGCTGGCGGTCCTGATGGAAGCGTTCGACGCGGAGGCGCTGTCGCAGGGAGTCCAGTTCATCAATCAGTCGCGCGGACTCGATCCCGAGGAGGCGGGGATGGTTGCGCGTCGGTTCCGTGACCGGGCTTTTCAGTCGCCGGCATTTCAGGCGGCGGTGAAACGATTCTTGGGGAAGTGAGTGGTAAAATTTCGTGAAATCAATTACAAAGAAGTGACGTTTGTCGTTTCGATGTGATGTAAAATAAAGTGATAAATTTCACAATAAGTATTTCGTGTAGCGTTTAAGGAAAAACGTTGCGCGGGTTACCGAAAATCTAACCCTCCGGAGGTAAAAATGACTGTCAAAGTTGGCATTAACGGATTTGGTCGCATTGGCCGCCAGGTGTTAAAAGCGATACGCGACATGTACCCGAACGAACTCGAGGTGGTCGCGTTTAATGACATCGGCGACATGAAGACCATGGCGCACCTGTTGCGCTACGACTCGAACTATGGCCGCTTCAACGCGAAGGTGGAAGAGGCAGAAGACGGCCTGGTGATTGACGGCAAGAAGATCAAGGCGTTCAAAGAGACCGACCCCTCGGCGATCAAATGGGGCGACCTGGGGATCGAGATCGTGATCGAAGGCACTGGCTTGTTCACCATCAAGAAGGACGGCGTGAACAAGAAGGGCAAAACCGTGAAGGGCGCCGAGAATCACATCACGGCGGGCGGCGCGAAGAAGGTCATCATCACCGCGCCGGCCGAGGGCGAAGACCTGACCGTGGTCTTTGGCGTGAACGAGGACAAGTACGACCCGGACAATCATCACGTGGTCTCGAACGCGTCTTGCACGACGAACTGCCTGGCTCCCGCCGCCAAGGTGGTGCATGACCTGTACACGATCAAGCGCGGCTTTATGACCACCATCCATGCCTACACCAACGACCAGAAGATTCTCGACCTGCCTCATTCGGATCTGCGTCGGGCGCGCGCCGCGGCCATGAGCATTATCCCGACCACGACGGGCGCGGCCAAGGCCATTGCATTGGTCATCCCGGATCTCAAGGGCAAGTTCGACGGGTACGCGTTGCGCGTGCCGACCTCGACCGTCTCTGTGGTGGACTTCACCGTCGAACTCGAAAAAGAGACCACCACCGAAGAACTGCGCCAGGCTTTCCGCAACGCAGCCAAGCAACCGCGCTTCCAGGGCATCATGCAGGCCGTGGACGAGCCGCTCGTCTCGATTGACTACAAGGGCGACCCGCACTCCTCCTCGGTGGACCTGCCGTTCACCAGCGTGCTTGGCAAGGAGAAGAGCAACTTCGCCAAGGTTGTGACGTGGTACGACAATGAATGGGGCTACTCGTGCCGCACCGCCGATCTGGCGGCGTTGATGGCGAAGAGCCTGTAGTCTGATTGTCTTATAGTCGCCTAGTCTGATAGTCAGAGACTAGGCGACTATTTGACTATAAGACTAGGAGACTAACATCATGAACAAAAAAACAGTCAAAGACATTGATCTCAAAGGCAAACGCGTTCTCATGCGCGTGGACTTCAACGTGCCGATGGCGGATGGCAAGGTGACGGACGATAAGCGCATCAAGGCGTCGCTGCCGACCATCCAGTATGTGTTGGATCAGGGCGCGTCGCTGATTCTGATGAGTCACCTCGGGCGACCGAAGGGTGGGCCGGATCCTGAGTTCAGTTTGAAGGCCGCCGCCGAAGTGTTGGCCGGCCACCTCAATCGCCCCGTGCAGATGGCCCTCGATTGTGTCGGCCCGGAAGTGGAAAAGATGGCGAAGGCGCTCAAGCCCGGCGACGTTCTCATGCTCGAAAACACGCGCTTCCACAAGGGGGAGGAGAAGAACGATCTTGACCTGGCGAAGCAGATGGCCGCCCTCGGCGAAGTGTACGTCAACGACGCGTTCGGCTCGGCGCACCGCGCCCATTCCTCCACCGAGGGCATCGCGCGCTTCCTGCCCGTCGCGGTCTCCGGCTTCTTGATGGAACAGGAACTGGAATACCTGGGACGCGCGGCGTTGAATCCTGAACATCCCTACATCGGCATTCTCGGCGGCGCGAAGATCAGCGACAAGATCGCGGTGGTGGAAAACCTGCTCGGCAAGTGCGACAAGTTGATCATCGGCGGCGGGATGGCGAACACCTTCCTGGCCGCGAAGGGCTACAACATGCAAGATAGCCTCGTCGAGTCCGCCTCGGTCGAGACCGCCAAGGCGATCATGGCCAAGGCCGGTGACAAACTCGTCCTGCCCGTGGACGCGGTCATCGCGGACAAATTCGAGGCGGAGGCGCAGAGTCAGGTAGTGGACGCGGACAAGATCCCCGCAGGTTGGCGCATGATGGACGTCGGCCCGAAGACGCTGGAGTTGTACAAGTCCGCGTTGACCGGCGCCAAGCTGGTCGTCTGGAACGGCCCCGTGGGCGTGTTCGAAATGCCCAAGTTCGCCGAAGGCACCTTCGCCCTCGCCAAACTCCTCGCCGCGTCGGGCGCGACGACGGTTATCGGTGGCGGCGATTCGGCCAGCGCGGTCAAGAAGGCCGGCGTTGCCAAGCAGATGACGCACGTCTCCACCGGCGGCGGCGCGTCGCTCGAATTTTTGGAGGGGAAGGAACTGCCGGGCGTGGCGGCGTTGAACGATAAGTAGTCGGATAGTCGCTGGTCGGATAGTCTGATAGGTGTGGGTCGCGTAGATGTGCGGCCCACATCTATTTTAGAATCAGGATGAAGTGAGAGATCTTCGGTCATGCCTCGGCGGGCGCTTCGCAGAGACCCACGCCGAGTGATCAACGCCACAAAGGCACTTCTGGGTACGTTCCGTATCCTTCCCATTTTCTCACCTCATAACCCAAAGAAGGGACAAGTTTCAAATAGTTGTCAATTCCAGGGATAAAAAATTTTATGCCCTGAACCTCAGATGACCTATCAATCATTACTGTGTCGTCGTGCGTGGATATCGACGTAGTCATCAAAGCCAGACCGGATTCGGGATAGATAACGTATACCTCGCAACGACCATGAGCACAAGCGTCAGGGTGAACATAGAGGGGATCGCCAAAAACGCTTAGAGCTTCTTCCAGACTGATATTCTGTTTGAGATTAAAGCGTATAAATAGATACAGGATTCTACTGCTTTCGTTCTCAAGTGCTGCATTTCCATAATATGATTGACCCTTCCCTTCCCACTGAACACCCGTTCCTGTTGGAGTGGTGCTTCTGGCGCTTGGCATATTCGTGAGTATTTCCATTGCTTCTTGAAAAGAAGTTTGGCCCGGTGTAATGCCTTCCCAACAGGGCGGCGCACAAGTGCGGCTATTCAACCAGTCGCTTTTCCAATCATAGTAAAACTTCGATTTAGTCGGAGTCGGTGATGGAAGTGGCGTTGGAAGTGCTGTTGGAGGTGGCATTGGGGTCTTGTGAACTGAAATGCCATTGCATGATACCAGGAATACAATACAAATAATCAGCAGGATTATGAGCAACAAGAATTTATTCATTTGAAAAACCCTTTCTACTAGCGCCATGGTGGAAATAGATATTCAGAGATCAGAGAAAGGATATACCACTGTCTTTGAATTGATATATACGAAGTTGCGCCATTGGGTATTGAAAGGTAGTAAGAAACTATCTCAAAACCCTTTGAGCGCATATAATGATTGCGCTGACAA
>CAZVAX010000108.1:0-12575 GCA_964625215.1 uncultured Anaerolineaceae bacterium | reverse complement strand
GAGGAGGGCGTTCTTCCCGACGAAGCAATCTCCTCGGGCGCGGGGATTGCTTCGCGAAGAGCGCTCGCAATGACGGCCAAGTTCTGAAATTATACTCAATGCACCAGCGTATCCCAATCCGCGCTGGAGGAGGCGATGTAGCGGACGAACTCGGTGTAGAAAATATCCTCCACCGGAATCATGGCCTCGATGCCGTACAGCGATTCCAACAAATCCTTGCCCTCCTCGTTGAGGCTGACTTGCAGGAACGCGGCGTTGAGTTTGGCCGACACGTCGGCGGGCAGGGCGGGAGAAAGGAACAGGCCGTTGTAGGGAATGACCGGCGGAATCTGCCAGACCACGATAATGTCTTCCATAATATTCGGGAACTGGTCGGTGAGCGGGGGATAGTCGCGTGCGTCAATGTAAGTCGCGCCGAAATCGCACACGCCGCCGAGTTGGATGGCGCGCACCACCGAATAGGGGCTTTGCATGAACGCGCCCTCCTGCGTGGGAATTTTATACCACCCCAAAATTCCCGCCGCCACGCGATAGCCCGAAAGCGAATCGGGTTCGGTCCAACACGGCTTCTTTCCGCTGAACTGGCTGAGGGCTTCGAGCGCGTCCTTAAAATTGCGGCCCGCGTTCGGGTCATAGAACGACTCGAACTGGTCGCCGCGCGCGATGAATTGCGCGCCGTAAGAGGCTTGCTCATCCTGCGTGGACGCGTAAATGGCCTTCACCGCCTCCTGCTCGTACGCCTTGGCGATGGCATAGGGCGGCAATCCCGCGATGTGCGCGTTGCCGTTGCGCATGGCCTCGATCAACTCGGTATACGAGGAGGGCGCCACCGCCACCACGCGATAACCGGTCTGCTCCTCGAGTTGAAGGGCCAGGCTTTGTCCGCTGGCGATTGTCTCCGGCGAGACGATCTGCGCGGGAGGCAACGCCAACAGGATGGGATTCCCCTCCTCGCCCAATTCGGGGACAACGGTGGGAACGTCGGTGGGAGGCGGCTCTTCCTCGGTTCCCGCGACGGGCGAAGCGGGTGAGGCCGTTTCGAGCGGCTCGGTCCCCGCCGCCACGGGCGTCCGCGTTGGCACGTTGCAGGCGGCGAGGAGGGTAATTAGTAAATAGTAAATGGTAATTCGGAAGGGGAAACGGAGCATGGGTCTATCATAACGAGATTGCATGGTTCGGGCAAGTGTTATAATGCGCGCATGAAAAGCAACAACTTCTTCAACTTCCTTCTGCTGATCGTCCTGCTGGCGGGCGTGTACTTTATCGTCACCACCGTGCGCGACGCGGTCAAAACCACCGCCGACCAGGCGAACTCGGCCCTCCAGCCACTGACGGAAGCCAACCAGGCCATGCAAACCCAGGTGGCGCAGTTGATGCATCCTACGCCCACCATCATCCCCGACCCGGTGACGTATATCACCGAAATCCGCGCATTGGCGCGCCTGGAAACGATCCAATATACCGTTTCGCAAGTTGTGACGGCTGAAAATAACCAGGGCACATTTGGCTTTCTGTGGGGCACAAAAATCCTTGTGCAAATCCACGGTACCGTTATCGCCGGTATCGATATGAGTAAAATGACCCCGGAGAGTATGCGTTACGAAGGCAGCGTTCTCTATGTAACTCTGCCTCCGGCGGAAATTTTTACCTATTCATTGGATGAAAGTAAGACGCAAGTTTACAACGTTCAGGATGGTTTGTTTGTTGAAATTGACCCAAACCTCGTCATTAGTGCCCTACAGGGAGGCCGGGAAAAAATTCTAATCGCCGCCCTGGAAGACGGCATTTTGGCGCAGGCGCAGATCAACGCCGAGGCCTACTTGCTCAAATTCTTCGCGGCGCTCGGTTTTCCGAATACGATCTTTGTGAAATAAGGTGGAAGAATCAGACAGCCCGGCGCATGCGCCGGGCTGTTTTTGTTCCCGTACTCGAGCCACAATCATTTCCCAGTCTTATGCGGACGCTCGATGAACTCCAGTCCGCTCTTCATCAACATGACGCCGATCCTGGTGGTAACGGAGAATGCTCAGATGGGCAATCCATACACCAGCAACTCGCGCGGCAAAGGACTTTGACCGCCAACCAACTTGAGCCGTATTCGTTGTCAGTGTAAAGGGATATGAGGACCTCCACAAACGCGCGCCGTAAAACTATAAATTGCACAGCCAGCGGGAGATGGACGCGAGTTGCATGTCGTCATTGAGATTGGCGGCGTTGCTCAATGTTCCTTGTTGAAGATCTTCCCACAATTCCGTTGCCATTTTCTTTTCAATGGCGGCGCCAATGAAAAAGGCGTGTGGGGTTTGCTTTACGCGAGCAAACGATTTGCGGATTCTTTCAAGAGCGGAGCGAGCTGTCTTCCAATGTTCGTCTGCCCCTGCCGGGTCAATGCCGCCCTTCAACTCCCCCAAGGCGATGTAGCTGGTGGAGTCTGTTTCATCGAGATTATCTGGTGACGCGTTAAATAGACACAAGTCAACATTGTTTTTTACAAGCGGTACGGTCAAGTTATAAATCAGGGTGCGTTGTTTGCGCCTGCTTTGCCAATAAAGTTTCCGCAAAGACACTTCGATGTTCGGGTTATCGTCATTCGGTTGCCAATCACGAGTGTTGACTGCTTGCCAATAATGCGGAATTCCTGCAACCTTGAGCGTAGAAAGAATGGCGCGAGTCAATTTTTTCTGAGCCAAAAATCCCCCAATGTTTCGCATTGAACCACCAAGAGTATCCCCACGGATCAGCAAAAAACGAAAAACCAATTCCTCGATAAATTTCTTTCCCGCCTTCTCTAGATAATTCTCTATAAGATTTTTGATGGCCGCAGTCTTATCTTCGGGTTGCAAATAGGAGGCTGCCTTGTCAGAAACTCCAGCCGCCGTAAGCAAAGGCTCTTCAATTCCACGAATGTGCAACAAATCAGCGGGCGTAATTGCTTCTGACGCGGCATCACGTAATGCGCGTGCTTCTCCCACAAAAGGAGTTGCTCGATGGTTTTTCTCCAAAGCCAACGCTACAAAACCGGCGCGCGTATCTTCGTAGGTTGTTTCAAGGTCGGAACTTGAACTGAGATGGCGGCGATATGGCAGTTTGGTTGGCATTAGATTTTCCTCCAGACATAAATACACTTTCTTAATTCTTCCCGTCCGTGTTCTCCCATTTGTTGACTGCTGTTACCTTTTCCATTGGGCAAGACGAGAATATTCTCCACATGAAAACCAAGTTTTTCAGCGATAGATGACAAAATCATGTCCACAGAGACACTCGCGCCTTGGTAGCGCACGTTGTCGTTGACCATGATAAGCGGCGCATTGGACTTCATTACGCGGGAACATTCCGCAATCACACAGGCCATCTCATAGAAATAGCCTCGCACCATGCGAGGAATTCCATTGTTATTCAACAATCCTTGCGCTTTCTGTACTTCTAAATATTTCAGAATTGCCTGCAACAGTTCCTGAGAATCAGCGGCGGCAATGGCGTTTGTCCATTTTGGATTAATGGCAAGCAGGTCTTTTGCGCGATTTTCAACCGTGCAGCTCAACATAGTCTGCCGGAGATTCACCAAGCCTTTTTCATCTGTGCCTAATAAAGCCAATTCGAGCGCATACGTTCGTGTGTAGTCGTAGCGATTGCAGTAGGGCGGCGATGTAATGATTGCATCGTATTCTGCTTCCTGCATTTTGGGCATAACATCGAGGCACGAACCATCGTAAAGATGGATATTTCCTTGTCTGATCTGTCCAACAAACATCGTTTGTTGAATTGGGTCGGTTGGCTGCAGGTCATCCAAAATCTGATTGATCTTTTCCGCGATAGCCTTTTCAAAATCAACAATCTGGCCTTTATCAAACGGCTTTTTACCTTGCGTGCGTCCCGACCGATAATCCCAACGCAAGTATTGACCATCTTTGCGCGTAAAACTGATAATTTCCAAAACGCACAGCAAGGCGAAGAATAAAATCGCCTGTACTCGGCTGTTTTCTTTTTTGATCGCAGCGAGGTATTTCTCAATTTGCTCTTTTGTTTTTTCTGGATAAGCCCCGCCAGTGATACGCAATTCATTAATTGAAATGCGCTCCGAAGAGTCAAGCCAAATCGGTGATTTCGCCCATCTTCTCAATTCGTTGAAATCATCGGGGGTGAATTCACTCTCAATCAGCCGCTTAGTCGCGATGATTTGCTGACCGATCGGCAAAAGTTCAATACCATCCGCATCCAATCCCAGCGTACTGGCGGTAAAAAGCGCTGTTCCACTTCCCGCGAATGGGTCAAGGATTTTTCCGCTTTCCACATTGTATTTTTGAAAAAAATATTCTACTAAACTAGCCGAGAAACCCTCTTTGTATTTATACCAACGATAAACTGGACGCGTCTTATTGGCTTGAAAACTAACAAGTGAACGCGTCAACGAAGATTGGACATGGAAGGCAGACTTAAAGTGTTTTTCAAGTTCTGCATCCAGCCGCTCAATCTCATCAATTCCATTTTCAACAGCAGGTTGAATTTTTATATCTAAAGCCAGATTGGTTACCATGTAGACATTTTACAACAGAATCCAACATCTCTCACTGCGCCGTATTTCCTCCATCCACCAACAACAAATGTCCCGTGACAAACGAAGAATCATCTGACGCTAAAAATAACACAGCCTTCGCGATCTCTTCGGGCCGACCAAACCGCCCCATCGGGATGTACGCGCTCGCCTCGCGCTTCGCATCCTCCAGCGTCACGGGATCGGAGTATTCAAAATATCCCTTCTCGAGCCACCGATCCACGAACGTATCGCCGGGACACACCGCGTTCACGCGGATTCCGTCCCGCGCAAAATCAAGCGCCATCGCCTTCGTCATCAGTCCCACCGCGCCCTTGCTCACCACGTACGGGAACGCGTCCCGCCCCGCCACCACCGACCAATCCGACCCGTTGTTGACGATCACGCCGCGCCCCTGTTTTTTCATAATCGGCAAAACCAACTTGCTCATGCGCCAGACCGCGGTCACATTCAACGCCAGCGTGTCATCCCACACCGACTCCTTGGTCGTCTCCGCCGTGCCTTTGGTTACAATGCCGGCGTTGTTGAAAAGAATGTCAATGCGACCGAACTCCGCCAACGCGACGTCCACCACTCTCTGACAATCCTCGGCCCGGGTGTGATCGGCCTCCACGAACACGCATCGGACTCCCTTCTGGCGGGCCTCCGCTTCGACGCGCGTTCCCAACTCCGCGCGTCTCCCGGTGATGACCAAGTCCGCGCCCTCCTCCGCGAACAAAAGCGCCGTCGCCTTGCCGATGCCCGAGGTCGCGCCGGTGATGATGGCGGTCTTGCCTGTTAGCTTGCCCATGGCTGACTCCTTTAGTTTCATTGTCATTGCGAGCGAAGCGAAGCAATCCCCACGTTGGCGAGGAGATTGCTTCGGGCAAAGAACGCCCTCGCAATGACGGTTACAACTCTTTCAACCGAAAGCACGGAAAAAACTTGGCGGCCCGCAACAGACTCTGCGGCTTGTCCAATGTCACCGGCTCGCCGGCCCAGCGCGACCAGATCTTCGCGCGGCCCGGATTGACGCGCAACGCCTCGGCTAAATGCGCGGCCACCTCCTCATCGGTGAGACGCGCCGCGCGGGATGCGAACTTTCGTCGGCCCACCTGAACATGCACGAGCGGGTTGGCGGTCACGTTGCGGAGCCAGTCCGTGTTGCCGCCCCAGCCAGCCATGATGATGTAGGATCGGTCTGCGGGTCGTGACGGTATTCGAGCGGGGTGTGACGCGGCAGTCCGCTTTTTCGTCCCGTCGTAATGAGCAGGAGGAAGAAATTTCCGGGCGGGGGCAAGCCGATTTTGTAAAAGAAGATCGGAACTTTGAACAGCCACTTGAAGATCGGGCCGGGACGATCCTTTGGCGCGAGGCGCGTCATGATGAGGTCTTCGGCGCGCAGGGCGAATTTCTCGAAGGGGGTGAGGGTGGGCATGTGATGTCATCAGAAACCCGTTTTCTCCGTCCCACTCCGCTTCGCTTCGGGAGTTGTAAAGAAAACGGGTTTCTGAATCTCCTTCCGATAGAACCGATAGCGCTTGTACACCCTCGCGCCAGCGTGGAGCGCGAGCGGACGCGTATCGGGGTTGTTCTCGCCGGTGAGGGAGAGATCGGCCCACTGGTAGCCGCGCGCCGCGGCGCGTTTGGCCATCTCCGCGAACATGACAATGGCGACGCCCGTGTCCCAATACTCCGGCGGGACCACCACGCTCTTGATGGCGAGACACTTCGGCTTGTCGTTGCGATGGAGGAACGCGCGCAGGTAGTCCCAGGGGTAGCGCAGTCCGTTCAGGTGGATGACGATCTCGTTGAAGTTGGGAACGCCAGGGAAGAAGCCCGCGGGTTTGCCGTCCACTTCGGCGAAGAGGACCAGTTCGGGGTCAACCAGATCGAGCAGGGGGTTGATCATCGTCTCGATGTCGGCGCGGGTGTAGGGCAGGTAGCCGGGCGTGTTCGAGAAATGTTCCAATCCGCGGTTTTGCAGGGTGACGATGCGATCAATCTCGTTGTCCTTGTCGGCGAAGTTGGCGCCGCGTACGGCGATGAGCGGATTCCGCTCGCGCACTTTTTCCGCCAACCGCAATAGCCGCTGAACTTTGGGGTTGGTCAGATCAATGTCAATCGCGTAAGCCAGGCCGTCCTCGCCCAGTTTGGTCAGGCCGAAACGCTCGAAGAAGGTTTGATAATAGGCGGGTTGGTGTCCGCACAACAGCGCGGGCGGACGGTCGCGGCCCTCGATGAGCAGGCCGCGCGAGTCTTCGCGGTCGAGGTTGTAGGGGCCGTAGAGGGCGGTCATGCCGCGCGACCCGGCCCACCCGTCCGCGTGAACGAAGAGGGATTCGGCTACGGCGTAGTCTTGCACACATTCGAAGAATCCGAACATGCACTCCGCGTGGCCGAACGTGCGCGTCGCGTTAAAGTCTTCGGCGAGGCAGATCGTCCCGGCGGGTTGTCCGTCTTTCCAGGCGATGAAAAATTCCGCCGTCCCATTTTTGAAGAAGAGGCCGCGCGCGGGGTCGGTCGTTCTGGCGCGTTCGGAAAGGAGGGGCGGAACCCACAACGGGTCACGCGCGTAGACGCGCCAGGGAAAGGTCAGGAACGCGCGCCGCTCGCGGGCGGTCCGAACGGGACGGACTTCGATCTTCGTCATGCCGCGGCAGTTGGGACGTTCGTTTTTTCCAGCGCCCAATCCGGCGTTTCTTCGGGCCAGATAAAAACGAAGAAGTAGAACGGCAGGGCGATGTAGGGCATGAAGAACGCGCCGATGCCCGAAAGAATGCGGAGCAGGTCCGAGCCGGTTCTGTTCTTGATGATGTGGATCAGGTAGAACATGGAAGTTCCCATTTGCAGAAAACTACTGCACATCATCAAGAACCAAAAGATCATGAAGCCTCCCATGAACGCGGCGGGGAAGGCTTCAGACGGATCGCTTTCCAGGGTCAGCATGGTTGGGAATAAGAAAGCGAACATGACGGCCACCATCGCAAATGGATAGATCGCCACCCAGGCGGTGACGATGCCGATCACGATCTTCCAGGTTTTGTTGAGTTTCATGGTTTTCTCCTTTTCTACTTTCCCGCCGCCCGGGCGCGTTCCAACACTTTTTGCGCGTTTTTGAGCAACGGCATATCAATCATTTTTCCGTCCAGGGCGAATGCGCCCTTGCCCTCTTTTTGACTAGCCTCGAATGTCTCGACGATTCGTCGCGCCTGCGCGAGGGCCGCGTCGCTCGGCGTGAACGCGGCCTGCGCCGGCTCGACCTGCGCGGGATGGATGACCTGCTTGCCCGCGTATCCGAGCCGCGCGCCGAACTCCGCTTCACGCCGAACCACGTCCGGATTCTTGAAATCAATCGTGACGATGTCAATGGCTTGGAGACCGAACGCCGCGCACGCGACGACCACGGCCTGCCGCGCGTACAACAATTCGGTCGCGTCGGGCGTGCGCGTCGCGCCAACGCTCGCGGCGAAGTCCTCGCCCCCGAAGATGATGCCATCCAAGCGCGGATGCGAGGCGATCTCCTTGAGATTCAAGATTCCTTTCGCAGTCTCCACACCCACCAACATGCGGATGGAGTTGAGCGGCCAGCCATGTTTTATTTCCGCGCCGGCGATGATGTCGCTCGCCCACTGCACCTGCTCCAGCGACTCGCACTTGGGCAACACGATCCCGTCCGGGCGATATGGCAGGACCGCGGCAATGTCTTCCTTCTCCCAGCCCGAACCGACTGAGTTGATGCGCGCCAGTTTTTCGCTTTTTCCAAAGTCCAGTTCCTGCAAGGCTTGGACGATGGTGGCGCGTGCTTCCGCCTTGCGGTTGACGGCCACGCCGTCTTCCATGTCCATGCAGATGCAGTCCACGCCGAGGGTGAGGGCTTTTTCGATCTTGCGACGATCGTCGCCGGGCATGTAGAGGAGGGCGCGTCGGGAGGGCATGAGGAACTCCTATGGCTTCATCTCGTACGCGTCACTCAGGGAGAACACCGAATTCTGCCAGACGCGTTCGAAGCGGGACATGTCCACCACGGGCTTGCGGATCATCTTGAGGCAGATGTCCATTTGCTGGGAGGTGGCGCTGGGTTTGCTGTAGAGTTGCAAGGCATACTTTGAGAAGTCGCGCACCATGAAATCGGCGATCTGGTCAACGGTGTCTTCGTCAATTTGATAGAGACGCGCGTTCTCGAGGATGAGTTGACCGTAGACGACGAGCGTAAAGAGTTCGCCCAAAGCGAGGAGGAAATCCGTGTCTTTTTGCTGAACCTCGTTCGGGGTCGCCGTTGCGAGGAAGATTTTCAGCGTCTCGATCTGCTCGCGGAAGATGCGGATGTTGGGCAAGTCGTAGAGTCCGTAGGCCAGGTTGTAGTCGTGGAATTGGATCTTGCCGAGTCCCTTGGCGGGTCCCTGATGGAAGAGGAAGTCGTCGTTGGCGGCCTCGCTGCGCGTCAACACGGGCGGATACTCGCCAGGCATGAAGAAGTAATTCGCCATGAACTTGACGATGAGCGCGATGTTGACGTGAACCGTCCCTTCGAGTTTGGGCAGGGCGCGGATGTCGCGCGCGGCCATCTCGAAGTACATGTCCTTCTCGAAGCCTTTAGCCGCGATCACGTCCCACAGCAGGTTGATGACTTCCTCTCCTTGCGTAGTGACTTTCATCTTGACGGTCGGATTGTAGAGCAGGTAGCGACGGTCATCGGGCGAGGCGACGCGCATGTAGTCCGCGGCGCGCAGGGCGAAGAGTTTCATCGCCACGAGACGCGCGTACGCGTCGGTGAACATGCCGCGCACGTGGGGAAAGTCAGTGACGGCGAGCCCGTACAGGCGTCGGTGCGAAGCGTGGTGGATGGCCTCGTAAAAGGCGTGGGTGCAGATCCCAATCGAAGCCCAGCCCAGGTTGTACTTGCCGATGTTGACCGTGTTCAACGCCGCGTCCCAGGCGTCCTGGCCGCGATGGAGGATGTCCGCTTCGGCGACGGGATAGTCGGTGAGGGCGAAGTTGGCGACGTAGGATTGGCTGTCGCAGATATTTTTTATCAGGTTGTAGTTGCAGTGACGGTAATCGGCCGCGAAGAAAACGTACTCGCCCGTGTCGGCGAACTTGCCGAAGGTGGAGACCATCGGCGCGACGTTGCCGTTGCCGATGTAATATTTTTCGCCGTTCGCGCGATACGTGCCATCGGGCTGGGGGGTGAGGGTCATGCCCGTCGAGTAGATGTCCGCGCCGTGTTCGCGTTCCGAGAGACCGAAGGCGAAGACTTCCCCGTCGCTGAGGAGTTGCGCGGCCTTGCGCTTGAGCGCCTCATTGCTGGACATCCAGATGGGTCCCAGCCCGAGGATGGACACCTGCCACGTGTACCAATACGCCAAGCCGTAAAAGCCGAGAATCTCGTTGAACTCGCAGTTGCGCCAGGTGTCCCAGCGCGAGTCCGCGCCGTAGGGCGTGGGCGTGAGCAGGGTCGCGAAGATTTTTTCGCGCTTTTGGAATTCGATGAAGTCCGCATACCAGATACGCTTGTGGTCGTCTTCTTTGATTTTTTGCTTGCCCTTTTCTTCAAAGAAGGCGATGGTTTTGAGCATGATCTGGCGGGAGGCGTCGTCGGGATAGAAGCGGGAGGGGGAGGTGGGGTTGAAGAGCATGGGTTACCTCGGTTCTGAGGGAAGGAAGCGCGGGAAAGTTCCTGCTTGTATTTTATCGCCATTTGCTGATTAAAGAGACGACCCGCCTTTCGGCGGGCGTCGGCTCGGAGATGCTATCTCCGAGGGGGTGTTCATATTGTAACGCAATCAACAGCTTTGCGAATGGTCTTTAGAAAATAATCCTCGATCATCCTTCCAATCCCCGCAAAGCGCGCCTCACAGAATCAACCCTCCCCATAAAAATTCCTGAAACCCTGGGGTGGCAAACTTTCCCACCAGCCACTTTTGCTTGATTCCGTGCTTCTCGGCAATCCGATTCAATTTTTCGCCATCCGAGGCTGTGGGATGGTATTTCACTTCAAATGCAACGGGTTTCTTTTGCTTCAAAACGAAATCCACTTCGTATTCGCTTCCCTTTGAAAGATAAGACAACTCGCCGAAACGCGCCAATTGGTTGTGGATTGCGTTTTCGAACAACGCCCCTTCACTGACCTGCGCCAGAATCCCCGCGATCCCGTTGTCGCAGAAATAGAGTTTTTTGCCGAGGGAGGCGGGCTTATCCCCGCCCGCAAAGGCTGGGAGGCGGGCGATCACATAAGTCTTCTCCAGGAATTCAAGGAATTGCGTAAGCGTCGGGCGCGAGATTCCCACCACCGAGGCGAGTTTCGTCATATCCACTTTGTTTCCGATCCGCAAAGCCAACACGCGCAGGAGTTGCTGCAACTCGCCTATTTTTTGGAAATCCGCCAGGGTGCGGACGTCAATGTTGATGTAGGAAGAGAAAATGTCGTTGAGGAGATCCTTGCGAACAGAGGGACGCTCCTCCAGCACAACGCTTGGCAATCCGCCATACAGCAGGTAATCCTCGTAATGATCTTTCAAGCGCTCGAACTCATACGGGTCGAAACGCATGTCCGCGAATTGTTCACGCGGCTGAAAAGAGATTCCGCGAAAGCCAAGAAGTTCGCCAAATGCCAGCGGGAACATCTCGAAAACAATCTTCCGCCCCGCCAGGGATTCTGTAAAGTAATTTTTGAGATAAAACGAACTCGACCCCGTAAGCAGGAACTTGATCTGGTAATTGTCCATCAGGTACTTGACCACGCTCGGCAGGTTCGGGACATACTGAATTTCATCCAACGCCACCGTCATGGGCTGGGTCGAGTCCAAGCCTCGATTGCGGAGAAAATTGATCACCAGGTCGTAATTACTTTCCTGCAACACTGCGCGCTGATCGAGGCGTTCGAGGTCGAGGTAAATCTTATTTTCCGTTGAGACCTGATCTAAAAGCCACCGCAGGGAGGTGGTCTTTCCCACGCGGCGCATACCTGTGATGACCACCGCGCGGTTATCCGCCAAAGTGTCCTTTAGGGCAGGGAAAATGTAGCGAGGGTAGGTTGACATGAGTTCATTTTACGAAATACGACTATTTTTGTAAAGTGCCACTTTACACTTTTCTGCCCGTTTCTTTCGCTTGACACCTCTACCAAATCTGAATCGCGGGGATACATCTGCCCTGGCGGGCGGCGCCAGGGTAGCCACCTGCTCAGTACTTGGAAGTCCTTTGGATTGATGGCGAGTCGGATTTACACTTGCACCTGAGGCAAGTGCAGGTGTCCGACTTCCATGTACTTAGAAGTCATGTAAAAATAACTTCCCGTTTTTATTGTCATTGCGAGGGTGATCTTCCCGAAGCAATCTCCTGTTTGCGAGAGGAGATTGCTTCGTCGGGAAGAGCATCCTCCTCGCAATGACGGAACTTATTTTTGCTCGCGTCCTTAGGCGGGGAATTCATTCTCCCGCCGATTCTCCGCATGAACGCACCTTATCGTCTTTCACCTTTCATCCTTCATAATTCATAGTTCGTTTTCCCGACAACATCACCTCCAACAATTTTCATGTTGTCTTCCTCCCATTTTCCATTACAATACCCCCATTCCCACACAGGAGGCTCCCAGATGAGACCGGTTTACGCAATCTCAGGCGGGGTATCGAAATTCGCAAAGGCAAGGCCAGACAAGACATTCCAGGCCATTATCAAGGAGGCGTACGACTACGCCATCGCCGACATCGGACTGGACTTCCCGACCTTCACCAAAATCGTGGACGGTTCGGTGGCATCGTACTTTTCGGATCACTTCACCCGACAATTGATGGCGGGCATCATGGCGCAGGACTACCTCGGGCTGTGTCCGAAACCCAGTCACCGCGTGGAGGGCGGCGGCGCGACAGGCGGACTGTGCTTCCAGGAGGCGTGGAAGAACATCGCTTCGGGTCACATGGACGTGTGCGTGGCCTACGGTTTCGAGACCATGTCCCATGTGGAAACCTGGAAAGGAAATGAATTCATAGCGCTGGCCTCCGACGTGTCGTTCGACTATCCCGTCGGAGGTTTTTATTCGGGC
>CAZVAX010000107.1:0-12628 GCA_964625215.1 uncultured Anaerolineaceae bacterium | reverse complement strand
TGTGGCGGGTCGCGTTGCGGGCCGCGGTGGGTTCGACTCCCATCCACTCCCGCCTCTTTTTTTAGAAAGGAGAGACGATGTCTACGACAGCCTTTTCCTGGCGTGCGTTTTACCTGCGTTGGGCCGGACTGTTAAGCGCCGGCATGGGATTTCTCGCGTCCTTCCTGTTGGTTCTCGCGTTTCGTGAAGACGACCCCGGGCCGAAATTGGCCCTCGCGATTGCCGGAGTGATTGGCGCGTTCGTCGGCTATGCAATCGGCAAAGATATTCTGGATCGCATTCGCAATCACGAGGCAAGCGCCGACGAAATTCCAACTTTGCAGGCAAGATTGGCAAAGGTTGGATCCCGATTCATCCTCGCGCTCTTTCTACTATTTGGATTGAGCGTTTTGATTTGGAGTATCAGCCTGCTAATAGAACCTTTTCGCCCATTTTTATTTTAGGCTTATAACGCTGGCTTTGCGTTTGTAAAAAGGTTTTCTGTCGAAGAGGAATTAGAATGTCCTTCCCCGAACCCGAAGTTCTTACCAATCTCGTCTCGCGTATTTTCCGTATCGAAGATGTGACCACCGGCGATCCCCACAAGGGATGGTTGGCGCGCTATCGCGGCTATCTCACCATGGACGATTCCGCCGCGGCCTATGACCAGTTATCCGAGTCCCTCAAGCCGTATGGACTGATGCCGCTCTTCCGCAAAGAGGGGAATCTGCAACTGGTGTTTCTCGCCTCCGCCCTGCCCGAAGTGAAGCCTCGTCCGCCGATGGGGAATATCGTCATGTTCCTGCTGACGGTGTTAAGCGTCATGTACGTGGGGGCCGAGCCTGCGGGGCCAATGCCCAATGATTTTTGGGGCCAGTTGTGGTGGCAGCTAAAAGGGATTCCCACCGGCTGGCCCTTTGCGTTGAGCCTGATGAGTATTTTGCTGGCGCATGAGTTCGGTCATTACCTGATGAGCCGCTATCACAAAACCCCGGCGACCCTGCCGTATTTCATCCCCCTGCCCCTGCCGCCCCTGGGAACCTTGGGCGCGGTCATTCAATTGCAGGGCATTCCCAAAAACAAACGCATCCTGTTCGACATCGGCGTGGCGGGTCCGCTGGCGGGGTTGGCGGTAGCCCTTCCCATCCTTTTCTACGGCTTGTCCATTTCCAAACTTAGCCCGATAGACCCAAACAGTTGGCTCGAGGGGAATTCCATTCTCTACCTGGCGAGCAAGTACATTGTCTTCGGCAGGTGGCTTCCCGAGCCTGTCTCGACCGAGGGCATGCCCCTCTTCCTGTATTGGATTCGTTACTTCTTTACCGGCACGCCTCATCCCATCGGCGGGACGGACGTGTTCATCTCCAATGTCGCCCTGGCCGGGTGGGCGGGGATTCTCGTCACCTCCCTGAACTTGATCCCCGCCGGCGCCCTCGACGGCGGTCACATCACCTACGCGTTGTTCGGCGGCGCCCTGCGCAAGATCTATCCCTTTCTCATCGGGATTCTCATCCTGATGGGCCTGGTCGCGACCACCTGGTGGATCTGGGCCTTGCTCCTGCTCTGGCTGGGACGCGTCCACGCCGAACCGCTCGACCAGATCACCGAATTGGACGCGCCTCGCCGCGCGGTGGGTTGGTTCGCCATCCTGCTATTCATCCTGGTCTTCACGCCGGTGCCAATGGTGTTGCTGGGATAAGGTAAACACGTACACACGTAACGTGTAACTCGTAACCCGCATCTTCTATCTTCTATCTTCTATCTCCCATCCCACATATGCGCCACGCATCACGCGCTTCTTTCATCCTTCATCTTTCAGCCTTCATCCTTATCCTCTCGGCGTGCGCGCCCACTCCCACGAGCGCGCCCGGCCCAACCGTCACGCGCGAAGCGAACGCCACGTCGGACGCGGGAACCTCCATCGTCGCGACCGCGCCGGTGAGCGGAATCCCCGTCGCGGCGGAGGACCTGAGCGGCGTCACTATCATGGTTTGGCATCCGTGGTTTGGCACGGAGGCCTCTCTCATCGAAAACCAGATCGCGGAATTCAATTCCAGCAACGAGTGGGGTATCACGATTCTTTCTGTCAGCCAGAGCAACTACGCCGAACTGTTCGACAATGTCAGTTCGTCGCTGGCCGCGCCCGACAAACCGCAACTGGCGATCGGACTGCCCGAACACGCCCTCGCCTGGGATTTACAACAAGGCGGCGTGGTGGATTGGAATCGCTACGTGAACGACCCAACCTGGGGATGGAGCGCGCTGGAGATCGCGGACTTTTCTCCCGTTTTCTGGACTCAAGACGAAGTGGATGGCCGCCGCCTGGCGCTGCCGGCCCAACGAACGGCCCGCTTCCTTTTCTACAACCAGGGCTGGGCGCGCGAACTCGGCTTTGACTCTCCCCCCGCCGCGCCCGACGATTTTCGCGCGCAGGCCTGCGCGGCCAACAAGGCCATGCTCGCCAACGACACGCCCAAAGACGACGGCCGCGGCGGCTGGCTGGTGGACATTGACCCGATGACGCCGCTCTCGTGGCTGCTGGCTTTTGGCGGCGGCGCGGCGGACGGGGACGGCTATCGCTTTTTGCGGCCCGAAAATATCGAGGCCTTCCGGTTTGTGAAAACCATGTACGATGACCGCTGCGCCTGGCGCGAGGCCGGCGTGGACGCCTCCGAAATGTTCGCGACGCGGCAGGCGCTCTTTGTCGCCGGCGGGTTGGAGGATCTCTCCGCGCAGTCGCGCGCGTTGGGCGTGGCCGCCAACAACGATGAGTGGATTCTCCTGTCCTTCCCCGGCGAAGAGCGCGACGCGTTCGTGGTGTACGGCTCTTCGTTCATCATGCTCCCCGCCACCGACGAGCAACAGCTAGCCGCGTGGCTGTTTGTGAAGTCCATTCTCTCTCCCGAGGCGCAGGTACGTTGGGTGGAAACGACCGGCATGTTTCCGCTTCGCGCCTCCACCATGACTCTCGCGGCCTCCTACGCCGCGACCCATCCGCAATGGGTGACCGCGGTGAAATTATCGCCCCAAGCCGACCTGCCTCCCAGACTCGCCTCGTGGCGACTCGTCCGCGCCGCGCTGGGCGACGGATTCAGTTTTATGTTCCGCCAGGATATGGACGTGGGACAAGTTCCCATCATCCTCAGCGACCTGGATCGCATCGTATCGGACCTGAGCCAGTAGGAGAAACGGCATGCCCACTTCCCAGTATCGCGCCCGCCAGGTGGGAGCCAAGACCCACGAAGTCGTTGAATATCACCGCGACGACGCGCGTCCCGGCAAGCCGCTTCATTTGCTCATCCCCGGCGGGTTGGTGGCGCTGGCCTCGCTGGCCGTCATCATCTACATCGCTTACCTGACCTGGTTCGAGGGCGAGTTTGCGAGCGATGCGGGATTGATGTTGATGCTCCTGCTCGCGCCGTTCTACATCGGCGGCGTGTTCCTTTTTAGTTACGGCTACGAGTTGTACGATGTGAAGCGCGCTTTGCGGCTGACAGTTATCATCATCTTCGTCACGTTGGCGGCGGTGGTGATTTTGGCGGTGTTGTTCTTTTTGCTGGGCGAGTCGAAGGGCGGATCATCGTCCGGCTCGTCCAAATCTTCCTCCTCCAAATCCTCTTCCTCCAAAAGCGGAGGAAGTTCAAAGAGCAGGATATCGTCTGGCGATTCCAGATCGTCCGGCGGCTCTTCTTCCGTTTCCGGCGGCGACATTGTGATCGGTTCCCTCGGCGGGACGCGTACGCGCACGGTGACGAAGGAAGTGACGCGCGAAGTCCCCGTCGCGCCGCGCTCTATCAAATGTCCGTTTTGCGGGCGGTCCTACGTTCCCGCCGAGCAAACGTACGCCTGTCCCGCCTGCGGCGCAGCCACGCCGAAAGAACTAATCGAGGAATCCGAAGCCCCCAAAGAACAGTGAGCGAAGGGATGTGAACGCAACGCCCTCCCCGCGTTATTCGTTTCCGCCGCGCACGGTGATTGGTCTCGTTCGTGACCTGTTGCTGTCGCGGCGGCGTTCGTTTCGCGCGGACGCGCTCGCGGCAGTGAGACGGCTAAAGCCGTCGCTACGGAGGTTTGGGGAGGAGTATATTCCGCAAACCGGACCGTGCGTGATCGCCTTCAATCATTATCATCGCGAACATTTCAACGCCGTCTGGTTGGCGGTCGCGGTAGCCGCAACGGTCCCGCGCGACATCCACTTTGTGATGACTGGCGAGTTGACCTATCCCGGCAAGCGCTACGCGCGGCTGGGGATGTTCCTGTCGAAGATCGTGTTGCGCCGCGCGGCGCGCGTCTACGGGTTCACGGCCATGCCTCCCATGCCGCCGCGCTCGAAGGATGTGCAGGCGCGCGCCGAGTCAGTCCGCCGGGTGTTGGACTTTGTGAAGCGGACCGAAAATCCCGTGATCGGACTCGCCCCCGAGGGAGGCGACTCGCCCGATGGCGCGCTGACCCGACCCGCCTCGGGCGCGGGACGATTCGGCCTGCTCCTCGCCGCCTCGGGCTTGACCTTCGTCCCGGTCGGCGCGTACGAGGAGGCGGGCGCGTTCTGTCTGCGCTTCGGTCCGGCCTACAAGTTGAGCGTCCCGCGCGGACTCTCGCCCGATGAAAAAGACCGCGCCGCCGCGACGGTCATCATGCAACACATCGCGCGTTTGTTGCCGGAACGTCTGCGAGGAGATTTTTTGTACTCATGAAAAAACTTACCGCTTACCAATTACTCTCTTTGAACGCCTACTGGGTTGGACTCTCGTTCATGTGGAACGGACTGCACGGCATCGTGCTACCGGCGGTGATCGCCAACATTGTTCCGAGCGGACAGCAGAATACGATGCTTGGATTGCTCACCTCCATTGGGCTTGCCATCGCGGTCATCGTTCAGCCGCTCTCGGGCGCGCTCTCGGATGGCTGGCGTTCGCGCTGGGGGCGGAGGCGTCCGCTCATCACGCTGGGGACGCTGTTCGATGTCCTCTTTTTGGTCATGCTAGGCTACGCGGGGCGCGTTTCGACAGGCTCAACGCAAGGACTCATCTGGCTCTTCATCGGCTACCTCGGTTTGCAACTGAGTTCCAACATCGCGCACGGCCCCGCCCAGGGTCTCATGCCCGACGTGGTTCCAGCGGAGCAGCTTCCGCAAGCCAGCGGATGGAAAATATTCATTGACATGGGCAGCGCGGCTATCGCGGTTGTCGTCACCGGCATCCTGCTTGGCTCGAAAGCCGAATATGCCGAATTGGTGATGTGGCTCACCGTCGCAGTGTTGTTCGTCATGACGGCCATCACGATTTTCGGGACGAAAGAAAAATCTTCGCGTCGAGAAAGCGGAGTCCAACGACTCCGGTCGTTGCCGGCCGATCCCCAAAGTCGGGAGACTTTGGAGTCCTTGCTCTCCTCCTTCCGCATTGACTTCCGCGCCAACCTCCCATATTGGTGGCTCATCGCCCAGCGCTTCGTGTTCCTGCTCGGCATTTACGGAATCCAGGCCTTTGCCCAAAACTACCTGCGCGACGTTCTCGTCGTATCCGACCCGCCGCGCGACACGGGCATTTTGCTCGGCATCGTCATGGTCGCGTTGATCGGCTCGGCCATGTTCGGCAGTTGGCTGATCCACAAAATCGGGATGCGCCGCACGTTGATTTTGGCAAGCGTGGTCGCCGCGCTGGGATCGGCCCTGCTGTGGTTCGCGCGTTCGCAAGCGACCCTGTTCCTCTTCGGAAGCGTCCTCGGCGCGGGCGTGGGCGTATTCCTCACCGCCAACTGGACTCTCGCCAACCGACTCGCGCCTCCCGACGAAGCGGGCAAGTACCTCGGCCTGACCAATCTCGCCACCGCCGGCGCGGGCGTGGCGGCGCGTCTCTCCGGCGCGGGCATTGATTTTTTCAACAACGCCGATCCCGGCGCGTGGATGGGGTATATGTGGCTGTTCTTCTTCGGCGGTTTCTTCGCGCTGGCGAGCATCGCGTTAATTGGGAAGATTGAACACAAGGGATGAAGGATGAAACCGTGTTGCGTGGTTCGTAGTGCGTAAGGCTGGCGCAACAGGTTACGTAACACGCAATACACACCACTGAATCCCTGACTCGCTGAATCGCATTACAATCCCGCCATGCAAACCAACTCCCACCTCCGCTGGCTCGTCATTGCCGGGCTTGTTGTCGTCATCCTCCTCGCCGCCTTCATCGTTTGGGGCATCCCCTACTTCTTCCAAACCTCCCTCCCCGAAGCGGCGGGCATGCCTCTCGGCGCGGGGACGGCCAAGGCCGAAGTGACCTCCATCCTGGAGGAGGGCGAGATTGATCTGGGCGGCACGCTCCAGCATTACCAAATTTTGAGCGTGCGGATTCTCGACGGCGAATACGCCGGCCTCCCCTTCGAGATTGATTACGGCAAACGCCAGGTCATCCCATCCAACGTCGGCTTCGACGCGGGCGACGTGATCCTCGTCTCGGTCAGCGTGCGGCCGGATGGCGTGGTCAATGTCTATTTCGCCGATTACGTCCGCACGCCCATGCTCGGTTGGCTGGCCGTTGCCTTCGCCATTGCCATCATCGTCACCGGAAAGTGGAAGGGCCTCCGCAGTTTGCTGGCGATGGCCTTTAGCCTGTTGGTCATCATCAAATACATCATCCCGCATATCCTTACCGGCGAAGACCCCGTGCGCGTCAGCATCATCGGCGCGGCCATCCTGCTCACGGTCACGCTCTACGTCACCTACGGCTGGACCCTCAAAACCCACGCCTCCGTCCTCGGCATGATCGTCATCCTCGTTCTCACCGGCACACTGGCCTGGCTCTCGATCAACCTGACGCGCATGAGCGGAGTCGGAACCGAGGAGGCCCTCTTCCTCATCCAAATGTCCTCGGTCACGATCAACCTGCGCGGCCTGATGCTCGGCGGGATGATCATCGGCGCGCTCGGGGTTCTCGATGATTTGGTGACGACCCAATCCTCCGCGGTCTTCGAACTCCACGCCACAGACGAGGCGCTCGGATTCCGCGCCCTCGTGGAGCGCGCCCTGCGCATCGGGCAGGACCACGTAGCGGCTACCGTCAACACCCTGGTTTTGGCCTACGCCGGCGCTTCGCTCCCCACCCTGCTGATGTTCTCCCTCAACCGCGGCGACTACGCCACCCTGCTCAACTACGAATTCATCGCCGAGGAAGTGGTCCGTACCCTCGTCGGTTCGCTGGGACTGATCGCGGCGGTTCCCGTCACCACGGCCATCGCGGCCGGGCTGGCGTTGTACAGTCACCGCCTCGGGGGGTGGCGTCATTTGCTAGGGCCGGAAAACCTCGGCGGCGAACACATCCACTAGGGCCGGGCCGGTTCGGGGTCGGGTGAGATGCGGGATAGAAGATAGAAGTTAGGCGCGGGTGGGCCGTCGAGGCTGCCCCTTAATCCGTATTGCGTAAGGTTGCGTGTTACGTACTACGCAACACGTAACACGCAACTTTCCCTTCGTTTGTGCGTAGAGTAATCAGAAACAAGGAGAATGCGTGAACGAAGAACAGGCCTGGGTTGCCCAGGCTCAAAAAGGCGACGACCAGGCTTTCACGCAGTTGGTGGAGGCGTACCAGAAGCCGGTTTACAACCTGTGTTATCGAATGCTCGGCGAGCCAGAGTCGGCGGAGGATGCCGCGCAGGAAACCTTCCTGCGGGCCTACCAACACCTGGACCGGTACGACGCGAAACGCTCCTTTGCCACCTGGCTTCTGTCCATTGCGGCGCACTATTGCATTGACCGGTTGCGCCGCCGGAAGTTCTCGATGTTTTCGATTGACGAGGAGGACGAGGATGGCATGTCGTTCGATCTCCCCGATGCGGACGCGCCCAACCCGGAGCGCGAGTCGATCCGCAAGGAGGAGAAGGACAAGTTGCACGGAATCCTCGCCTCGCTCGACGAGACCGACCGCGCCGCCATCGTCATGCGTTACTGGCACGACGCGTCGGAAGTGGAGATCGCCGAGTCGCTTGGTTTAACGGTGAGCGCCGTGAAGAGCCGACTGCATCGCGCCCGCCTGGCGCTCGGAAAACGATGGGAAGAATCTGCGGTTCAACCCTCCCGCCTCGAAAGGAGGCCCCATGAATCACCGGCCTTTTGAAGATTGGCTGTTGAATGAACAGCCCCTGAACAACGAAGAGAAGCGCGACCTGCAGTTGCACGTGCAGTCCTGCGAGCATTGCGCCGCGCTGGCCGAGGTGAACCTGGAATTGCGCTCGGTGAAACTGGCCGCGCCCGCCCCGGGGTTCACGGCGCGCTTCCAAAAACGCCTGGCGCGCCGGCGCGTGATCGAGGCGCGCAACCGTCTGGTGGGCGTGATGATCCTGGCCTTTGGCGGGCTGGGATTGACAGGCTGGTTCGCGGCTCCGTACCTGGTCAGTTTCCTGGGTTCGCCGGCCGAGTGGATCGCGGCGACCCTCGGATTTTTCCTAAGCCTGGTTTCGATCTTGGAAGCCCTTAGCGATATCGGTTCGATCCTGGCGCGCGTTGTGCCGGGCCTCATTCCGCCCTTCGCCTGGCTGGTGTTCGTTTCCGCGGTGAGCGGTTTTAGCCTGTTGTGGGCGGTGTCTATTTGGAGATTTTCGCGGTTTACCGCGAGGAGTGTAAGCGTATGAAACCTGTAATGAAACTATTCTCTGTTTTTGCGGCCCTGGCGCTACTGCTGATTCCCGCCGCGCCCGCGTATGCCTTGGAACCGCTCGATGGCGGGCCGGTCATTTTTGGCGGCAATTACACCGTGGAAAGCGGCGACACGTTGTCGGGCGACCTGGTGGTCTTTGGCGGCAACGTGGAAGTGCAGGAGGACGCCGTTGTTGAAGGCAGCGTCATCGTCTTTGGCGGCAACGTCACCATCAACGGCACGGTGGAACAGGATGTGGCGCTCTTCGGCGGTTCCGGTTCGTTGGGCGCGGATGCTGTGGTGAAAGGCGACCTGGTGACTGTGGGCGGATCGTTCACCCGCGCGGAGGGGTCGCGCGTGGAGGGCGAGGTTCGCGAGGAACCGGCCATTGAAATCCCCGCGCCGGATGTGCCGAATCCGCCCGAACCAGCGCGGGTGGATACCTCCTTCAATCCCATCGGGCAGGCGATCTCGGCCTTCTTCGTGGCGCTCGTCATGGGATTGTTGGCGATGTTGCTGACGCTTTTCCTCCATCCACAAATGGACCGCGTCGCCCAGACGGCATTCCGTCAACCGCTCATTTCGGGCGGGGCCGGGCTTCTGGTTTTCTTCGCCATCCTGGTGATGTTCATTACCGTTATCCTGATTCCTGTCGCGTTGCTGGCGGTGTTTATCCTGCTTCCGCTGGCTTGGGTGTTGGGCGTCGTTTCGCTTGGCATGGAAATCGGCGAACGTCTCACCCGCGCCATTGACCAGACTTGGCCTCCCGCGCTCTCGGCTGGTTTTGGAACCTTCCTGGGTATGCTCATCGTGGGCGGGCTGGGAATCATCCCCTGCGCGGGTTGGATGATCGAGTTCCTGGTGGCGTTGGTGGGCATCGGCGCGGTGGCGTTGACGATGTTCGGCTCGCGGGCCTACCCGTCTGTGGCGGCCGCGCCCGCTCCGGTCACGGTCGAGCCGGGCGAACCCCTGCCTCCGGCGTCGTAATCTGTCGCTGTGTTAGAATTTGGCCTGCTCCGAACATTCGGGGCAGGCTTTTTGTTTCAGAGGTAATCCATGTCCCCCAAAAAAGATCAACTCAATACCCCCATTCACACCACGCCTCCGCCGTTGGTTCGCATCTCCGGCACGTACCGCGAGATGGGACGTCAGTTTGGCGAGGCGGCCAGGAAACAGATCAACCACAGCGTCGAAAACGCGCGCAGCCTGTTGGAGATGGCCTACGCAGAGCTCGCGTTGACCTGGGAGGGCGCGCAGATCCAGGCGCGCAAGTTCATCCCCTTCGCGCAGGAGCGGTATCCCCAGTACGTGGATGAAATGACCGGCATGGCCGAGGGCGCGGGAGTCAACTTCGATGAGTTGGCCGTGCTTCACGCCATGGAGGCGGTGACGATGGACGCGCTCCACCTTTCGCGTTGCACCAGTTTCGCGGTCAACGAAATGCGCACCGCGGACGGTCACGTGCTGGGCGCGCACAACGAGGATTGGTTGCCCGAGGACGAGGATGACGTGCTGGTAATCCACGCCACGCCGAAGGAGGATCCGCCGTATCTTGCCATGACGTATGGCGGGCTCCTGCCAAACATCGGATTCAACGCCTACGGCATCGCGCAGTTCTGCGACTCGGTCTACCCAAACGACTCGCGTATCGGCATCCCGCGTATCCTGGTTTCACGCGCGGTGTTGGCCGCCAAGACCCCGGGAGACGCGATCCGTTCGGCGTTGGTGTCGCACCGGGCGGCGGGCTATAACCACCTCATCTTCCACGAAAGCGGCGAGATTTACAGCGTGGAGGTGTCGGCGCGCAAGTTCGCCATCCTGTACGGGGAGGATGGATACATGGTGCACACGAATCACTTTTTGAACGAAACCATGAAAACCATCGAAAAAGACCCCGAGGAGTTGATCTCCTCGCGCGTGCGTTACTTCCGCGCCTTGCGGCAGGTGAAGCACGAGGAAACTCACACCATCAAGTCCTTGCAGGCCATCCAGCGCGACCACGTCAATTTCCCCAACTCGATCTGCAATCACGCCATTGACTTGAAAAATCCGCTCGACCGCGAGAAGACCATCAACTCGCTGGTGATTGACCTCACGGCGCGCGAGATGCACATCGCCTGGGGCAACCCGTGCAAGAATCCGTATCACACGTATCATCTGGACGCGTAAGGCGGGATTCCATCCCGCCCACAGGCTATAAAAAATCCCGCCAACCTCGGCGGGATTTTGTGTTTATTGACAACCATCCAAAATTGGGATCACGTTGCACCAGTTTCTGGTGTAATCCACCCATACGAAGAAGAGGATGCAGGCGCAGATCAGGATGACGATTCCTGCCACAACTATGATTGGCAGGGGATTCATCTTTTTGACGGGTTGTTGCGCGGGGTAACCGGCTGGGACCTGTCCCGCGTAGCCGACGGGAGCAGGAGGCGGGGCAACGGCGGTGCGCGAGGTGGCGACCGTGGCGGCGGGGTCATGGTCGCTGGACTCGAAGGCCAGTACGATCTGTTCGCCAAACGAGACCACGTCGCCAGGCTTCAGAACGTAGGGCGCGGCCAGCCGTTGTCCGTTCACGTAGGTTCCGTTGGTGGAGCCGAGATCCTCGATCACATACTTTCCGCCCTGAAATTGCAAACGCGAGTGTCGCCGCGAAATTTCGGCGTCGTTGATCTGGATGTGGTTCGACGCCTCCCGCCCGATGGTGAGCGATTCGCCCTCCAGGGGGTAGGTGGCGCCGGGTGTCGGTCCGGATCGCATGATGAATTGGAATTTGCCAGCCATTTCTCTGCCTCCGTGGTGTTCTTTTGCCTAGTGTACAAGGTTCGTTCAAAAAAGTCAACGAAAGTATTCTTGAATGGAACGAGGTTCAGCCCGCTTTTGTTTCATAGCCGAACGCCTCCACAAAAGCGGTTCTCACTTCGGTTTTGACGCGCTCCATCGAAGGGACGGGAGAGAGCAGGTCGGCCAATGAGACGACGGGATGATCGGCTAGACCGCAGGCGACAATGCCCTCGAAGTATTCCATGTCCGGCGCGACATTCAACGCGAACCCGTGCCGCGTCACTCCCCTCGCGTCCACCTTGACCCCGATGGCCGCGACCTTGGCGGGCTTTGACCGGTCCTCTGGGCGACAGCGCGGGCAACGCGAATACACGTCGGCCTGCACCCACACGCCAGTGAGACCCGGAACTTGACCGGCAACCAGTCCGAGGCGGGCGAGGGCGAGGATGAGGGTCTTTTCGAGATTGCGGATGTAGCCGACATAGTCCGAATCGGGTATTCTGCCAGTGTCTTGATTCGATGCGAGATAGGAGATAGGAGAGAGGGGCAGGAGGGGGTAACCCACGAGTTGCCCCGGCCCGTGATAGGTTACGTCGCCGCCGCGATCCACCCAATGGACTCCGACGCCGCGGCGCGTCAACTCTTCGGGCGACCAGAGCAGGTTTTCGGGGTTGCCTCTGCGGCCAAAGGTGAAGGTGTGGGGATGTTCGAGGAGTAGCAGAGTCGGCGGGCGCGTCCCCGCCGCGATCTGCGCGGCATATTCGTCCTGCAATTTCCAGGCGCGTTCGTAGTCAATGAGGCCGAGGTTGAGAATATCTAATTGCATACCGTTAATTCCGAGGGGCGGACGAGTAGGGGCAGTCCTGCGTGACTGCCCTGGGCGGACGAGTAGGGGCAGCCCTGCGTGACTGCCCTGGGCGGACACGTAGGTCCTCCCCAACATCATCCAAAAATTCTGCGATACAAGTCTGATTCGAGCAACCCATCCGGGTCACAGCGTTTTTTGAGTTTCTTGAATTTTTCCACCGTTTCTTCTCCGTAGAATTTAAGCGCGGTTTCAGAAGTGGTTTCGCTGTTCTTGGCAAAGTAGAAACGTCCACCCGCCTCCACGACGATCTGGTCGAACTCCTGCAACATCTTCGACATCTCCTCGCGGCGGCGGACTTTGAAGTCGAGGGCCAGGGAGAAGCCATCCACGGCGTGGGTGAGGAGGAAGGAGTCGGGGCGGTGGCGTTTGGTCACGCCGA
>CAZVAX010000106.1:0-12679 GCA_964625215.1 uncultured Anaerolineaceae bacterium | reverse complement strand
AGACTTGCTCAGTCCCTGGTGGCAGAGGTGATATCCTAAGTCTAATGGAGGAGCGTAGCGACGAAGCAATCCCCTCGTCAATGAGGAGATTGCTTCGGGCGGAAGAACACGCCCTCGCAATGACGAGCAAGATTAGGGCGGCGGCGCGTAATAGATCACATCGCCGCCGGATTTTAGAATCGGATACAAGCCTTCGGTCAACAACGCCACATCGGGCGAAGTCTCGTCCACATCGAATAACACCAGAAAGCCGTAACCTGATTGGACGTGACGACGAATCGCTTCCGCGCCCTGCTCGAAGTTGGGCTGTTCGAGTCCAGTCACAGGATCAACCCGGCTGGGCAACACGCGACAGGGATGGTTGGTGTAGAGGTACACCGCGCCCGGCTCGTTAGTGTAGATGATCGTCCCGGCGGGCATGTCACGCAGGTAGGCCATCACTTTCGAATCATACCATTTGAACGACGCGAATCCCGTCCCGCCTTTCGACAACTCCGTCACGCTTCGCGCCTGACCCACAGCGGATACGCTAAAGACGAACATCGCCGCCACCCCCACCGCGACGCGCCCCGCGCTCCCCCACCGTCTCCACACCCACGTCCCCGCGTTGACCAGCAACAGCAACAGCGACACAAACACCGGCGCAAGGATTCTCACCTTCAACGGCGTGCTGGCGTCGAAGAGACTGATCGAGGCGAAGATCGAGGCCATGTAGCCGAAGATGTACAGCCCGTTGGTCAATCCGATCGCCTCCAGCATGGATGTGGACGGTTTGAAGAAACGGCGCAATCCATTAACCATGATCCACGTCAAAACTGCCAGCGCAATGACAACAATGATTCCAACAAAAATAGTCTGGTTCTTGAACAACACCTGCCGCCACTCTTCCACCGGGACGAGGAACGTCGCGAAGGTACGCAGTCCCTCCTCCAACGTCTCGGGCGTGACCGGGTGCCAGAGCGTGGTGCGGTTGGTGGCGTTGCCCGCGATCAGTCGGTTGCGGACACTCCACGCCAGAACGAGCGGCGCAAAACTGATGAGGTAAATGGCAACCGAGATCAGGCGTTTTTTCCATGTGTCATTCAAGAGAATGAGGGCGACCACGAAGGTAGCAACGAGGGCGAGGCCAGAGTAGCGCGTCAGGTAGGCGAGGGAGGTGAGCAGGCCGGTGGCGACAAGCCAACCCTCACCCCTGCCCCTCTCCCGGGGGGAGAGGGAAATATCAAAACTCAAAAATGCCAGCAGGCTAAAAAACAAAAACAGCGGCTCGCTCATTGCCACGGCATGGACGCGCAACAACGAGTCGTTGGCGATGAACAGCGCGGCCGCGACCATCCCCGCCACGGAGGATTGGGTCATGCGCCAGGCGAGCAGGCCGAGCAACGCCGCGTTGACGCCGAACAGCAACGTGTTGAGCAGGCGCGCGCCATTGAGCGGATCAATATCCGCCAGGCCAATGAGCGCGAGGGTTCCAGAAAACGCGGGAGGGAAGTGGGTGACAGGTCCGTTCGTTTCGAGCCAGGCTTCGCGGTAGCCCTCGCCCGCGAGCAGACTGCGCGCCCCCGCCACGTACGCGATGGAATCGTCGGAGAGGCCGAGTCCGTCGGGAGTCGCTTGGATGATGAGAAATCCCCCGATTGCCGCGAGCAGGCCCAACGTTAAGAGTGAAGCGAGGCGGAGTTTTGTGGCAGTCACGAATCTGTTTTACCACAGAGAACACAGAGAGCACGGAGAAAAATCTCTGCGCGAAGCGTCCGTGCTCTCTGTGGTGAAATCTTACTGCGGCAGGATGTAGCCCTGCTTTTCGAGATACGCGATGATCTTGCGGGCGTTATCTTCGGGGGACGCGCCGTAACCCTGGATGGTGATCTCGGGCTCAATCGGCGGTTCGTACGGATCGTCCACGCCGGTGAAGCCCATCGGTTTGCCGTCCACCATCGCCTGGCGGGCTTTGGCATACAGGCCCTTCACGTCGCGCTGTTCGCAGACTTCGACCGGGGTGTCCATGTAGACTTCCACGAAGTTCTCGCCAACCATCTTGCGCGCCTCAGCGCGGGTGGCGCGATACGGACTAATGGCCGCGCAGATGACGGTGCCGCCCGCGTGGGCGATCTCGCCGGCCACGAAGCCGATACGGATGATATTCGTGTCGCGGTCTTCCTTGCTGAAGCCGAGACCCTTGCTCAAGTGCGTGCGCACCACGTCGCCGTCGAGGATGGCGATCTCGCGGCCGCGCTCGAGCAGGAGCGACGTGACCACCGCGGCGGTGGCCGACTTGCCGGAGCCGCTCAGGCCGGTGAACCAAATGCAGAAGCCCTGCTTGTGGCGCGGCGGATACATCTCGCGCAAAATCTCGGCGGTCTCGGGGCGGGTGAACCACGCCGGGAGCAGTTTGCCCTTGGCGAGGTAATCGTCGCGCACCTGCGTGCCGGAGATGTTGGCGGTCTTGGCGCCCTTGGGAACATCCTTCTCTTCAACGTAGCGATCTTCGTCGGGGAGATAAACGAGCATTTCGAACGGGATCATCTTGACGCCCAACTCGGCTTCGTACTTCTGCATGACTTCCTGCGCGTCGTACGGACCATAGAACGGCTTGCCCGAACTATCGTTCCCGGGCCCCGCATGGTCGCGTCCGACGATGAAGTGGTTCACGCCGTGGTTGCGGCGGATGATGGCGTGGAGCAGAGCCTCACGCGGACCAGCCATGCGCATGGCAAGCGGGAGCAGGCTGAGCAGGGTATCTTTCTTATCATAGTAGTTATCAACCAAGGCCTTGTAGGTGCGGACGCGGGTGTAGTGGTCCACGTCGCCCGGTTTGGTCATGCCCACCACGGGGTGGACGAGAAGCGAGCCCTTCACCTGGGCGGCGGCGCGCTTGGTCAGTTCCTCGTGAATGCGGTGCAGGGGGTTGCGGGTCTGGAACGCGACCACGTTGTCGTGTCCCATGTCTTCAAGCAGGGCGCGCACCTGGGCGGGCGTCTGGCGCAGGTTGACGAAGTCGTAGTACTTCGGCATGTTGACGACCTTCATCGGGCCGGAGATACAGACCTTGCCCCAACGCGCCATCTCAGAGACCATCGGGTGCTTCGAGTCGTTCGAGCCGTAGGCCAGCGTGGCTTCGGTCGCGGCGTCCCAGTGATAAACCTCGTCCAGCTGCATGATAGCGATCACATCGTTGTTGGCGTTGCGCAACACAAGTTCCTCACCAACGGAGGGAAGTTCCTTCGGGTCGGCGGTCAACGTGATGGGCAGGGGGAAGAGCGTCCCATCGGCGAGACGCATTTCGTGCAACACGCGCTCGTAGTCGGCCTTACCCATGAAGGAGGTCAGGGGGGAGAATCCGCCCGAGGCAATCAGTTCCAGGTCGCACAGGTTGCGCATGGTGATCTTGATCGAGGGCAGTTTGGAGGCGCGGGCCAGAAGTTCCTCGCGCTCTTTCCCTTCGACGACCAGGTTAACTAGCTTACCGCCGTAGGGAGGGATCAGTTTTGCTTTTGCCATTGTGAATTACTCCGTGATTTAGTTTCGGCGCCCAACGTCTGAAGACATTGGAGCCCCGCAGGTTGTCAATTGCCCGCAAATTATACTTCAAAATTCAGTAATTGAATTTTGTTTTTCCTAGTGGCATCAATGAGTATTGGTGTCATGGTGTTGTGCCATCTAGGCATTGAAAGTTACTAAAAGTGTATCCAAATTCACTTTCAGTAATGTAGCCATTGAGAAGTCCATTTCGTATATTTGGACTTCCATAATATTGGGCAATAAAGCCAAATTGCTCATCGAAAACCACTTCCAGCGACCAATTTGATTTTATTATTTTTTCAACATCATAGAACACTTCGGGAATCGTGAGACCTTTCGAGTAATCGCAGTAATCACTATCCCATTGATCTTGGGATAAAGCGATAGGCGTGGGCAGTTTGTCAATTCCACCATGCATTGTTTCTATAACCTCGACAAGTTTCCCTTGCTTTACGGTTAATTTTGCGCCGCAACCTCCCCACATGGGAACAGAATATAGAACTTCATAAGAATAGTTTTCGATGTGTTCGGAGTTCCACTTTTCTTTTGCCACATCAAACTCAACCTGGATACTGTCCAATTTCTTACGATTCATGTATGGCGACAAAGGGTCATACATAATTTGATACAAAAAAAGACAGGCCAAGACACCAAGCGTTGCCAGTACAATTTTGATTTCCGCGCTCATAGATTTGGAGTACTTCGACATATTCAACCTGCGGATTGAATTAGAAGTTGATAACCTGCCCCGACTTTTGCGACTCTTGCGCGGCCAACGCGAGACGAAGGGCCACCGCGCCATCCGCTAACGTACACCTCGGTTCGACCTCCCCCGAAGCGGCTTCCACGAAATGACGCGTTTGCGCCAAAAATAGCTGGTTCCGCTCAAAGCCCTCGGGCGGCGCGAACGTCTCGACGATGGGCGCGGGGGGATTGTCGCTGAACGTGCCGAAGGCGGCGGGGAATTTGTAGAAATGCAGGATGCCGTCGGCGTTGTCCCAGCGCAGAGTCCCGTTCGTGCCGACGATTTCGAGACGATGAGTCGGCGGTCTCTGCACGTAATTCAAATGCACCCCTCCAATCGCGCCGCCCGCGAATTTTAACCCGATTTCGGCCATGTCCTCCACATCCATCTCCAGCGAGGAGACGCGTCCATTGAACGACCACACCGCCTCGACCTCGCCGATGAGGTAGCGCAGGTAATCCAACGGATGAGTGAGCGTGCGGATGACGCCCCCGCCCAGGTCGGCGCGCGCCGCGTAACCCTGGCGGTAGTCCTCCCACGGGTGCCACTGAGGCAAGTACTCGCCCCAATGCGCGTGGACCGTGAGAATTTTTCCGAGCGCGTTATCTTGAATTAATTCGCGCGCCTTGTTGAGAGTGGGATGATAGCGGAATTGGAATCCCACCAAAATTTTGCTCCCTCCCTGCGCGGCGGCGAGACGAAGTTCATTCACGCGCGCCACCGAATCGGCGATGGGTTTCTCAAGCAAAATAGCGCACCCGGCTCGCGCGGCTGGGATGGCGATGTCCATGTGCAGGGAGGTCGGGTTGGCCACGATGACCGCGTCGGGCCTGTGATTCTCCAGCGCGGCGTGGATGTCGCTCTCCACAGGGTAGCCCGCCAGTTCGTCATCGGGCAATGTGGCGCGGTGACTGCGGAGGAGGAGGATGTCTTTGTGTCCGAGGGCAATCAGGTTGCGAAAGTGTCGACGTCCGATAGAGCCGAGACCGGCGATGAGAAATTTCATATCAAAACCTTTTTAGGACCGCAAGATTTATCTTGCCCCAAGAGGCAACATGAATGTTGCGGTACTGGTCGAGAGCAATGAGGAATTTCATGCGAGTTCCTTCTGGTAGGTCAACAGTTCGCTGACCAACTCGAATCCAAGTCCGCGATAGATGGCGATGGCTTGCTCGTCATCTCCCCAATATTCGAGCGTGATGGGGCGCGCGGCGTTGGCGCGCAGCCAGTTCATCACGGCGAGGGCGAGGAAATGCTGGTAGCCGCGATGACGATGCTCTTCGATCAGGCCAGGCGCGTCGAGGAGATCAGAGACACCGTGCTCACCGGTTTTGCCTTCGGGTTTCGCGGCGCAGATACCGATCAATTTTCCGCCCGCCTCGAAGAGCAGGTGGATTCCCTCCGCGCCGTAGTAATCCATGTAGCGATCCGCGCTCGTGACGTTTTGGTGATGTCCCACCTGGTCTTTGTAACATTGATCCAATGCCTGTACAACAATGTCGGGATTCGGATTCTCCAAATCGAGGTAGCGGCGAATCACGAAGCCTGCCGGAATTTCGGCTTGGGGAAGTTCCGCCACAGGCGCGACCATGACGCCCGACGTGCCAGCCACATCAAAGCCATTATGAGCGAGGAAGGCGAGGGAGGCCGCGTTGTGTCCGTTGGCATAAATCAGAATCGTCTTGTAATGCTCGCTCGCGTCGAGGCGGGAGAGGGCGAGCGCCAGCAATTGGTTGCCGAGTCCCTGCCTGCGCTGATTGGGATGCACAACAACGTAAACCGTGGATGGGCTTTCCGTACGCGGCAGGACCTGTCCGTAGCCGACGAAGGTTCCATCCAATTCCGCCACCCACACATTTTGGTCGGGATCAAAATTCCGCCATTCGGTCATCGAGCGCAGGAATTCCTCGGATGTCTCCTCGCCATCGCGGTCAATGGACTCGATCTCGGTCAACATGCGCGAGAGGGAGGAGAGATCGGTTTCGGGGTTGTAGTGGCGGATGTGAAATGATGTCGCCATTGCAAACTTCCTTCACAAGTGAGCCAGCGGCAACGCGGAGATGTTTTCCGCCAGCGGTAGAACCACCTCGCCAGGGAAAACCACGTATCCCGACGCGGCTTTCTTTCCAAAATCCACTTTGAAAGAAGCGATTCCCTTTGCCATTTCGGGACGCGGCGTCTCGGTTTGTTTGATCTCCAGCGGCAGGAGTCCCGATTGGGTTTTGATAATTAAATCCACTTCGGAGCCGTGCGAGGTGCGCCAATAATACATGGCGGGTTCCTCGCCGCGGTGAAGGAAGATTTTGAGAATGTCTGCCACGACCAGGTTCTCAAAGATCGCGCCGCCCATGGGACCGCTCATGGCGTGTTCCACGTCACGCAGGCCGACGAGATAGCAGAGCAAGCCCGTGTCGGTGAAAAAAACCTTCGGCGCTTTGACGAGTCGTTTTCCAATGTTGGCATAATAAGGACGCAGGAAAAAAACCTGAAAACTCGCTTCGAGCAGGGAAATCCAATCCTTGGCGGTGTTGACCGAAACGCCCACATCCCGCGCCAGGTCGCTGATGTTCAGGATTTGCGCGCCCCGCGCCGCCAATGCCCGCAGGAAGGTTTGGAATTGGGTCAGGTCGCCGATGTTTCGCAGGTTGCGAACATCCCTTTCCAGATAGGTTTGGATGTAGCTCGCGTACCACAGGCGGAAATCCCGATTTGGAAGGCTCGCCAATTCGGGATAAAAGCCGCGCAAAATTTGTGTCCACAATTCGGGCTGGGATTGGGGCAGGAAGGGTTTCGTTTTTTTCTCCCAAGGAAGGGCGCGCCCGGCTTGTCCGCCCAACTCCCAACGCGAAAGAGGCAACAGTTTCAGCACGGCCACGCGGCCCGCCAGGCTCTCGGTGACTTGTTGCATGAGGAGCAGGTTTTGCGAACCTGTGAGAACATACTGACCCACACGGTCGCGGCTTGCGTCTATTTTCTCTTTGATATAGGGAAGCAACTCAGGCGCGTATTGGATTTCATCGAAGACGACGGGAGGCGGATTCAGATTCAGGAATCCGCGCGGATCCATCAACGCGGCCGCGCGGACATCGGGCGGCTCCAGCGAGACGATGGAATAGCGCGTTTCCAGGAGCCGCTTGAGCAAGGTGGTCTTTCCCGATTGGCGCGGTCCCACAACCGCCGCCGCAGGAAACTCGCGGAGGGCTTTTTGCAGAACAGGTTCGAGACTTCGGGGGATATAATTTTCGCTCATCGTCTGTTTGTGCAATTTTGCAATTATACTGCAAATTTACACAAGCCCCCAAAAATCGATGGGCGGACACATAGGTCCGCCCCGACCATTACCAATCGTTATTTTTCTCGTATCCCCATTTGACCAACATCGCGCCCGCGACCTCTTTGAAGACAGTCCTGTCGCGCGCGGTGAAGAGACGCGACCAGTTGCCGGCCTGTCCCTTCGGGAGGAAGGAGGAGATGTCGCCGTTGCGTTGCGATTGCCATTCCTCGTCGGGGTTGGAGGACATTTCGGTTTGGATGTCTTTCGCGAGCGATTTGTTGATTTTTTTCGCGCCGAGGAATTTCCAGAGTTTGGTCATTTCATCGAAGGGGGACGAGAGCAGGTCTTCGTAGCGCAGGGCGAAATAAATTTCGCGGTACAGGCGATGGGCTTCGGCTTCGGTCTCGGTCAGGTTGGCGACCCAGCCCTGGGCCACGCGGCGAATGAAGGTCTCGGTGAAGATCGAGCGGCGGCCGTCGCTGAACGGAGCAGAGTCCGCTCGGAGGTCCGCGAGGATGCGTTGGTCTTCGGGAGTCAGGAATTTGGATTCCTCCACGAAGTTGCGGAAGCGTTCCGAGATGAGGACGTCGCGCCCGTCGCGGACGATGTAGATCAGTTTCGCGTCGGGGTAGACCGCGTGCATGTCCCGCACGGCCTGACCGTGAATCGTGGACGAGGGGCTTTTGTCGCCAACGATCATCTTCCCTTCGCGGGCGGCGTCGCGTTCGAGGATCACGTCCGCGGTGGCGCGCAGGACGAGCGGCGAGAGGTCGCGTCCGTAATTCCAGCGGTTGGATTTGCGCGCCAGCCACTCCTCCGCATCGGGCGTGTTGACCAGCGACTTGAGCAACGGATAGCGCGTGAAGAAGTGCGCCTGATAATTGCAATGCACTTCGGGGTGCAGGCGGGCGAGGCGCATGAGCAGGGTCGTCCCTGAACGGGCGTGGCCGAAGATGAAGAACTTCTCGCGCGGGAAGAACTGCTTGATCTCCGCCACTTCCTCGTCCGTGATGGCGGGGATGGGGTTGCGGTTTTTCTTTTTGGGGTCGCCCTTGAGGAGGATGCGGGCGGCTGATTTGAGGCGGGAGAGGATGTCCATGAAATTTGGCTTGACTCCGAGGGAGAAAATATGTATTATTAATGCGTAAAAGTCGAAAGGCTTCTCCCGTCTCGCGAAAAGTGGCCGACTGTGGCCGCCTGCCCCCATCTATGTTGATGGACAAGGCTAGCGAGACGGGTTGCTTTAATACTCGAATACATCCACCAATTTATCCTTTACGTAATCAAATGCTTCTGGGTCATTTTTCGCATCACGGCGAAGGATCGCGCCTGCCATCAAATCCGCGACTTGGATCAGGTCTTCGCTGCGCGAGCGGCGGAAGAAAATACGGCTAAATCCATGTCGAATGCCATGCGCTTTCAACATGCGCTTCAGTCTGACCAATGCCACTTCTGCCGACCCAACTTCATCCAAAATCAGAGTGCCTTTCTCGCGAACCGCCACAGGGATACGGCTAATGAGTTCTGCGACCATAAAGAGGTACAGTTCCATTCCTGTCAGGGCGCGAAGCGGCGGGGAGATCGTGGCTTTATCCACGATAAGCGCCCAAGATTTAAAGTCGGCGCTCTTGAGCGCTGACAGCGTTTTCTCGCGAAGTTTTTTGGAAGTCAAGGCATTGAAATGAAATTCAAATTCCTGTGAAAAATTCTCCCGTTCGCGTAATTCTTCCAAAACAGAGCGAAGTCCATCGGCGTCCTGCGTTGCGACAACAGCAACGACAAAATAGCGGGATGCTCCTTTTTTGAAATTGAAACTTGCGTTTCCCGCTTCATCGCCTGCGAAAGTGAAAGTTATTGACATATCAAAATCCTCATCGTTTCCAGTTTAGCATAACCAGCCCAACCAGACAAACAAAAATCCCAAGAATATTCACCCAGGAGATTTTGTCCTTGAAAAAGAAGATCGCCACAGGGACAAGGATGAGCGACGCGACCACGTTGGTCAGCACGGCGGCGAGACCGAGATGCCAGCCCGAACGGTAGACAAGCAGGAAGCCAAATTCGATGCCGACGATGGCGATGGCGAGTCCGATGCTCGCCCAGTTGAGTTGCTGCAATTCGTAGGCCAGTCCGTTCGGCATGGGAAAGAAGAGGAGCGTCAACAGGACGACGCCGAACGCGACCGCGTAGGTCACGAGGAGGGACACGGAGAAATTGACATTGGCTGGCGTGCTCTTGGCAACAAAGTGATACAGCGCGCTGGAGCAAATGGCGAGGGTGATGGAGAAGTAGAATAAAAACATGGGTTTTCGGAGTTGCATAGTTCGGTAGTTACGTAGTTGGATGGTCTGGCGATCTACGGCAATCTGCAAGGTCAGACTGATTTGAGGTTTTCGATTTCAGTGATTGGCAAAAGCGAAATCTTTTTATCAATTTCTTGCGCGTGTTTGCCAGGATAAACAATCCAAAGTTGTTTCAGAGATAAATCATCAATTGCTGTCCGCATGGAAGTTGTCACGGCAGGCGCTTCGCTAAATTTGATCTCAACGCCGTATCGCTTGCCCTTGCTCGTGAACAGGAAATCCAGTTCCGCCCTGCCATGCACACCCCAATACCAGGCTTGCGAGGGGCGCACTACCTGGAGGATTTGCTCCAAAGCAAAACCCTCCCAGGATGCGCCCGATTTCGGATTGCCGAACAGGCTGGATTTATCTGGAATATCGAGCAAACTGTGTAGCAAACCCGTGTCACGGAAATAAATCTTTGGCGCTTTCACCTGCCGCTTGCCGATATTCTCGTACCAAGGTTGGAGTTGCCTGACCATGAAAGCGCCTGTTAAAATGTCAAGATAAGAACGGACGGTTTTATCGGAAAGTCCCATCGAACGCGAAAGTTCCGCCGCGTTCCACGTTTGGCCGTGGTAGTGGGCAAGCATTGTCCAGAATCGGCGCAGGGCGGCGGGAGGGATGTTAATGCCAAGTTGGGGGATGTCACGTTCGAGGAAAGTGCGGATAAATCCCTCGCGCCAAACCAGACTATCTGATTCGGTCTCGGCTAGGAACGAGCGTGGAAAACTGCCGCGCAACCAGAGCGATTCCCATTTTTTTACGCCTGTTTCCGAGAGGTCAAACCCGCTGAGTTCGATGAATTCGACGCGCCCCGCGAGGGTTTCGGAAATGGATTTGATCAACACAGGCGATGCGCTTCCGAGGATCAAGAACCTCGCCTTGTTTTCGGGTCTATCCACCAGAACGCGCAGGACGCGGAACAGATCGGGCATGATCTGGATTTCATCAAGAACGATCAGGCCAGCGAGCGCGCCAAGCACCATCTCAGGGTTTTGCAGGCGGCGCTGGTCGGGCAGGGACTCAAGATCAAAGAAAGTTGCAGTTTGATCCTGTGCCAGTTGGCGCGCCAGTGTTGTCTTTCCGCATTGACGCGGTCCGAGGAGCGCGGTCACAGGCGAGCGGCGGATGGATGCTTTCAGTCGGTCGAGATAATAGGGGCGATTGAGCATGGGGAAATTGTACCATGAAAATTCGGAGTTGAATTCCGAGATTTCACATACCCATTTCGTACACGGATTTCACGGATTGGACGGATTCTCACGGAAGTTTTTAAAAAGAAAATCCGTGTTCGTCCGTGCTTTCCGTGTTATCCGTGTACAGAGGATTTTTCCAAAACCTTCAAGATGAACTCTGCCGTGCATTTGCCTGACGTGCCATCGGTAAAGGTGACTTCGTCTTCGATGAACTTGCGGCGTTCGGCGCGGTCAAGGGAGGGGTTCTTGAGGTAGGCGTTGAGGATGTCGCGGAGTTCGGATTCGGTTTGGGCGACACGTCCCGCTTTGGCGTCGCGGAAGCGTTTGTGGGTCGGCCAGTTGCCGATTCTTTTGAGGGAGAGCGAGAATTTCTTCGGGGTGTTCCAGCCGCCAGGGACGTCAATCACTGCGGCGACGATGGGCGTGTCGTGGACGGCGGCCTCGACCACCATGGTGGAATAGACGGTCACGAATACGTCGGAGTGGGCGAGCATGGAGGCTTTCTCGTCCATGTCTTCGCCGCCGTAGTAGCCGAGCGATCCGCCCAGCGGCTTGGGCTGAACGACGTGGACGTGCGGATACTTTTTCTCCAACTCGAACACGCGGGCGCGTTCTTCGGCAAAAATCTTTGGTTTATCCTGAAAGTGACTCGGATGCAGACGAATCAACAACTGCGAAGGTTCTGCCAGCGAGTCAGACGAGACCAATTTTGCAAGCGCTTCAATGTTCGGGAAGTTTGGCGCAAAGTGGACAAAACTGCTGGCGTACGAAATTAATTTGCGCCTGGGGTCGAGGTCGTGCAGTTTGAAATAGTCTTCCTTCGAGAGTTGCCACTCTTTGCGGAAGTAACCGTCGTACGAGGGGATGCCGCCAATGTGGACGCGTTCGGGAGACCAATCGGAGCCGTAGACCAACTCGTCCTTTTGCAGTTGCGACCAGCAGGTGGCGTAGTCCATCGGCGCGCCGCGGATGGCGTAACTGGAGGGATTGTCCCAGCCGACGATGGCGGCCAGGGTTGGGATGCCGCGCGCGTGCGCCTCGCGCAGGAGGTAACGATCCAGCCGCCAGCCAGCCGTCGAGGCGATGACCAGGTCGGGGGTGTGAGTCGCCAGAAGGTCAGCGTACAGGTTTGGGGTCGGGATGAAGCGGTTCTGAGTCCGCACGAGAAAATTGCGGGCGAAGGAAAATGTCCGCAGGAGGAGAATCGCGAGGGCGGCGGGAATCCAAATCCCCAAACGGAATTTCCAACCGTTCTCGACCCAGACTTCCCAGATGTGACTGTCCATGGCTTCGGTGTTGATGCGCCACGAGCCGCCGACGCGGCGGAGGAAGGCGAGCAGCCATTGCCAGCGGGGGCGGACGGTGTTGGCGTAGTGGGTGGCTTCTTTGAGGCGGAGGCTTTCGATGGTGAGGCGGCCTGGCGTATTGCGTGTTGCGTATTGCGTAGTGCGTGACGCGAGTTTTTCGATGAGGGCTTCGTCGGTGAGGAGGACGATGTCAATGCCCGCGTTGAGAAGCGTCGGGATGACGTCGCTTTGGAGGAAGTAGATGATGGCCATGCCGTGGTCGGCGGAGATGAAGATGCGTTTGGTCATTT
>CAZVAX010000105.1:0-12988 GCA_964625215.1 uncultured Anaerolineaceae bacterium | reverse complement strand
ATCCGTCACTCGGCGGCGCACGTCATGGCGCAGGCCGTGGTCGAGATGTTCCCCGAGGCCAAGTACACGATCGGCCCGCCGGTGGAAAACGGCTTTTACTACGACTTCGACCTGCCGCGCAACCTGACGCCCGAAGACCTCGAACAGATCGAGAAGCGTATGCGTCAGATCGTGGCGGGAAAACATGATTTCGTGAAGAAAATACTCTCCGCCGACGAGGCGCGCCAGATCTTCAAAAAACAGCCTTACAAGTTGGAGTTGATTGACGGCCTCGAACAGGGCGGATTCGACGAGTACGGGAATCCGCTCAAGGTCAAGCCGGAGATTTCCATCTACCAGCACGATTCGTTCACGGACCTCTGTCGGGGTCCGCACGTGGACAACACGCGCGCCATCAAACCCGACGCGATCAAACTGATGTCCGTGGCGGGCGCGTACTGGCGCGGCGACGAGAAGAACAAACAACTGCAACGCGTCTACGGCACGGCCTGGGAGAACGCGCAACAACTCAAGGATTATCTCTGGCAGTTGGAAGAGGCGAAGAAGCGCGACCATCGCAAACTGGGCAAGGAACTGGAGATTTTCATCTTCGATGATGAGGTCGGGCCGGGTCTCCCGCTATGGTTGCCGAACGGCGGCGTGATGATCGAAGAGTTGGAAAGACTCGCCAAGGAAATGGAAGAGAAGGCCGGCTACTTGCGCGTCCGCACGCCGAACCTGACGAAGGAAGACCTGTTCCTGCGCTCGGGACATCTCCCCTACTACGCCGAGTCGATGTACCCGCCGATGGAACTGGAGGGCGTGAAGTACTACGTCAAGCCGATGAACTGCCCGATGCACCACAAAATCTTCAGCGCGAAGCAACGCTCGTACCGCGACCTGCCGATCCGCCTCGCCGAGTACGGCACGTGCTACCGCTACGAGAAGTCTGGCGAACTCTTTGGCTTGATGCGCGTCCGCTCGATGCAGATGAACGACGCGCACATCTACTGTTCGGAGGAACAATTCGAGCAGGAGTTCATGGGTGTTGTGGAACTGTATCGCAAGTACTTCGAATTGTTCGGGATCGAAAAGTACGTGATGCGTCTGTCCTTGCACAGCAAGGCGGGACTGGGCAAGAAGTACGTGGACAACGAACGCTTATGGCTCAAGACGGAAGAGATGGTGCGCCGCGCGATGGATAACGGCGGCGTGCCGTACGTGGAAGCCGAAGATGAGGCCGCGTTCTACGGTCCCAAGATTGACGTGGAGGTCTGGTCGGCCATCGGCAAGGAGTTCTCGTTGATGACGAACCAGGTGGACTTCGCCGTACCGGAACGCTTCAACCTGCACTTCACGAACAAGGAAGGCTTGGAAGAAATTCCGCTGTGTATCCACCGCGCGCCCCTGTCCACGCACGAGCGCATGATCGGCTTCCTAATCGAGCACTACGCGGGCAACTTCCCGGTCTGGCTGTCACCCGAACACGTGCGCGTCATCCCGATCACGGATGGACAGAACGAGTACGCGCAAGGCCTCGTCCAGCAGTTGCGCGACCAGGGCATGCGCGTCAGCGCCGACATCAGCGCGCAACGCATGAACGCCAAGATCCGCAACGCGCAGATGATGAAAGCGCCATACATGCTCGTGGTCGGCGAGAACGAGATGAACGCGGGGCAAGTGTCCCTGCGCGTGCGCGATGGAAGCCAGCAGAACCACATCCTGCTCGCCGATTTCATCGCGCGGGCGAAAGATCGCATCGCGCGGCGGGCGAAAGAGTTGTAGAAGAGGGTGGAGAACGGAGAGTAGCAAGTGGTGACAGGCGGAGGAAATTCCTCCGCCTGTTCTTTATCGAATCACAGAAAACCTCAATAACGTAAGTTCGGGATAGCTCGGACAGCCGTCACTGCGAGCGAAGCGAAGCAGTCTCCCAGCCTGCAAGAAGATTGCTTCGACGCCTCCGGCGTCTCGCAATGACGGGGGAATTATTTATCCCGAATTCACGTTCAATACGAACCTTTGAAGTATTGCGCGATCAGGTCGGAAACATCCGCGTCGGAATTTTGGCGCAAGACGGAGAAAAAATCGGTCGGCGCGGCGATTCTCCCCCTCTGTTGGGAATAATAATTTTGAAGGAAAGCGAAGAAGGCTTGGTTGCCGATACGACCGCGAACCTTATCGAGAAAGCGCGCGCTCTGCAAATAGACGGAATTCACATAGGGGCGATAAGCAACCTGGTCATAGATCGTGATATCCACATACCCGGCGGGGCTGTACATCTCCACCCGAAACGGCCACCACCACTCACTGACCGAAGCCGGAGAGACGGCCTCGTAGTAGATGTGTTCGCTATACGTTGACAGAGCCTCATCCAACCACGGGTATAGAGCCGGATCGTTGCCGACCTGGTCAAACCACCACTGGTGCGCGGTCTCGTGCGCGGCGAGGGCAATGTACTCGTTGTTCTGCGTGCCGTCGAAATATGCGTCCGGGCCGCGGCCATAAAAGATGAAAGCGGAATGTTCCATACTCCCGGGAAAATCCGCCAGCACGAAGGTCAGACTTTTATGCGGATACGCGCCGAAGGTCTCGCTAAAAATCTCCAGCGAACGCGCCACCGTATTCGACACAGCCCGCACCTCCAACTCGCGTTCATCGTCGAACGGAAAGTAATAGATATACACCGCGACCTCCCCCGCCTGCGTCTGCGCGACTTGAAACTCGCGACTCGCGGACAGGACGAACGTGCGCGCCGCGCGCAACCTGTAACGCGTCGCCCCGGACCCCGAGCCGGATTCAGCAAACCCGCTGGAGGCGACGACCGGAGCGGTTTCGGGGTCCGCAAAACGGAGATTCACTTCAAAGTCAGACGAGTCGTACGCGAGGTATTCGCCTTGATAGGATGGTTCATGCAAGACCCACTGTCCGTCAATGAATGGGACAACGAAGGGATACCAATTCGCCAGGTTCTGCTCCAAGTCGGTGTAGCCGAAGATGCGCGGACCGGCGATGGTCGGGTCAACATATTCGATGGCGGGCAGGGACAGTTGGTAGCGCAACGAAAGTTTGAGGGCCTGACCCGGCGGCAATTCACGCGGCAGGGCCAGCGTCATGCGGCGGCCCTCGAGGGTGTAGTTGGCTCCCACTTTATCGTTCAGGGTGAACGACTCGAGTAGAAAGCCATCCGGCCAGGCGTTGGGAATCACCGCAAGAACAAGGGCGTTGAGCGGCTGTCCGGTGTGGTTGGGATAGAGGAGGGTTTGGTCAACCAAGACGGTGTGCGCGTCAAAATCCCAGGTCACGTCGAACGCGTAGGTGGGACGCGCCGGCGCGGGGAGGTTCGGTTCGGTTGAGAGGGGCGTCGGCGCGGAGGTGGGGATTGAGGTCGCGGTGGAAAGCGGAGACAGAGTTGGAGCGGGCGAGGAGGTCGGCGTGAGGAGAGACGCGGGCGAGGCGCAGTCTGTCGCGAGCGCGAGGAGCATAATGAGAAAGAACCCGGCTTGACCGCGCTCGATCAGTTTGCGGAAATAGAGATGGAAGCGCAATGGAACCTCCGCGAAAGTGATGGCGCCAATGTTACCGTGAACTCCTATGAACCGGCATGGATGTAGCCCAGCGCTTCCAAAATAACGTCAGATTGTACCGAATTGTTCGCGACGCGATTCCCCCCGTTTTATTGACGATTCCCCGCCGCGCATGGTATCATTCGCCCGCTAAAAAACCAGCCGCGGGCTGGTCGTCCGTTTTGATTACGAGGAGAAGAATATAAGCGCCAACGAATTTCGAGTTAATGAGGGTATTCGGGTTCCAGAAGTCCGTTTGATCGGACCCGACGGCGGCAATGTCGGTGTGGTTTCCATCAAGCAAGCCCTACAAATCGCCCGCGACGCGGACATGGACCTGGTGGAAGTTTCGCCGGGAGCAACTCCGCCGGTATGTCGCGTGATGGATTTTGGCAAGTTCATTTATGAGCGCGCCAAAAAGGAACGCGAAGCCAAAAAAGCGCAGACCAAGATCGAGGTCAAGGAAATCCGCCTGCGCCCAAAGACGAACGAAGCCCACCGCGGCTTCAAGGTGGATGACGCCCGCCGCTGGCTGTTGCAAGGCCACAAGGTGCGCGTGACGGTCAAGTTCCGCGGCCGCGAGATGGATTACCCCGAGATCGCGCTCGAGGATTTGAAAGAGATCGCCACCGCGCTTGCCGATGTGGGCGTGATCGAGCAGTCGCCGATGATGGAAGGCCGAACCATGCTGGTGGTGCTGGCCCCGGGCAAGTCTGCCGCGAAGAAAAAAGAAAAAACCGAAGCCCCGGCCCCGACAGAAGCCGCGGCCTGAAAGCAAGCCCCAACGAGTTGAATTCCGCGGGTAGCGCGAAAAGCCCGCGGTTTATTTTGTCTGAAAGGAGTTATTGCGATGCCACGCAAAGCAAAAGCCGGCAAAACCAAACTAAAGACCCACAAGGCCACCTCCAAACGGTTCCGCCTGACTGGGTCGGGCAAACTGGTGCGCACCAAAGGCGGCAAGAGCCACCTGCGCCGACGCACGTCGGACCGCACCAAGCGCAAGTTGAGCGAGATGATCGTTGTTGAAGGCGAAGGGTACGTGAAGCGCATCAACCGTCTCGCGCCCAATATGAAGAAGGGCTAGTCCCCGTCGTTCGTATCCGATTTTTTTTGCGTCTATCTGGTGTAAGCAACTGGCGCGCTTTCGCAGCCGCCGACGCCTGACGGATCGCAGGAGGTTCAAACATGACCAGAGTGAAAGGCGGCCCGCAAGGCCATCTTCGCCACAAGAAAGTTTTGAAATTCACCAAAGGCCAGCGCGGCGGCCGGCGTCTTCTCTTCAAGCGCGCCCACGAGGCCATGCTCAAGAGCATGTGGTACGCCTACCGCGACCGCCGCGTCCGCAAGCGCGACTTGCGCAAATTGTGGATCGCCCGCATCAACGCCGCGGCCCGCTTGAATGGCACCACCTACAGCCGCCTGATGTCGGCCCTCAAGAAAGCCAACATCAGCCTCAACCGCAAGATGCTGGCCGACCTTGCCGTGCGCGACGCGAACGCGTTTGCCGCAGTGGTGGCGCAGGCCAAATAGATTCAGCGATTCAACGAATCAGCGAGTCAACGACGCCCGTTGGGTTTGTAGCCCGGCGGGCGTTTTGTTGTAGAATTGTGGCATGAGCGCCCTTCTGTTCGAAATAAAATTACCAGGCGGGCAGTCCCTGCAAATCGCGCAGGGCGACCTCACGCTTGAGACCGTGGACGCCATCGTGAACGCGGCGAACGAACATCTCCAGCACGGGGGCGGCGTGGCGTGGGCGATTGTCAAACGCGGCGGGGATGTAATCCAGGATGAAAGCGACGCGTGGATCCGCCAGCGCGGACTCGTCTCCCACTCGCATCCCGCGTGGACCTCGGGCGGGCGCCTGCCATCGAAGTTTGTCATCCACGCGGTTGGTCCCGTCTGGGGCGACGGGGAGGAGGACTCCAAACTCAGCGCGGCGGTCACCGGCTCCTTGCGCGTGGCAGACGAACTCAACTGCGCCTCCATCGCGCTTCCAGCCGTCTCCACCGGCATCTTTGGCTTCCCCAAAGACCGCGCCGCGAACGTCATTCGCAAGGCCATCGAAGATTACTTCGCGTCGACGCCCGAGTCGGGAGTGAAAATAGTGAAACTGGTGTTGTTCGACCAGGCCACCGTAGACGCGTTTTTGGGGGCATGGAGGAGGGAGAATGGTTAATCGCTAATGGCAACCGTCAATATCCATGATCAGTGGATCACAAAGATCACGCGTAATTTGCGCTCTCTTGCGCAAATACGGCGGTAGAGACCGCCTAATACGCGCTTTCGTGAAGTACTGATGATCCATTAACCATGTTCCAGTAGTCAAATATGATCGCATCCTCCCAAAACTCCAAACTCAAACTTGTCCGCGCCCTGCTCGGCCGTCCCAAAGAGCGACGCGAGGCCGGCGCATTCGTGGCGGAGGGAGTCCGTCTCGTGGAGGAGGCGGTAAATAGTAATTGGGGATTTCAGTTTGCACTTTACGATGAGACGTTGAACGACCGTGGAAGGTTGAACGTTAAACGTTTAACGTCTCGGGGCGTGGATTGTGAACAGGTCACCCCCGAATTGATGAAATCCCTGAGCGACACCGAAACCTCGCAAGGCATCCTCGCGGTCCTCACCCTATCCCCTATCCCCTATCCCGCATCCCCAACCTTCCTCCTCATCCTCGACCAAATCCGCGACCCCGGCAACCTCGGCGCGTTGCTCCGCTCCGCCGACGCGGCCGGCGTGGACGCGGCGCTGATCCCGCCCGAGACGACCGATCCCTTCGCCCCGAAGGTGGTGCGAGCCGGGATGGGCGCGCACTTCCGTTTGCCGATCCATTCGCTGGGGTGGGAGGAGATTCGGCGAGTCGTGGAGGGCGCGTCGCGCTCCAGCCCGGAGAATAGATCATCCCCCAAAGGCGCGACGCGCTCGCGCATCCAGGTCATGCTGGCTGACATGGAGGGACAATCGTGTTGGGAGGCGGACTTGCGCTCACCGTTGGCGTTGATCGTCGGCGGCGAGGCGGAAGGGGCGAGCGAGTCGGCGCGTCAATTGGCAAGTCAAAAAATCAGCGTCCCGATGGCGGGAAGAACTGAGTCGCTCAACGCGGCGGTGGCGGGATCGGTGTTGATGTTTGAGGTAATGAGGCAAAGGTCAGCGATCAGTAATCAGTGATCAGTTTTCAGTAGGAGAGTCGCATGCCCGCATTTTTTATTTTGCTCTATCGTTTCTTTCGCAGTCTGTGGCACGGACTTCAAGACAAGGAATTCCGCGCCCTCTTCTTTTGGGTGATCGGCATCCTGGCGCTCGGCACCTGGTTCTATGCGCGCGTGGAACACTGGCGCGCGCTCGACGCGCTCTACTTCACCATCACCACGCTGACCACTGTCGGATACGGCGATTTCTATCCCAAAACCGACGCGGGGAAGATTTTCACCATCTTCTACATTTTCGTCGGTATCGGCCTGCTCTCCGGGTTTATCATTTTGTTGGGCGAGCGTTCCGGGTTGATCAAGACGCCCGCGAAAAAAGATGAGGATACAGATAAATAGCGGAGCGTCGCAAGATGAATCTTGCGACGCGCGTTCCTTCCCAAAACATTGAGCAAAATGAATTTTGCAGTACGAGTTGTCAGAGACCAGGATAACCATGAAAATCCGTTCCATCACGTACTTTTGCAATCCCGGCTGGCCGTTGAACGAAACGGTTCTTCGCGAAGCAAGCGATTTTCTCGCGCAAGCCAAATCCGCGTACGAGGCCGCGGGCTACGAACTCCAGACGGCGCGGCTGGCGACAATCCCGTTTCCGCAGTTGCTGAACGGTCAAGTGAACGAAACGCCGCGCCTCGCCGAATCCCTCTCCAAACTCCTGCCCCAAGTCGGCCTCGCCTACGCCTCCCTCGGCCCCGCGCTACCCGACCACCTCAACAATTACGCGGTCATCCCCGAGTCCATCGCGGCCTCGCAAAATATCTTTTTTGGCGGCGTGATGGCAGACAAAACGCGCGGCATTGACATGACCGCCCTGCGCGCCTGCGCGGACGTGATCGTCAAATGCGCGACGCTGGACCCGAACGGATTCGCCAACCTCAACTTCGCCGCTCTCGCCAACGTCGGGCCGGGCGCGCCCTTCTTTCCCGCCGCGTACCACCAAGGCGACCAACCCGCCTTCGCCATCGCCACCGAGTCCGCAGACCTGGCAGTCGCGGCCTTTAGCGGCGACGAAACGTTTGACGTTAAACGTTCAACGTTGATCTCCGAGATCGCCAAACACGGCCAAGCAATCTCCCGCGTCGCCAACGATCTCGCCCAATTCATAATTCATAATTCACAATTCCCAATTTTTAACGGCGTTGACTTCTCCCTCGCCCCCTTCCCCGACGACGCGCACTCCCTCGGCGCCGCCGTCGAAAAAATGGGCGTCCCAAAAATCGGATTGCACGGCTCCCTCGCCGCCGCCGCCATCCTGACCGAAGCAGTTGACCGCGCCGACTTCCCTCACACTGGCTTCAGCGGCTTCATGCAACCCGTCCTCGAAGATTCCATCCTTGCCAAACGCGCCTCCGAAGGGACATTGACCTTCAAGGACTTGCTCCTCTACTCCACCGTCTGCGGCACGGGGCTGGACACGGTTCCCCTCCCCGGCGACACCTCCACCGATCAGATCGCCGCGCTCCTGCTCGACCTCTCCGTCCTAGCCTTGCGCCTCGATAAGCCGCTCACAGCCCGTCTCATGCCCGTGCCGGGCAAACAAGTCGGCGACGCGACCAACTTCAACTTCGGCTTCTTTGCGAACAGCAAGGTCATGGCGCTGGAGGCGGAAGCGCTTCAGCCGCCCTTCTCCAACGCCACCACATTCAACATCCAATCCCGGTAAAAAATGGAGCGCCCGCAACAGACGCTCCATTCTCCATTAACCATTCTCCACCCGCCAGTACTTCCCTCCTCCCCCTTCCCTCTGCATCAACCCAGATCCCACCAACTCACGCCGTAGCGAGGCGTTATCTTCGTGATAGCCACTGAGGATTTCATTCACCTGCTTCTCGCTGTAGTGTTTGCCGACTTCAAAAGCATTCACCACATAGCGCAGAATCGCTTCGAGTTTTTTCCTCTGCGCAGGGATGGTCTTCAGGCTCCCGTCCCTGCGCGTGTAATCGGCGATGACCTTGCGGTCATAGGCGTCGAGGTCCACATCCGCGGGGGCGGAGGCGATTTGCTCGGTGGAGAATAACTGCTTCGACATGGCCTCCAACGCGGACTTGTCCAACTGGTAGACGCTGTAGTAGCCGTCGGCGCGGGCGCTGACCAGTCCCACCTTCACCAGCCGCGACAGATGGTGCGACACAGTGGAGGGAGTCAGGCCCAGCAACGCCGCCAGTTCTTCCACGCTGTAGGATTTCTCCGCGAGCAAACCGACGATCTTGAGGCGGTTCGAGTCGGCCAGGGCTTTGAAAAAGGCGATAAGTTCTTCGCTCATGGGGTTTCCATTCCGTCATTGCGAGAAGGGCGCTCTTCCCGACGCTTGTCCTGAGCGAGGTCGAAGGGAAGCAATCTCCTCGTTTCGCACGGGGCTTGCTTCGGGGAGAACGCCCTCGCAATGACGAGACTAAAGAGGAGTGTGGTTAAGGATCCTCCAGTAGCGCGAACCATTGCTCTCGCGCGCCATCAGGCCGAAATCGATCAGGTCGCGGCGCAAGCCGGAGACATCCACGTGGAAGCGGCGGAGGATGGTGTTGACTTCCTTCTCGGTGTAGTCCATGCCGGGAGTGAAAGCCGCCACCAGGTAATGCAGGATGACTTTCAACTTCTCGGCTTGCGTGGGAATCTGGCGAATCGTCCCATCGGGGTTGAGGTACGCCGCCAACACCTTGCGCGACTTGGCGTCCAGATCGGGCGCGGGGACGTACGCTTCTTTCTGACCGCCAAACTGCTTCCGCGCCAACGCGTCCACCGCCTCGCCCACGAGTTGATACTCGCCCTCCGCCTCGCGAACCACGCCCACGTGGACGAGATATGACACATGGTTGAACGCGTCGCTGACGGGCAGGTGCAATTTCTCGGCGATCTGGGCCAGGGAGGCGGCGCGCTGACTCAATAGTCCGATGACGCGCAGGCGGTCGGCGTCGGACATGGCTTTGACAAAATCGAGCGTTTCGGGTTGTGCGTTCATTTTGACATCCGTTTATCTAATTTGATAGTTATCGAATTAGATTTTAGGCGCGATGTTGGCGGCTGTCAAGGGGATTTTGCGAAATAGGCTACGGGATTCCTGGTCGCGGCGCGGGAGGCGAATCGGTCCGGGGCGGGCGCGGCCCGACGGGGCGGAGTCGTGAAGCGAGGCATGGAGGGAGGAAAGGCCAGGCCGGCGCGAGGGTCCGCGAGAGCCGTTTGTCGCGCGGCGGGAAATCGTCAATTTGCGAAACACGCAACACGCAAGCGTGGGGGAATCGTCGGAAATAAATCGGACTGATTCAGGTATAATGCGCCCGTAAGACGAGAAAATTTTCGGAGGTGTCGTGTGGATTCGCCACAGTACGCTTATTTCGAAGGTAAGATCGTCCCGATGAGCGAGGCAAAGGTCAGCGTTGCCACGCACGCGTTCAACTATGGCACGGCCGTCTTTGGCGGCCTACGCGGTTACTGGAACGAAGAGCGGAAACGGCTCTTCGTTTTTCGTCCCTGGGATCATTTTCACCGGTTGATCCAATCGGCGCGATTGATCAGCATCGAAAGCAAATACGATGAAGAGACGTTGATCCAATTGATGATGGATGTGTTGCACGCCAACAACTGGCAATGCGACGTGTATATCCGCCCGATGTTTTACAAGTCCGACACGGGGATCGGCGTACGACTCCATGATTTGAAGGATGATCTCACGATTTGGACGGCGCCGTTCCAAAAGTACATCAAGAACGACACGAACGCGCACGTGACTATCTCGTCGTGGCGGCGGATTGACGATAATATGATTCCGGCGCGCGGCAAGGTTTCGGGCGCGTACGTCAACTCGGCGCTGGTGAAGACCGACGCGAGTCTTTCCGGCTTCGACGAGGCGCTGGCGCTGGACCAGAACGGTCATGTTTCGGAAGGCTCGGCCATGAACATTTTCATGGCGCGGAACGGAGTCGTGGTCACGCCGCCGGTGACGGATAACATCCTCGAAGGGATTACGCGCCGCTCGGTGATCGAACTGCTTCAAAAAGAGATGGGCATGCAGATCGTGGAACGCTCCATTGACCGCACGGAACTTCCCATCGCCGAGGAATTTTTCATGACCGGGACAGCCGCGCAGGTGGTGGCGATCACCAAAGTGGACCACCGCCCCATCGGCAAGGGCGTGATGGGGCCGATCGTAACGAAGTTACGCGACCTGTTCGAGGAAGTGGCGCGCGGAAAAAATCAGAAGTACGCGCGTTGGAATATGGCCGTATAAACTTGCGACAAATTAAACGCAAGGGCGCAAAGCCGCAAGGTGTAAATCTTCGCGTCTTTGCGCCTTCGCGTTAAAAAGCGTGAAGCGTATTTCTAGCGATTTTCTTTAAACGTCACGAAGACCATGTTTTTGGCGCAGTCGGTGTAGGTGTTGATGTAGACCGTGTCCGAAAGTTGGACGCCGCCGCCCTGATCCTTCAATTGGAGGGAGAGCGTTTTATTGGACGCGACAGGCGTGTCGCCCAACTTGAACTCAAAGCCGGATGTGCCATACGCCAACCGATCCCGATCCAACATGCCGGTCATGAGGAAGTAAAACTGCGATTCCCCATTCCAGGTTCCCAGCAAAACGACCTGCAAGCCCGGTACGTGAGCGTTGTTCCTGTCCAGCACGATGCCGGCCACGCCTTGCCAATTACAACCAAACTCGGGGTGAAACTTGGAACTGGGAATGTATTCCACTTTCACCGAATACGGCGACTTGGGAGTCGCGGTGAAAGTGGGCGTGACGGTCGGCGGGACGAGGGAAAACAGCGTGGGCGTGAAAACCGGCGTGAAGGTGGGACGCGGCGTATCGGTAGGCGGAATGAAAGGCGTGGCGCTAGGCGTCCACGTGGGTTCGAGGCCGATCAACGTGGGCGTGGCCGTATCGGGCAGGGTCTCTTCGTAATTGTTGGGCGACAACGGATTGAGCGGCGAATTGGGGTTGATGAACACAGTCAAAAAATACAACCCGATGCACAGGGTCACGATCAGCGCAAGTATGGAAAGAATATCCCACATGCCCAGGGTCGGCATCGTTGGGCGGGAGGGGGCGCGTCCGTCAAAATCAATATCGTCAAACTTAGTTTTCATCAAAATCTCTCCATTCAGGGAGTCAGCGCAATGCTGGCCTGGGCGCGTTGTTGGGTCAACCAGGCCTGGATTGCCTGCTCCTGCATCGCCATCAAAGCATCGGGAGAAAGCAGGCGCGGGCCGCGTTCGATCACGTACACGATATGAAAGCCAACCTGCGTCTCGATCACATCGCTGAACTGCCCGGCCTGCAAGGCAAAGGCGGCCTGTTCGATGGCGGATTCGAGCAAATATCCCTGCGGGAACCAACCCAAGTCGCCGCGCGTATCGGCTTGCGCGCCCTTGTTGTATTGCGTCGCCAGGGCGTCGAAACTCGCGCCGGACTTCAATTGGCCGAGCGCGAAATTGGCGTCGCCCGCATTATAGAACAAAATCTGACGGGCATGCACTTGCTCCATGGTACTAGGCACACCCGCAATGATCTTGTCACGCATCAACGCGGCTTCGGCGGAACGCTTCAACGCGACGCGGAACGACGCCTCGTCGTACCCGTGCGCGGACTGCCACGCCGCGAGTTGATCGGCCCCTCCCCGCGACGCGGCCAACGCCTCCACGCGTGACTGTAGGTCGGCTTCGGTTACCCCGAGGCCCTCGGCCCGCGCGCCTTGCGCGAGCAAGAACTGGTCAATCATGTCGTCCAGCACGATGCGCGCCGCGTCCTCGTCGGTGAAGGTCAAGCCCAGCGCGGTCTGCGCGGACTTGTAGCGAGCGAGTTCGGCCTCATATTCCGCCAGGGGAACCACCTCCCCATTGACGGTCGCGACCGCCGGGACGGGAGTGGCGGTGGGCGGCTCGGGGGTGGAGGTCAACGTTGGAGTTGGGGTGTCCGCTTCGGGTCCGAATGGAAGCGAGCAGGCGGAAAGGAGGACCGTCAGCAGGAGCAATGTCAGTGTTAGTTTTGGTATTCGTTGGGGAAACATCGCCAGGATTATACCGAAAAAAGAGAAACCCGTTTTCTCGAAGAAAACGGGTTTCTGCTTGGTACGGTTTAGTAATCCATTCCACCGGGCGGCATGGCGGGAGCGGGCTTGTCCTTCTCGGGCATGTCGGTGATGAGCACTTCGGTGGTCAGGATCATCGAGGCGATGGAGGCGGCATTCTCGAGCGCGCCGCGCACAACCTTGACTGGGTCGATCACGCCGGCCTTGATCATGTCGGTGTATTCGT
>CAZVAX010000104.1:0-13035 GCA_964625215.1 uncultured Anaerolineaceae bacterium | reverse complement strand
AATTATGCCTTACTTTGGTGAGCAGTAGCTTTTTTCATTCTGTAAGGTAATCAGCCCGCGCGACTTCCTGCGCATCGAGTTCGGTTTCTTCTTGTTCGGGCTGGCCATCACCTTGATGATCCGCGGCAACCTCGGCACGAGCGCCTGGGCCGTGTTGGAAGTGGCCCTTTCGAATATCATCCATGTCTCGATCGGGACGATGTCCGTGATCACGGGTTTCACCGTCGTTTCCGGCGCGCTGATTCTGCGCGAAAAATTGGGCTGGGGCACGCTCGCGAATATCCTCTCCATCGGCCCGTGGGAGGATTTCTGGCTGGCGCGTATCCCCTCCATCAGCGATAACCTGCCTCTGCAAATCAGCATGTTGCTTCTGGCCATCCTGCTGATGGGACTGGCCTCCGCCATCTACATCGGCGTGTACGCGGGCGCCGGTCCGCGCGACTCGCTCATGCTCGCCATCAAGCGCACGACCGGCGTCAGCATTCGCGTGGCGCGCGGCATCATCGAAGTGACCGTCGTCACCGTCGGCTGGTTGTTGGGCGGGCCGGCGGGAATCGGCACGCTGGTCTTCGCGCTCTTGGTGGGGCCGTCGGTGCAGGCGGGATTCAAACTTCTGAAAGTGGAACCCCATAAACCCGTCGAGCCCGAAGCGCTGGTGGAGGATTGAGTCAGTGAGCAGTCATCACGCTTCGCGGTCAGTTTTCAGTGAGGAAGGATGAACGAGATTCCTATGACAAAGCGTTGGATGTGGGTGGGGTTGGCGGTCGCCATTCAGTGCATTTATTTCCCAACCAGTCAGGCTACTTCGGGCGGCATCGCGCCCAAACTGCCCATTGATGTGTTTCCCGTCTACCCGGTGTGGGTTGTGCCGTATTATTTCACCTATCTGTTCTGGCTCTTCGCCATTCTGTGGACGCTCTACAAACTCGACGACCGTTCCTTCCGCGCCGTCATCGCGGGAATCCTGCTGGTTGTCTCGGTGGGCGCGGCGGCCTTCGTTTTTTTTCCCACCTACATTGATCTTCCGCGCATCCCCGGCGACGACGTCTTCTCGCAGATGTTGCGCGCCATTCAAGTTGCAGGCGGCACGCACGCCGCGCTTCCCTCCGCGCACAACTACGTCACCATGCTCATCGTCGCGTTCGCGAGTCGCTTGTATCCAAAATATCGCTGGCTGTGGCTGACGATCCTCGCGCTGATCGCCCTCTCCACCCTCTTCACCGGCCAGCATTATATTTTGGATGTCATCACCGGACTCGCGCTCGGTTGGGCCGGCTACAAATTCGGTTGGAATTTTGTCGAAAAGAGAGAACGTGAACTCACCTCGAATCGTCCGTCCTGATTTCCCCAAAGGCTACGCCGACAACCTCGCCTCTTTCCTGACGTGGGAGCGGGTCGCGGCGAAACTGGCAGTATATTTGGAATCTGGAAGTTCTACTTCCGGCGTCCCAAAGTAGAACTTTGGGATTCCTTTTCAAACATCAAGGAGTCTGAAATGCAACTCGTACACGTTCACGTTCGCGTCAAAGCCGACTCGGTGAAAGCCTTCCAAGAGGCCACCCTCGAAAACGCGCGCAACAGCGTCAAAGAGCCGGGTATCGCGCGCTTCGACGTGCTTCAACAAACCGACGACCCGACGCACTTCATCCTGGTGGAGGAATACAAAACGCACGAAGCCTCCGGCGCGCACAAAGACACCGCGCACTACCGTCGTTGGCGCGACACCGTGGTCAACATGATGGCCGAGCCACGGCAGGGAATCAAGTACGAGTATGTGTTCAACACCGATGAGGCTGCGTAAAGCGAGATACTGTCTCGCTCTACTTGAGGTAAGTCATGTCCGCTTTTGAATTCACCACCGCCAGCCGGATCATCTTTGGGGCGGGGAGACTGAACGGGTTGCCTGAGCAATTTCGCGGACGCGCGAAGCGTCTCTTGTTGGCGCGCGGGCGCTCGTCGGACGCGATCACGCGCGTGAGGGAGATTCTGTCCGCGGAAGACATCCAGTTCACAGAGTTTGAAATCCACTACGAGCCGACGGTGGCCCTGGTGCGCGTGGGCGTGGACGCGGCGCGCGGTTGCGACATGGTCATCGGCCTGGGCGGCGGGAGCGTGCTGGACGCGGGCAAGGCGATTGCGATCCTGGCCGCCAATCCCGGCGATGTGATGGATTATCTCGAAGTGATCGGAAAGGGGCAGGCATTTGCGAACGCGCCTTTGCCGTACATCGCCATCCCCACCACCGCCGGGACGGGTTCGGAAGCGACGCGCAACGCGGTGATCGAGTCGCCGGAGCATGGGGTGAAGGTGAGTTTACGAAGCCCGTTGATGTTGCCCGAGATCGCGCTCGTTGACCCCGAGTTGACGTACAGCCTGCCGCCCACGATCACCGCCAGTTCTGGACTCGACGCGTTGACGCAGTTGATCGAGCCGTTCGTCTCGGCCAAGTCCAACCCAATGACCGACGCCATCTGCCGCGAGGGGATTTGCCACGCGGCGCGTTCGCTGCGACGCGCCTACGAAAACGGCGCGGACAAAGAGGCGCGCGAGGGCATGTCGCTGGCGAGTCTGTTTGGCGGGCTGGCGCTGGCGAACGCGGGGCTGGGCGCGGTGCACGGATTCGCGGGTCCGCTGGGAGGAATGCTCCACGCGCCGCACGGGGCGATCTGTGCGCGTCTGCTCCCGTTGGTGATGGAGGCGAATATCCAAGCCTTGGAGTCGCGCCAACCGCATCATCCCGCGCGGGAGCGTTACGTGGAGATCGCGCGAATGTTGATGGGGGATGAGAACGCCACCGCCACCGATGGTGTGACGTGGGTCAGCAACTTGGTCAGCGACTTGAAAGTCGCGCCACTGTCTGTATTTGGCATGAAACCGTCCTATTTTCCCGAAGCGGTCGAAAAGACGCTCAAGGCGAATAGTTTCAAGGGCAATCCCATCCCGTTGACGGAGGGGGAGCTCGTGGGGATTTTGGAGAGGGCGTTATAATGTTGATGGAGACGCAAAAATGATCCGAAGAATTTCTAAACAAGGCAGAATATTAATCCCACTTGGGCTACGTAAAAAATATAAACTTGAACCGGGGTCTAAAGTGGTTTTTGTTGATCGGGATGGGGTAATGGCAATAATGCCTGCCGTGAGGGATTCTGAAAACCAGTCAGAAAAAGTATTGAAAAGCAACGTAGATTTAGACGAATTGCTTGAGAAGGTAACCCCTGAGAATTTGCATTTCGAATTTTGATCGTCTCGCTCGTTGGTAAGAAGTATTAATTTCGATAGAGAAGCCCGCTTCACACGAGACGGGCTTCTTCTTTCTTTCCTTCGAAAAGCTCAGGACAGCGCTTTCATCTTTCTTCCTCATTCCCCAAACTTCGGCATGACCTCTTCCGCGAACAGCTCCAACGTCTCCATGTCGTTCTTGTACGCGCTGAAAATCAACAACTGCACTCCCGCCTGCTGATACTCGCCGATCAGGTCAATCGCCTGCGAAGCGGTCAGCGCGTAGCCGCGGAAAGCGCCGGAGACCTTGAGCCGCTCCCTCGCGGCCGCGAGCGCGGACTCGTCGCGGGCGAGGATAAAGCTGGTGGTGTTGGTGCGCTCGATGGAGTCGTAGTCGCGTCCCTCTCTATCACAGTGAACGCGCAGGGTGTCGAGTTTCCGCTTGACCGTCGCGGGATCGCCGAACAGGTTGCAGGCGTCGGCCCAACGCGCCACCGCGCGCAGGGTCAGTTGCTCGCCGCTCCCGCCGATCATGATGGGCGGATTGGGCTTCTGCACCGGCTTGGGTTCGAGGATGGCGTTCTCGATGTGGAAGTATTTGCCGTGGAACGTGGCGCGCGGCTCGCTCCACATTTTGAGCGCGACCTGGATGGCCTCTTCCATTTGACCGATCCGCACGGACGGTTTCTCGGGGAAGTCCCAGCCGTATTGCTGATATTCCGCGACGTACCAGCCCGCGCCGATCCCAAAGGTGAGACGTCCGCGGCTGATGATGTCCACGCCCGCCGCGATCTTGGCGAGGTGCGCCGGGTTGCGATACCCCACCGAAGTGACCAGCGTCCCGAGGCGGATCCTGCTCGTCACCGCCGCGAGCGCCGCCAGCGTTGACCAACTCTCCATGAACGGTTCATCCGCCGTCCCCACGAAGGGAATCTGGATCAGGTGATCCATCAGCGAGAACCAGGCGAAGCCGTGAGTCTCAGCCCAGAGGGCCTTTTGCTTGAGGCCGTCGAAGAGGTTGGGTTGGTCGAAGAGCCAGGAGGGGTTGTGAATGCCGAAGCGCATGGGAACCTCAAAGTGATTGGGTTTACCAAGTTATACCCCAAGTTACATCCATCTGTTTTTCCATTTCTTCCCAAATACCAATCCTTGTTGGCTCGCCGAAAGAATGGGCAGGAAGAATCCTTTCATGTCGGCAGTCACCTCCTCCATATTCATAGGGGTTTGTCGCTTGATCTTTCGATTGAAGGCGCTCCACTGTACGGCTTTGTTTTGTGCAAACTCAGCCGAAAAAATCACGTGACCTTCGTCCGGCAGGTTTGTGTTTCTGTTTTGAAAGGTTCGTTGAAGGGCGCGTTGCATGGTCGCGCCATCGAATTCAAACCTGCCGATCATCATGTGGATGTCGTGAAAGTCTTTCATGCGACTATTCGCCATGCCGAGAACAGTCATGGCTTGGAATTTTTCCGCGATGATTGTCTCGCGCGGATAGCCGTACACATTAGGGGCAGGGAAATCAAGCAGGGTTGGATATGTCAGTTCTTCCGGCGAGGGCGTGACCACATCCGCGAAACCGATGTCAATTTGGATGTGGGTTTGGGTTTTATCCAAAAAAGCAATTACATTCACGCGAACGCCTTCATAGTCGGCATCTTCTTTTATTCTTTGAGTTTCAATTGTGTTGTCAAACTCCAAACCATCGGGAGGAACTTCCAACTTGCAAATGGTCTCGAACAAACGTTGGATATGATCGAGAGCGTTTGGGACATGTCCCAGCAGGTCAATGTCGCGCGTGGGACGCATCCCCGTCAGCCCCCAGGCGTGGAACATCAACGCGCCTTTGAGAATGAATTGACCCGCATATTCTGAGACCGAGAGTCTGTATAGCAACCGCTCAATTCCGTAATATTGGATCAATTCATTGAATGGTTGGCCTGTTTGATGGGACTTGTTCAAAAGCCTCCGGTGAATGGACGCGGCCAGGTTCTTGATCGGTTTGTTCATGCCAACGCCTCCAGGTAGGGAAGAATGACCCGTTCCACCCGGTCCACGCGTGCGAAACGCATAATCTGGTCGGGCGTGCATTTTTTCCCGCGCAGTCCCTCCTTGAGCGCTTCCAGCGCCACTTCCAGCCCGATTTTGTTGCGAAATTTGAAACAGTCCGCGATGGTTTTGGCGACGCTGTAGACTTTGATCTCCACATTATCTTTCGCGTGAGTCTCGACTCCCGCTTTGAACGGTTCGGGGGAGACCCAGTAAAACCGAATGGGAGGATGGCTGAGGCGCGGTTTTTCCGAATCTTTCGGAAGCGCCACGTGAACTTCATACGGTATTTGCGTTGTGACGTTATGGAAGTATAGCGCGGAGATCAGGCATATTACTCCTTTGGGAATCCTAAGCGCGACGATGGCCAGGTCGGGATCGCTCCACGCGGGAGAGTCTGCCAGGCGATAAAGCCCACGCGCTTCTTGAATCACGAGTCCCTGCTCGCGCATTTGGTAGAGCGTACGCGGTTGGACTCCCTGCGCGAGAATTTGCGAGGAGCGCATGACCCCTTTCTGCTTTTCAAAAAGCTCAATCGCTGACTGGATGTTCTTACTCACGAAAATATTAACCTTTTTTGTGGATTTGTAAGGTTAATTCTATTCACTATCGCAGAAATGTCAAGTGACGAAAAACCCGCCTCACACGAGACAGGTTTTCTGTTTACTGAAAACTGATCACTGATTACTGGTCACTCTCTTCTCCCTACTCTCTTCCCCACCTCCATCACCCCAAACACCACCACCCCACTCCCCGCCGCAATGGACAAGTCGCACAGGCTGAGCGGAACCACATTGAAGAACGCGCTCAGGAACGGGATGTAAAGCACGGCCAATTGCAACGCGACCACGGTCAGCGCCATGGCGGCGAGCAGGGGATTGCTCAACAGGCGGAGTTTGAAGAGCGTGTCGCGCGAAGAACGCGAAGCCAGCGCCTGGAAAACCTGCATGAACGCCAGCGAGGTGAAGATCATCGTCTGCCACTGTTCGCGGCCAGTGAAGAAGTAGAGTGAGCCGAGTCCGAGCGCCAGCGCGCCGATCAACGCGCCGACCCAAATCGTCTGCGCGCCCGCGCCGCGGCTGAACACGCCTTCCTTCGGCGAGTACGGCGGACGCTTCATCGTGTCGCTCTCCGCATGTTCCACGCCCATGCCGAGTCCCAGCAGGCCGTCGGTCAGCAGGTTGAGCCACAACAGTTGCAACGGCAACAGCGGGATCGGCTTTCCCAAAAACGGCGCGAGCAACATCACCAGCGCCTTGCCGATATTTCCCGCCACGCTGAAGCGCACGAACTTGCGGATGTTATCGTAGATCACCCGCCCCTCTTGCACGGCGCTCACGATGGTCGCAAAGTTATCGTCGAGCAACACCATGTCGGCGGCTTCCTTCGACACGTCCGTGCCGGTGATTCCCATCGCCACGCCGATGTCGGCCCGGCGCAGGGCGGGCGTGTCGTTCACGCCGTCGCCGGTCATCGAGACGATGTGTCCGCGTTCCTGCAGGGCTTGCACAATTTTCAACTTGTGCTCGGGCGCCACGCGCGCGAACACCCGCACATCATCCACCACATTTTTCAATTCATCGAACGTCAGCGCTTCGATCTCCGCGCCGGTCAACACGCGGCCGTCCTCGGAAATGCCCAGTTGCCGCGCGATCTCCGCCGCGGTCAATGGATGGTCGCCGGTGATCATCACCGTGCGAATGCCCGCGCTGCGCGTCGTCGCCACCGCGTCACGCACTTCCGACCGCGGCGGGTCGATCATGCCAAACAAGCCGAGGAAGGTCAGCCCTTGTTCCAAATTGACATCCGGGATGGAGTCGAGCAGACGGAACGCGACGCCGAGGACGCGCATGCCCTTCTTCGCGAGCCTCTCGTTCGCCGCTTCAATCCTGGACCTCAAATCGGCGTCAAGCAATCGGGCCTGACCGTCCACCCACGCGTGACGCGCCACCCCCAACATCCTGTCCACGCCGCCCTTGGTGAACGCGATGTAACGGTGACCGGCCAACTCCAGTCCCGCCAGTACTGCCGGGTCGTATTGACCAAGATGGTGGACGGTGGTCATGCGTTTGCGCTCCGAGTCGAAGGGCAGTTCGGCCACGCGCGGGAAGGATGTATCGAGCGATGATTTCCAGTAGCCCATCTTGGCCGCGGCCACTACCAGCGCGCCCTCGGTCGGATCGCCGAGGGTGTGATAACGACCATCGCCGATGTCCACCAGTTTGGCGTCATTGCACAATGCCCCGCCGATGGCCGCCAGTGAAATGGCCGCGTCGCTTTTGCGCTGGGGAATGAGTTCTGGTTTTTCTGTATGCGTGAATTTAACGTCGCCGTCGTTGTCCATTTCCTGGGTCAAATCCATTTCGTGATTCGCCACGTCCAGCACGACGACGGTCATGCGGTTCTCGGTCAGTGTGCCAGTCTTGTCCGAGCAGATGACCGTGACCGAACCGAGCGTTTCCACCGCGGGCAGTTTGCGGATGAGCGCCTGACGCTTCAACATCCTCTGCGCGCCGAGGGCGAGGGTGATCGTGACCACGGCAGGCAGTCCCTCCGGCACGATCGCGACAGCCACACTGACCGCCGTGAGCAACATGTGACGCAACTCGTCGCCGCGCAGGAGGCCGAGGATGGCGATGAAGACCGCAATCACCACGCCGATGACGGCAAGATTCTTGCCCAGCGCGTCGAGTCGTTTTTGGAGCGGGGTTTCATCGCTCCCGCTTTGTTGAATGAGGTCGGCGATCTTGCCGAGTTCGGTTTGCATCCCAGTGGCGACGACGAGGGCGCGCCCCCGGCCTTGGGTCACGACGGTGCCGGTGTAGGCCATGTTGCGACGGTCGCCCAATGGAAGGTCATTGCCAGTCAGCGCGGCGCTCTGTTTTTCGACGGGCTCGGATTCGCCGGTGAGGGCCGCCTCTTGAATCCGCAAGCTGACGGCCTCCAGCAGGCGCACGTCCGCGGGGAGCAGGCTGCCGGTTTCGATGTCGAGGATGTCGCCGGGGACAAGATCACGCGCGGGAAGCGCGCCCGGCTTATCGTCACGCGTGACGCGCACGGTGGGGGTGGACATCTTCTTGAGCGCGGCTATCGCCTGTTCGGCGCGATATTCCTGGATGAATCCCAATGTCGCGTAGAGGATCACGATGGCCGAAATTGCGATGGCGTTTTTCCAGTCGCCGAGCAATCCTGCCACAATCGCGGCCGCGATGAGGATGAGAACCATCGTGGCGGCGATCTGCTCCCAGAAAATCTGGAGGGGCGCGCGTCCGCCTTTTTCGATGAGTTCGTTGCGTCCGTATTTGGCGAGGCGGGCTTGGGCTTCGGTTTGCGTGAGGCCGCGTTCGGAGGAGGCGAGTTCGGTCAGGGCTTTGTCGGTTTCGAGGATGTGCCAGTTCATGTTGATTTCCAGTCCCGCATTCTACCCGGTTTCAATGAGAGCAATTTAACGTTGCACCAACGTTGTTGGAAAAACAGTCCGCCTCTCGACGGACTGTGCTGAAATGGGCAGGGGCAACGGATAGGGGCAAGCCCTATCCCTACTTGATGATGCCCAACTTCTTGCCGGCTTCGCCGATCACATCCATGGCGCGCTCGATCTCGCTGGGGTCGTGCGCGGCGGTGACGGTGGCGCGCAGGCGGGCGAGGCCCTCCGGGACGGCGGGCGAAACGACCGGGAGCACGAACACGTCGTTGTGCTGGCATTCGCGCGTCATGGCGAAGGCGTTGTCATCTTCGCCGCACAGGACGGGGACGATGGCGGTTTCGGTCAGCATGGTGTCGAAGCCGAGACTCTTGAGTCCGCCGATGAATTGTTTGGTGTTTTCGTTCAGGCGTTCGATGCGCCAGGGTTCGTCGAGAATGACCTTGAAGGCTTCGTTGGCCGCGGCGGCCTGCGCGGGCGGAAGCGCGGCGGAGAAGATGTAGGCGCGGCTGGCGTGACGGAAGTAGTTGATGATCTCCTGTTTGGCCGCCACGTATCCGCCGACGGAGGGAATGGTCTTGCTGAGTGTGCCCATCTTGATGTCAATCGCGCCGTACATGTTGAAATGCTCTTCAATGCCGGTGCCGGTCTTGCCGAGAACGCCCACCGAATGCGCCTCGTCAATCATCAGCCAGGCGTTGTACTTTTTGCACAACTCCGCCATCTTCGGCAGGTCAATGATGTCGCCGTCCATCGAGAAGACCGAGTCGGCGATGACGAGTTTGGCCGCGCCGTTCGGGACGTTTTGCAACTGGGTCTCGAGGTGCGCCATGTCGTTGTGCTTGAAGCGGCGGAATTCCGCGCCGGACATCAGGCAGCCGTCCACGATGGAGGCATGGTTGAGTTTATCGGAAATCACGTAGTCGCCGCGGCCCATCAGGGTGGAGACGACGGTCAGGTTGGTGGCGTAACCCGAGGAGTAGGTGATGGCCGCTTCGGTGTGCTTGAAGTGGGAGATGGTCTCTTCGAGTTCGCTGTGGATGGTGAGCGTGCCAGCCAGAGTCCGCACGCCGTTGGTGCCGGTGCCGAACTTGTCTACGGCGGCTTTGGCGGCCGCGTCGATGCGGGGGTGGCGCACCAGGCCGAGGTAGGAGTACGAGGCGTACATGCCCATTTCACGTCCACGCACGCGCACCTTCATGCCGGGGAGGATTTCCTCCACGGGCTGGTTGTAAAAGTAAAGATCGTTCGACTTCAAATAGTGAAGCCGGTCGGTGAACGCCTGAATGCGGCGGGTGACGGCGTCGTTGGTGTTGTGAAAATCCATGGGACACTCCTGGAAGGGAATTGACCCATTATATCCGAAGTGGTAAGTCGGATTGGCAATCCGACTTACTGACAGAATCCACAGCCTCGCTTCTCGGCCTCGACGATGGCCTGGTCGCTGCTCCAAAAGAAGTTTTCTACCCCGATCGTTTCCACCACCCCCCCGCGTTCCAGCATGTTTCTGGCGTTGTCGTGCACCCCGGCGAACATCAAAGCGCCGCCTTGTTTGTGTAGTCGCTCGTGAAGGCGGTGAATCGACTCGATGCCCGCCGCGTCCACCAACGGGACGCCGCGCATGGAGAGGATCAACGCGTGCGTGTCGCCGAGATTCTGGAAAGCCTCGTTGAATTGACCGGTGGCGGCGAAGAACAGCGGGCCGGTGAGGAAGGCCACGCGCACGTGCTGGCATTTTCCCTCGGTCTCGATGCCGCGCTGACGGAGTTTCTCGCGATCGACTTCCTGTACATCAATGTCAATGCTGGCGATCTTGTTGAGGAAGATCGCGCCCGCCAGGATCGAGCCGATGATGATGGCTTGAGTCAGGTCTAGCACGATGGTGGCAATCATCGTGATGGTGAAGGCGATCATGTCGGTTTTGAAGCGCTTGCCGAAGATGAATTTAATCGCGGGCCACTCGTTCATGCGGACTGCCGTCACCATCAACACGCCCGCCAGCGCGGCGAGCGGAATCTTTGCCATGTACGGAGCCAGCAGGAACATCGAGAGCAACAGTCCCAGCGCGTGGATGACGCTGACGAGGCGCGTCTGTCCGCCGGATTTGATGCCCACGCTCGAACGAGCGATGGCCGCCGTGGCCGGGACTCCGCCAAAGAACGGGATGACCATGTTGCCTACGCCCTGCGCGATCAACTCCTGGTTGGCCTGCAAGCGGACGCCGGTCATGTTCGAGCCGACCGCGCCGCACAGCAGACTCTCGACTGCGCCGAGGGCGGTGATGGTGAGGGTGGGGGCGAGGAATTCGGGGAGGTTGTCCCAGGGGATGTGGGAAAGGCTGAGGCGGTCGGCGAGGAAAAGAGTCCGAGGGATGTCGCCGATCATGGCGACCGACCAACCCAGGGTCGAGGAAAGAAGCGTCGCCAGGAGGATGCCGAGCAGGGAGGCGGGGAAGCGCGCGTTCCACTTGGCGGGCCAGAGGGCCATCGTCGCGATGACCACGAGTCCGATGGCGATGGCGCGCCCGTCGGGAGTGAATCCGCCTTGAAAATATCCAATCAGTTTTTGCGCGGCGGTGTCTGTGTCGAGAGTCTTGACGCCGAGAAAGTTGTCAATTTGGCCGATGAAGATGATCAGCGCGATGCCGGAGGTGAAGCCGCTGATGACCGCCGAGGGAATGAAGGCGATGAAGCGGCCCAGGCGCAGGAGGCCGATGACGAGCAGGAATGCGCCCGAAAGCAGGCCCGCCACCCAAATGCCTTCGAGGCCGTAGCGTTGAACGAGGACGATGAGCACCGCGGACATGGCGCCGGTGGGACCGCTGATTTGATACGGCGCGCCGCCGAGGAAGCCCATGAGGAAGCCCGCGAGAATGGCAGTCACCAGTCCCGCCGCGGCGGACGCGCCGGATGCGACTCCGAACGCCAGCGCGAGCGGCAATGCGACCGCGGCCACGGTAAGACCGGCCAGCAGGTCTTGCTGAAATTTGGCAAGCGAATAGCCGGTGAACTCGTCTTTGTAGAGACGAGCGAGGGAACGTCGAGGCATAGGTTGGACTCCGAAAAAGGTTTTGCGCCAAAGGCTCCTGCTCCCCCAGAGCGTCCTTTGGTTTAGTTCGGGCGGGATTTTATCACAAGGAATTCTCTGAAGGTGACTTTTCTCTTCTAAAAATAAAGTGGAGTATAATGCGCAAAAGGGCTTAAGTATGGATAAGCCACAAGAACAAAAACTAATTAAACGAAAATTTACAAAAAAACAAAAACGAGCCTTATACTGGTTGGCAAAAGGTCGGTGTGAAAACTGTGGTAGACCTTTATCAAATGATTGGCATGCAGATCATGTCAAACCCTGGAGCGGTGGGGGTATTACTGATGTCGCAAATGGGCAGGCGCTCTGTCCAGACTGTAATCGAATAAAAGGGAGCAAAGAATAATGAAACAGATACCAACATGGCCTTATCCTTTACGAGACTGGCAACACTCATTCTTTGATCGTTACACAGGTGAAGAGAAAGAGAATTTTTTGTTAGTAGCAACACCTGGTGCTGGTAAAACGATAGCAGCATTACGGGTAGCGCATGACTTGCTTTCAAGTTTTACTGTTTCCCAGATTGTGGTTGTTTGTCCTACCGATCACCTCCGCAATCAATGGCGCGGTGATGCCACAGGAGTCGGTATAGAGTTAAATAACTTGGAGACAAATTGGGCAGACGAAATTGTCGTTACCAGTGATTATGTTGGACTGATAACGACATATGCGCAAGTAATGTCCAAAGTTGAACATCTCAAAGCTTATTTAAGTAGAGGAAAGACTTTAATAATTTTCGATGAAATACATCACTGTGGTGATGAGGAAAATTTGCGTTGGGGTATTGCAGTGCGAGAAGCATTCGGACCAGACGAATCTGGAAGACACAAGCGTCTGTTGCTTTCAGGAACTCCTTTTAGAACCGATAATAACCCAATACCCTTTGTCAAATACCTGCCTTTGGAAAGCAACACAGATTATTTGGAGGCAAGGGCTGATTTTGTCTACGGATATGGCGATGCACTGAGAGACGATAGAGTTGTTCGGCGTGTAATATTCCCATCTTGGGAAGGAGAATTGGAGTGGAATGCTGATGGTCAGTCATTCAAAGCAACTTTTAGTGACGAACTTAATGACATTCAATCTGGCAATAGACTAAAGACCGCGATATACCATGAAGGACAATGGATCAAAGACATCATTAAAGCCGCAGATGAGAAACTAAACGAAGTGCGCGGATTCGGTTTTGGGGACGCAGGTGGCTTGATACTAGTATTACAACGAGACTTTGCCGTACTACGAGATTTCGGTTGGTACTACGA
>CAZVAX010000103.1:0-13266 GCA_964625215.1 uncultured Anaerolineaceae bacterium | reverse complement strand
GTCGCCGTTCAATCTGACAATAAGAAATTCGCAGATACTTAATTTACGGAGTATTCAGTACATTTCCAAACTTCAGGAGAACCCACTATGAGTCTAGTATCGCAGCAATTATTTAACCTTTGGGGTATGTGTTGCGCATTCTTATTACCTATCCTAAATGTTTATTTTTACTCAAAATTTGCCAAGGATCGGAAACGGAAAAGGTCAATGGTGAATATTGGAGTAGCTACACAAATATTGCGATTAACACTATTTGCTTTTGCTCTCTTCGCGAATTTAGAAATAAGCCCAATAGGCACATTAATTACCTATTGGCTTATTCTAACGTCTCTTGTTGCTCCTGCTGTTAGTATTTATTGGGTTGTGTATTCGGTAAGAGGCGCTCCTCAAAAAATTATTGTCGCCATACTAGGTATTACAATACATTTGTTATTTATATATGAAATGTATTGGTATTACTTTGGGCCTGTGATGTGAGCGCCGTTAGTCGCAAGGTTTTATGCGGTCTTAAATCAATCCTTTTTCTTAGCGCATGATCTCCGATCGGCGCCATTTGTTACTCAAGATCACTCTTAATTGCGGCGATCAAATCAGAACTGGAAATAAATAAACGTACTTGGCAGGAAAGAGCCGAAGAGGATGATGTTGATGGCGAGCAGGTAGTAGATCGTCCAACGGTGGGATGGGGGGGGGGGGGAGAGGAGGGAGTCGAAGGAGGCGGGGTTGGGTTGGAGGGATTGAACGACTTCGAGGAAAATTATTTGGAGCAGGGTTATGGTGAGCACGCCGAGGCCGGAGAGGGCCGGGAAGACGAGGGCGAGGGGATAGTTGAGGCCGAGGGTGACGCGGATCTGTTCGAGCCAGAGGTTGAGTTGTGAGAAGTCCCAGCCGTGAGGGAGGCGGGCGATGAAGTCGAGGGCGGCGGAGAGGGAGGGGGAGCGGAAGAAGATGAGCGAGAAGGCGAAGAGGGCGAAGACGGTCAGCGCTTGGAGGGCCGACCGGAGCGGGGCGAGGCGACCCGGCCAGAGTGTCGCGGCGAGGCGGGCGCGGAGGGGAGCGGTCCACTGTTCGAGGGTGAGGAAGAGTCCGTGCAGTCCGCCCCAGAGGATGAAGGTCCAGGCCGCGCCGTGCCAGAGTCCGCTGGCGAGCATGGTGACGAGGGTGGGGATGGCTTGGTTGAGCCAGTCGGGGAGACGGTGTTTGCGACGGAGCAGGGCGCGACGGAGAGGGAAGAAGATGTAGTCACGCAGCCAGGAGGAGAGACTGATGTGCCAGCGTTGCCAGAACTCGGCGAGGGAGCGGGCCGCGAAGGGACGGTCGAAGTTGGTCATCAGGCGGATGCCGAGGACGCGGGCCGCGCCGATGGCGATGTCGGAGTAGCCGGAGAAGTCGCAGTAGATTTGGTAGGCGAAGGCCGCGGCGGTGAGGATGAGGAGCGGGCCGGAGTAACCGGCGGGGTTTTCGTAGACCGGGTTGACGAATTGCGCCAGGCGGTCGGCGATGACGAGTTTTTTGAAGAAGCCCCACATCATCAGGCGCAGACCTTCGGCGAGATCGGTGTGGTTGAATTTGTGTTCGGCGTGGAGTTGCGGGAGCAGGTGGCCGGGACGGTCTATGGGGCCGGAGACCAGCGGCGGGTAGAACATGACGAAGAGGGCGAGGATGCCGAAGTGTCGCTCAGCCTTTTGGTTGCCCTGGTTAATTTCGATGAGATAGGACATGGACTTGAAGGTGTGGAAGGAGAGGCCGATGGGCAGGGCGAGGGTGAGGGCCGGGAGGGGATAGTTCCAGCCGAGCCAACTGGCGAGGGAGTCGAGGTTGCCGTTGAAGAAGTTGTAGTATTTGAAGAAGCCCAAGACGCCGAGGTTGGCGAGCAGACCGAAGAGGAAAATGGCTTTGCGGCGTTTGCCTTCAGAGGTCTCGATGGCGATGCCGGCGAAGAAGTCCACGAGGATGGTGGAGGCGATGACGAGGATGTAGACCGGGAGGAAGGCCATGTAAAAATACGCGCTGGCGGCGAGCAGCCACATCCAACGGAAGCGATGGGGCAGGAGGAAGTAGCCCAGCGTGACGATGGGGAAGAAGACGTAGAAGGGGAGGGAGGTGAAGAGCATGTTGATCGGAGGCGATTCCCAACGCGAATAACGCAAATGGGCGAATGGCGCGAATACTTTTCTGTTTTGGACAGGATTCTCGAAGTTCTACTTCGAGACGATTCGACAACAGGTTCCGAAAGTAGAACTTTCGGATTCCTACTTTGCCAAATCGAAAATGCGATGCGTGGCGTCGGGGGTGATGTGGGTGGGATCGTAGAAGTCCGCGCCGGTGACGCCGAGGTCGGAGGGATTGTAGGAGCCGATAACCGCGAAGCCATGGAACTGGGCGAGTTCGATGAAGTATCCTTGGATGTCCGCCACGACGCGGTTGGGCGAGTCCATCATCAGTCCGTAGGAGACGGGATGATAGGGCGCGAGGTAGAAGGTGACTTGGATGCCGGAGGCGGAGAGATGCTGGATGAAGGCTTCCAACACCTTGCGCTGTTTCGGGTCAATTTGCAGGGGGATGCCGCCGGGAGGGTCCCAGCCGTATTTGAGAGCGTAGGCTGCCGGACGTTCACTGCCGAGATTGGCAAGGGTGGCGGAGGGCATGAGTCCACTGCCGTCGGGGAGGTAGGTGGAGTTGACCGGAACGTCGCCGGCGTGGAATTCGCGCAGTTGGCCGTCGTTGCCATTGATGGCCGAGTTGAGCAGGGCCAGCGCGGAGGACTGGAAATAGTCGGGGGTGAGGAAGCGTTGGTACGTGCGCCAGGAAGATCGTTTTGGAGGCGGGGCGTCGGTCACTTCGATGCGGCCATCGCGCAGGAGAGTCCGTTCGGCCGCGGCGGCGCGCGAGGCGAAGCGCGCGTATTGCGAGGAACGTCCGGCGGCCAACAGCCAGGGGTTGACTTCGAGGATGACTTCGCGGGGAATCAGGCCGCGGCTCTCGTAGATGCCGTAGATCAGTACGAGGTCGTCCAAGCCAGAGCCGTTGAGGGAGGCGTTGTAAAAAGTTTTACCGGGGAAAAATTCGGAGGAGATGACTTTCGATTTGCTGGTGCCGAGCAGGAGGACTTCGGGCGCAACCTGCTGGTTGAGGATGGAAAATTCGAGGAGGGCGGATTCGTCCTCGTTCGAGACGTTGGTCACGGCTTGACCCTGCGCGAGTAGGTCCGCGATGCGATGTTCGTACGCGCCGGGTTGACGGAGATGGGCCGGGTCAACGAACCAGTTCGCGGCGAGGATGGCAACCAGCATGGGGAGGGCGAGCAGGATTCGTTTGAGGGAATGTTTCATGGTTGACTCATCCCCGCGAAGATGCCCGCCAGCGCTTCGGGGGTGATGTGCGTGGCGTCGTAGTAGACATCTTTGGTGATGCCGAGGTCGCCGGGGTTGAAGGAGCCGACCAGGGGGAGTCCGAGGCGGGCGGCGAGGTCCTCGTAGTAGGCTTGAATGTCCACGATGATGCTGTAACGGTTGCCCAGCATGATCTCGTACGAGACGGGGTGATATGGCGCGAGGAAAAGAACAACCTTTACGTCGTGCGCTTGCAGGTAGGCGAGGTAGGCTTCGAGGACGCGCTGTTGCTCCGGCACAATGGACTTCGGAATGCCGGCGGAGTATTGCCCGGCGTCAATGGCGAGCGCGGTGACGCTGTCCTTGCCGAGGTTCTTGCGTCGTTGCGGCGGGAAGATCTCGCTTCCGTCGGCGAGATAGGTCAGGCCGGTGGGCTCCTCATCTTTTTGGAGAACGTGATAGTCGCTTCCTTGCGCGTCGCCGAGGCGGGAGTCGAGCAGGGTGTAGAAGGAGAGTTGAAAGTAGTCGGGTTGGAGGAAGCGCGCATAGGATTCGAATGTGGGCGCGGACGTTCCCACCATCGACGGAGCGGGCGCGCCATTAATGAAGTGCGCCTCCAACGCGTCTTTGTGGACCCCGAACTGGGGCCAGACCGACACGAGCTCGTCGCTCAACAAAAAGGTACTCAACTCGATCACCATCGTACGCGGCAACCCGCCGCGCGACTCGACCAGGTTGGTGATGGCCAGGTAGTCGGTCAGGGATGCGCCGCTGAGCGAGGCGTTGAAGAAGGTTTGGCCGGGGAAAGAGTCAGCGCGCAGGAGTTTGGTGCGACTCGAGCCGATGACCATCACGTCGGGGATGGAGGTCAGGTCGGCGAAGTAGTATTGCAAAATGGCCGCCTCATCCGCCTGGGCGATGTTGGTGACCGGCTTGCCATCCAACAGGAGGCGGGCGATGCCGCGCTCGTAGCCCTCCGGGTCGCGGACGTGGTCAGGGTCCACGATCCAGCTGGTCAGGACCATGCCGAAGAGGAGGGGGAGGAGAAAGAGGAGGCGGAGGGAGAACTGTTTCATCGAGTTTCTTTGGTTGTCGTTGCGAGCCTTCGGGAAGCAATCTCCGCGTCCATCGCGCGGGGGTTGCTTCGTCGGGAAGTGCGCCCTCCTCGCAACGACAGACTCAAAACTGAAAGTAAATGAACGTGGTTTGTGAGAAGGCGCCGAAGAGCAGGATGTTGGCGAGCAGGGCATAGTACGCGCCCCAGCGCAGGAAAGCGCGTTGACCGTCGAGGATGCGTTCGAGGGGATTCTGCTTTTGCAGATATTGCACCGCTTCCATAAAGAGGATCTCCGCCGCAACAATCGCCAGGACTTGCGCGCCGGTGAGCGAGGTGAAGAGGATGGCGAGCGGGAAGTTCGCGCCGAGGGTGGCGCGGATCACTTCCAGCAGGAGCGGGATTTGCGAAAGGTTGTAGCCGGAGAAAAGGTGTGTGACGATGTACCACGCGTCATCCAGGGAAGTGGCGCGAAAGAATATGCAGGCGAAGGCGACGAGTAGAAAAACGGTCAAGTTTTGAATGAAACGTTGCAAGGCCGGGAGTTTGCCGAGCGGGATGATCTGTCCGAGCGCGGCGCGTAAATTTTTTGTCCATATTTCGATCAGCACGAAGAGTCCGTGCAGGCCGCCCCAGATCACGAAGTTCCAACTCGCGCCGTGCCAAAATCCGCTGGCGAGGAAGGTCAGGAAGACGTTGAGATAGTAGCGCGGAATTGAGACGCGGTTGCCGCCCAGCGAGATGTAAAAATAGTCGCGGAACCACGAGGAGAGCGAGATGTTCCAGCGCGTCCAAAACTCGGACATGGAACGCGAGGAGAACGGGCGGTCGAAGTTGGTCATCAGGTTATAGCCCATCACGCGCGCCGCGCCGATGGCGATGTCGGAGTAGCCGGAGAAATCGCAATAGACTTGATACGCGATGGCCAGCATGGCAAGAAAATGAAGCGGGCCGGGGTATTGTCGCGGGTCGGCGTAGATCGGGTCAACCAGCAAGGCGAGGCGGTCGGCGATGACGAGTTTTTTGAAGAAGCCCCAGGCCATCAGGCGCAGTCCGTCGGCCGCGTTTTGGTAATCGAACTTATGCTCCACGTGGAATTGTGGAAGCATGTGGCCGGGACGCTCAATCGGTCCCGCCACCAACTGCGGGTAGAACAGAACGTACAGGGCCAGGATGCCGAGATGCCGCTCGGCGGGCTGGTGTCCGCGATAGACCTCGATGGTGTAGGCCATGGACTGGAAGGTGTGGAACGAAAGTCCGATGGGCAGGAGGATGGTCAGCGAGTGGATGGGGTAGTTCCAGCCGATCCATTGCGCGAGCGCCTCCACGTTGGCGTTGAAAAAGTTGAAGTATTTGAAGAAGCCCAACATTCCCAGGTTGGCCGCGAGACTCAGAATCAAAAACCGCTTGCGCCGCTTCCCCTCCGCCTTTTCGATGGCGAGACCCGAAACGTAGTCAATGAGAATCGTCACGCACAGGATGAGGATGTAGTATGGCACGAAGGCCATGTAGAAATACGCGCTGGCCGCAAGCAACCAGGCCCAGCGAAAACGATGCGGGAGGAGAAAATATCCAACCGTGACGATGGGGAAGAAGATGTAGAAGGAGAGGGAGTTGAAAAGCATGGAAGTGGGCTGATTTTATCATTGGAACGATGACCGATGAGCCATCCAATAAATGGAACTGCCCGCCGCGTTTCTCCGTTTTATCTTTGCCGATTTCCATCCTTCATCAACCGCCGCCCGGAGGGAGGCCGTATGAAACTATTCATCCTGGCCCTGTTGTTTGTATTGGCCCTGGTTCTCGCCAGTTGCGGCGACGTTCTCTCCACCGCGCAATTGAACAGCGCGGTTCAAACCCTCACAGCCACCGTCCTGCCGCCCACGCCCACCGTCACGCCGGACCCCGACGAGAGCGCCATCGTCATGCTTCTCAACAAAGGACTGGAGCAAACCGCCGATCCGCTTTCGCAAACGATTGACGCGCGTTACCAGGTGGTGGACGCGAGTTTTCCGCTCGGCGCGAATCAACTCGCCGCGACGTTTCGCATTGACGTGCGCTGCGAATGCGCCGGCTCCGCGTGTTGCACGCCGGAGCGCACCTTCGTCGTGGTGGTCGCGGCGATGAAGCCTGGCATGGAAAAAATCGCGCGGCAGGTTCCCGTCAGCGTGATGGATGTGCAGGTGGTCTGCCTCGATCACGCGACTCCCATCGGCATGATGATCGTCGCATGGCGCGACCTGACCGGCTACTTCACGGGGGCGATCAACGGATTTCAACTGGGCGCGCGGGCCGTCCGACTCGCGGGGCCGTGATCGAGAGAACCCAGGTTTCTCGAAGAAACCTGGGTTCTTAGACGGCCTCACCCGCCCGGCCCGGCGCGGGAACCGCTGCGCGCGTAGCCCCATCCGGCTCGGTCCACCCCTTCTCCTTCGCCCGCTGTAAGTGTTACACTGGACAAGTCGTCCAATTGCAAAATCTTTCGCCGAAGGAGAAATCATGTCCACTGAAACCCCGAAACGCTACCATCCTGTCCACGTTGTCCTGCATTGGTTGATCGCCTCGATGGTGATCTTCTTTCTCGTTCTCGGTTCGTTCGTGATGAGTCCCATGCCCAACGCGCAGGAACTCAGTTTGCTCGGGCCTCATTCCATGCTCGGGCCACTGTTGGGTTTATTGATCGTCATTCGCCTCGGCACGCGCTTCTTTTTGAAACGTCCCGCGCCTGCCGACGCGGGCCATCCCGCGTTGAATTTCCTCTCCCACGCGGTGCATGGACTGTTGTACCTGGGCGTGTTCGCCATGCTGTTCACGGGCGCGAACCTGAGCATGGCTTATGGTCTGAAGGATATTTTAGCCGGCAACGGCGCGATGCCGGATAGCCTGTTCGTTTATCCAGAACGGGCGATGCACGGGAACCTTGCCTATCTCATGCTAGCCTTGGTCGCGTTGCATGTCGGCGCGGCGTTGTATCACCAATTCATCCGCAAGGACAATTTACTGGCGCGCATGTGGTTCGGGAAATGACCGCCATCGCCTACCGCCAGGGAATTCTCGACGACTCGTTTGCCGTCTTTCAGGTGTTCCTTGATTCCATCATGGACCTAAGCGAACGCCAGAACGTGACCGCCGTCACAGGCGGGCGCGACCCGGAGGTGATGCAGTCGCTCTGGCAGAGGCGCAAGTCCATGTTCGAGTTCCTGGCGCGGGACGCGGCGCAATTCTGGGTGGCCGAGCAGGACGGGAAGATCGTGGCCTACGCGCGTTCCATCGAACACGATGGGGTGATGGACCTGACCGAGTTCTTCGTCTCGCCGCGCGCCCAATCGGCGGGAGTGGGAACCGAGTTGCTGGCGCGTACCTTTCGGAGTCGCACGGCGCGCTACCGCGTTATCATTGCCACCACGGACGAGCGCGCCTTGTCGCGTTATTTGAAGGCGGGCGTGTACGCGCGTTTCCCGGTCAAATATTTTTCACGCAAAGCCGAAAAGGTGGATGTAAAAAGCGATCTGCAATTCGAGCCGTTGCAGGTGGAACGCGACCTGCACGAACTCAATCGCATTGACCGGGCTGTCCTCGCGCATGCCCGTCCAGCGATTCATCGGTGGGTCGCGACGACGCGCGATGGCTTCCTGTATCGGCGCAAGGGGGATGTGGTTGGCTACGGTTACGACGGCGGGCCGTATGCCCTGCTGAACGAGGGCGACTTTGCGGCTGTTTTGGCGCATGGAGAAAGTCGCGCCGCGGAGAAGGGCAAAGACTTCGGGGTGGAGACTCCACTCATCAACAAGCGCGCCATCCAATACATGCTGGAACGAAAATACCAGATCGATTCATTCAACACATTATTTATGAGCAACGAGTCGTTTGGGAAGTTCGAAAATTATTTGTGTTTCAGCCCGATCTTTTTTATGTAACCAAATTGTAACAACCCAGTCACATCCAATAGGAACAATTTCCGTGCGCCTGCCGTCAGTGGGACAGTCATCATTTTGAAAAGAGGCGCACCATGAAACTCGCCGCCCAAACCATCCTTTTCGTTTTGCTGTTGATGGCCTTCGGCGCAGCGGCCCTGCTTCCCTTCGGCCTGGTGGCAGTGCAACTCCTTGCGCGGCGCGACGATCCCGCGCCCGCCGACGCGCAGGCCACATCGGGTATCAACATCGCTCACTGGCAGCCGGATCGCCACCAACCGGCGCGCTGAAATACAAAAGGCGACTCGCAATGAGCCGCCTTTTTCGTTACCCAACCGCATGGGTGAAGAGCCCGGTCTCCATCTCTTGCGGGGTCAGTCCGCCGTGATGGCCGTAGAAGTTTTGCTCGAACTTGTCTTTCACGTACCACCAAACCGACTCGTAACGATAGGGGAGAATAACCAGGTTCCCCACCCGCGCGCGAAACTCGCGCGATATCGTCGGGCCGAAGTAGCCTTCGGCCATCAAGTCGCTGACCTTCGCCACTTCGGCTTTGCCCTTCAAGCGACTCGCGAGAAATTCCTGCGCCTCGTCGAGCAGGTCATCTTTGATGTAGAGGAACATGTCGCGGGCCGAGCCGGCCGGGATGAGGGCCTCACCCGCCCGGTTGGTCCGCAGGAAGCGTTCGAGGCCGGAGAAGCGTTTGTCGTTGTTGAGGAAGATCGTCGTTTGCGGGTCCACTTCCGAGAAACCGTGGTCGGCGGTCATCAAAAAAAGGACGCGCTTCTTTCCGGTGAAAATCCGCGTGAAGTAGTGTTCCATAATGAGCAGGAAGGTCTCGATCTCGGCCTCGGTCTGCGGCGCGCTGGGACCGTACTCGTGCGCCAGGCTGTCAATCTTGTCGAAGTACAAATGCACGTAGGTCGGCTTGCTTTGCTTTTCGATCAATATCCCCAAGTTGACTAACGCCTCTGAGAGCGTTTTGAAGGCGTTCAACGTCGCGCCGTTCATCACCACGTTGGAGTAGGTGGAGGGCGTGTATTCGCGCGCGCCGAGGATGTGCGACTCGACGCCGGATTTTCGCAATTGCTTGTAAAGGGTGGCAGTGGGAAAAATGTTCTTCGCCTCCGCCGAACCTTTGAGGGTGTCGCGCTCCTTGTCGCCCGCGTAGGAAAACAACAGCGGCGCGATGACGCGGTCCACCGTTGGCTCGTAGTAGTACCACTCATGCACGCCGCTCTCCCCCACTGTCAAGCCGGTGTGAATGGTGGTGAGGTGCGCGGCGGTGGTGGAGGGGAATTGCGAGGTCAGTTTCTCCAGCGAGCCGTCGCGGGTCAGGCGTTTGAGGAAGGGCGCGTCCTGGAAGCGTTCGAGGAAGCGCCAGCCGAATCCGTCCACGAGGAAGAGGACCACCGCGTCGTATTGGCCGGAGGCGAAGTGGTCGCGGAGGCGCTGGGGAATTCCCGCGAACCCGCCCGAGTCGTAGCGTGGTTTGATGAAGTGGTCGCTTAACCCCTTGATTCTTCTTTCATCTTTCATCTTTTATCTTTCATCTTTTCTACCAACATCAACTTCGCCGCACGCCGACCGATCTCCACGGCGAAATTTGTGCCGCGGTCCCACGGATAAACCTGACTCATCGAGGCGAAGTACAGTCCCTCGATGGGCGTTTGAATGGCGGGGATATTTTTCGAGTGATTTAGCAACGGCACCGGCTGGGCGTAGTTCGTCTTGAACACCCACACTTTTTTCACCCAGTCCCGCGTGAAGGCGGGATTGATTTTTTGGAAAGCGGGCAAAAATTTTTCCAGCAATTCCTCATCGCCCAACGAAAAAAATTCGTGTTCCTGTTCGAGATAATCTCCGGCGTAGGCGATGCGATCGCCGCCGAAATGGTCGGGCGAGACAAAGTTGGTATGCTCCACCAGCGCCAAAAACGGGAAGCCCTCCTTCTTCGGCAGGTTGAACCAATAATAGCCCTCCGCCGACAACCGCTTCTTGAGCGACAGCGCCATCACCACCGCGCCCATGGACTTCAACTCCAATAAACCTTTAAGGTACTCCTCCGGCAGATCAGGACACATTTTCGCCATCAAATTGGGGGACGTGGTGACCAGCGCCCGATCGAACGCCTCCACCCCGCCCGCGTCGAGCAATAGACCTCGGGCCGGGTCGCGCTTCACAAACCTCACCTGCGTCCCCAGGCGGATCGTCACTCCCATCCCGCGCAACTTTTCCGCGAACGCGTCGGCGAAGGCTTGGAAGCCGCCCACGAACGTGCCCAGCCGCGTCGTCCGCGCTTTGATGCGCGCCCACATCCAGGCCATGTTCACGTCGCGATAGAACGGGCCAAACTTGCCCACCAGCAGCGGCTTCCACATTTTTTCGTACACGTTCTTGCCGGCCCACTTCAACATCCACTCGTCGGCGGTGACTTTCTCCAGCGCGCGCCAGTTGTTCGTGAGCCGCAAGAAGAGACCGACGAAACCGAAGCGGATCTTGTCGAGTCCCCAACCGAGGCCGGGGAAGAGCAGGGCTTTGAGGATCGAGTCGAAGGGATAGAATTTCCCGTCGTGATACATCACCGTCAGCGGGCGCGGGAAGAGGACTTTATCCTCCCAACCCAACTCGCGGATCAGCCCCAGCATGGACGCGTCGGTTTGAAACCAGTGATGGTAAAACTTTTCCACCGACCAGTCCCAATGCAGTTCCTTAAATCCGCTGGCGAGGCCGCCGACGAAATTGGCCGATTCGAAAATGGTCACGTCATGTCCGGCGCGGCGCAAGTCGAAGGCGGCGGCCATGCCGCCAAAGCCCGCGCCGATGATGGCGATTTTCATGGGTTCTCCAGGGAATAAATGGTCACGCGATTGCGGCCCTCTTTTTTGGATTGATACAGGGCCTGGTCGGCGGAATGCAGGATGGCTTCGCCGTCGTCGCCGTGATCCGGAAAGACCGCCACGCCCGCGGAAAACGTGGCGCGCAGATTCGCTCCGCGATAGGCGACGGCGAGAGTCTCGTATTCGGCGCGCAACCTCTCGGCGCGTTCGTATGCCGACTCGAGCGCGGTGTTCGGCAGGAGGATGACAAACTCCTCGCCGCCGTAACGACACACAATGTCGCCGCCGCGCGTGTTCTTGACGAGGAAATCGGTCAGGGCTTGTAACACCACATCGCCGCACTTGTGGCCGTAGGTGTCGTTGAATTTCTTGAAAAAATCCAGGTCGAGGATGACGATGGAGACGGGCTGGCCCTCGCGGGCGGCGCGCGACACTTCCCTGTCCAGCGTTTCGGCGAAGTAACGGCGGTTGAACGCGCCGGTGAGCGGGTCGCGGATGGCCTGTTCCTGCAATTGGATTCTTAAAGACTCATTTACCTCCAACTGTGTACGCAGGCTGTCTTCCAATTTCTTGCGTTCGGTGATGTCATGCACCACGATCACACGGCCTTGCAAGTCGTTGGAATTTCCATAGATCGGCGTCACGTTCAACTCGTACGTGCGCGGCGGATCGCCCGCCTGAATCTCCTCGCGGGTTTCGTGGTTCAAAAGGAAGCGTCTCACCAGTTGCGGCCAATCGTGGAACACATCCATCGGGTCCCATCCGATGATCTCTTTCTCGTTCTTTCCCAACCATTGGCGGGCCACCGAGTTCGCGTCGAGCACGCGGTCGTGGGCGTCGGTCACTACCACCATTTCGGGGATATGCTCCATCACCACGTCGCGCGCAATGGGCAGAATGTCGAACGTGCGAAAGCCAAACAGGATCGCCCCCACCAACCCCGCGCTGACCGTGAGCGTGATGGGAGAAAAATTGATCGGGACGCTGAAACGCGCGTTGAACAGCATCGCCGCGTCATGCGCCAGGATGGCGGCCCAGGGAAGCAACACCGCCGCCGTCAACAAACCCAGCCGCCAGCGATACAGGAACCGATTTGCAAAAAACCAGCGGAGCAACAGCACGGCGGAAACGACGGTGAGCAGGTTGTTCTGCGTCCACTGCAGCCAATAAGCCGGTCCGCGCTCGGCAAGGAAAGGACCGCCGACATCCGGCGTCATCGCGAGCGAGGCGTAATACAGCGGAAACCAATTCGTCGAGAACACCAGGCCGAGCGAGATCGCCGGAATGACGCAAAGCGCGACTTTCCAAATCCATTTGAGCGGCCGGTTGAGGCTGGTGTAACTCAAAGCAAACAGGAACCAAAATACCGGCTGGCCCACAATGCCGACATGCTGGAATTTAAACCATACTAATTTGGCGTCATACGATGTTGACAAGATGACCATGGCGTAACAAAACGCCCAAACCGCCAAGAGGATTAGGGAATACGCCAGGTCGGCGCGGCCAAGAGTCACGCGCGAACGACGCGCCAAGAGTCCCGCGAGGAAGAGGGCCAGCGCGGCCGTGACGATCAAGATGGAGGCGAACAACATCCACTGGTTTTGCAAGGAGACCTCAAGCCGTCCGATAATACCCCACATCCACCGAGTAGACCCTCCCCCTCTTAATCACCTGTTTGACAAGATTGGTCCCATATCGGTATCCCACTTGATGATAGTCCGGCGCCGACAAAATCAGCATATCCGCCTGCTTGCCGACTTCAATCGAGCCGATGCTGTCGGCGCGGCGGATGGCGTGCGCGGCGTTGATGGTGGCGGCGGCGATGGCCTGGGCGGGAGTCAGTTTCATCGTCCGGCAGGCGAGCGCGATGACGAATTGCATGGACTCGTTCCAGGTGGTGCCGGGGTTGCAATCGGTGGCGAGGGCGAGATAGGCGTCCGCTTCGATGAGTGGGCGCGCGGGGGTGTAATCTTTTTCCGCGAGACCGAAGGGCGTGCAGGGGAGCGAGACCGCCACCGTGTCGGACTTCGCCAGCGCGGCGATGTCGGCATCCGAGGTTTTCACCAAATGATCGGCGGAGGCCGCGCCCAATTCCACCGCGAGACTCGCGCCGCCCAGGTTGTCGA
>CAZVAX010000102.1:0-13335 GCA_964625215.1 uncultured Anaerolineaceae bacterium | reverse complement strand
TCATCTTCTCGCGCGCGGACTGAGCCTTCTCTTTCAAATCGCCGGGGACATCTTGCGGAGTGAAGAAGGGCGTGACGGTGTTGCAGTTTTCCAACGCGTCGAGCAGGCGGGTGGAATCCACGATGTCTTTGACGGTGGCGAAATGTTTGTTGCCGGTATCAGCCTCGATCACATCGCGCGCGCCGCCCAGGTTGTGGAAGTAGAGGTTGCCATCACCGAGATTCTTGACCGAGCCGCCGCGCCCGCGAATGGACACGCGCTTGCCCGCGTCGGCGATGCACTTCTCCACGAGTTCGGGTGGGATGAGGATGCGTTCTTTCTCGATTCGAGCGCCATGCGCGCTGAGCAGGTCGCGCGCGCCTTTGTGCTTGACAGAGATGCCGGTCTCCGCGAGGATGCGCAGGGTGGCCTTATGGATGGCGGTAACTTGTTCAGGGGAAATGAATGTAAGCGGCATGATTATCCTTGATAATTCAGAATTCTGAATTATTTCTCCAACACCCTCGCCAAAAACTCTACGCGCTTCAACTCGGAGTCGATCACGTTCTCAAGTTTTAAGAAGCCGTGACCTTCGCCTTTGTAGATGTGAAGTTCGCTTTCGACGCCGAGTTCGAGAAGATTCTCGTGCGCGGCCGTCGACTCGGATGGCGGGCAACGCGGGTCGTTCTCTCCGGCGATCAGTTGCACCGGGGCGCGGACCTTGTCGAGGAAAAAGAAGGGGGAGCGCTCATGCCAAAGATCGTGATACTTTTGAGGATCGCCCATGTTACAGATGTCCCAGTATTGCAAATCCTCGCGCGAATTCTTGTGGCCGGTGAACCAATTTAGGAAGGGGACGACTGCCGAGCCGCCAGCCCACAGGTCGGGATGACTGGTCATGCAGGACATAGTCAGGTAGCCGCCGTGACTGCGGCCTGTCACGGCGATCTTTTTGGGGTCGGCCAATCCCTCTTTGGCGAGGTAGATGGCCGCGGCGGAGCAGTCTTCGGTGTCGAGGCGACCCATCTCGAAGCGGTTGGAGATCATCCAGGCGCGGCCGTAGCCGGTGGAGCCGCGATAGTTGGGCGCGATGACCGTCCAGCCGCGCGAGGCAAGGTAGGAGAGGATGGGATTCCAGTAATGAGCCAGGTGGAAGGACGGCCCGCCATGGATGACAACAACAGCGGAACTGCGCGGGCTGGCGCCTTCGGGTTTGTAGAGCATGGCGGGAATGGAGGTTCCATCCATGCTTGGATAACGAATCGCCTCAGGCGCGACGAGTTTCGAGCCGCGCAAACTGGATGGGAGTGAATCGGTCAGTTGGGTGAGGCGCCCGTCGGCGAGCGAAGCCAGCCAGAGATCCGGAGGGCGATGCGGATTTTCGTACACAAAGACGACCGATTGGCTGTCCGTTGTGAAGAGGGGCAGGTGGGCGAATCCGCTTGGGGTTTCGATGCAATGCAAAGGCTCGCGTTCGTCGAAGGTGAATATTTCCACCCAGGCTTTTTCGCTTTGGTTGTTTACCCAGCAGAGACGTTTCCCATCCGGCGACCAGGCCGGGTTGAGATGGTCGCTTTCGCCGCTGGTGATCCACTCGATGCGGCCATCGCTCAAGTGGTAGAGGCCGATCTGCGTCCAGCCGGGCGAGGTGGAGCAGAAAGCGACGCGTCTGCTGTCGGGCGACCAAATGGGGAGAAAGGCGTCGAGGGGTTTCTCGTCGCCGCCGATACGCTGGGCGGGGCCGCCATCCAATGGGACGATGAAGGCGCCGTCGGTTTGCCATTCCTTCTCGGCGGCGATGGCGATGTGCGCCCCATCGGGCGACCAACGCACGAAATGGGCTGGCCCGCCCGGGCTGAAGATGAAGCGGTCGTTCGAGCCGTCCACGTTGCGGATGTACAGATCGAAGTTGCCCCGCTTGTCGGCCAGGTAAGCGATCTGCTTGCTATCGGGCGACCAGGCAAAGAAAGGCGAAATGGCGTACTCCACCCCTTCATCGAGATCAATGGATAGACCTTCCACCAAATCCTCGACAATGATGTGGAAGTTTTCACTGCCATCCATATCCACAGCCCAGGCCAGGAAATTGTTGTCGGGCGAATAACGCGGCGCGACTTTTCCTCCGTGTCCGCTGGAGGCGCGACAATACCCTCCCGATGTTGGCGCGACGCCCGCCAATTGCTTGGACTTCGAGGGGAGAGGCATTTCATAAATTTCCCAGCGGCCGCTCAAATTCCAGGCGAAGGCGATGCGGCTCCCGTCGGGAGAGAGATCGTGGCCCATGGCGGTTTCAACGTCGGGGATGCGCAGGAGGGTTTCGAGGTTCATGGGGGAGCGGTAATTGGTAAATGGTGATTGGTAATTGGGGAGGGGATGAGTACGTACTGCGTATTGCGTGTTGCGTAATACGCAGTACGCAGTGGTTATACCAACTCCGGCAACTTATCCATTCCGGCTTCGCGGGCGAGGGCAGTGACGAAGTTTACCAGTTCCTGCTCGTGTTCGAGCGCCACATCGGGACGCTGGTATTTGCTGACGAGATCGTTGGCGCGGGCTTTAGCGCGTTGGAAGGTGTCGAGCGAGCCGTTGTTCTGCCAGCCGCGCATGGAGTCGCGGTCAATGATGTTGGAGGGCAGGTATTGTTCTTTGGGAAAGAGGTCGCGCGTCAGGCGCTGTTTGAGGAAGTCGGCTTTGAAGTTGATGTTGTCGTAGAACGCGGTGGCGAAGGGGTCGGTGTGGACGATGACGCCCTCGACCAGTCGCTTCGCCATGCCGATGATCTCGGCGTCAATCGTCAACTTCTCGGGGCTGTGACAGGCGAGGAAGTCTATCATGCCCGCGCCGGAAATCATGTTGATTCCGGCGAGCGCGCCGATCAGGGCGGTCATGCCGCTTTCGAGTCCGGCCTGCGCGTCCACCACTTTGCCGTCGGTGGCGCACAGGTATCCGTGGGTGGGCATGCCGAGCGATTTGCCGACCTGCGCGTACGAGGCGTCGAGCATGGCGGTCTCGATGGCGCCCATAGGCGTGCCGCCCTTCCTCATATCGAAGATGGCCGGCGCGCCGCCCCAAACGATGGGCGAACCGGGCTTGGCGAGCTGGTGAATCGTGATTCCGCTTAAACATTCCGCGGCATGTTGCGTGATCGAACCGAGCAACGTGACGGGCGCGCCCGCCCCGGCCAGCGGCATGGACACGATCTCCGCCGGGACGCCGGCGCGCGCCAGCTGGATCAAGTTGCCTGCGCCGAACGAAGACCAAATCAGCGGCGGCGAGGGGCAGACGTCGAACACGGCCTGCGGTGTGGCGGCCAGCCCGTCGCGTCCGCCCGTGAAGAGGGCGAGCATGTCGAACATCACTTGCGGATTCTTGTTCGAGAACGCGCCGGTGACGATGGGTTTCTCCGACAACATCAACACCACGTACAAGCGGTAGAGGTCGCCGATTTCCTTCGCGACTTCGTTGCACACCACCGCCGTGGACTGCGCGTCGTACTGCGGCAACATCTCGGCCACTTTGACGATGCGCGCCAGGTCTTTGGTTTCGGAGGTTTTGTGCTCGCCCGTGTCGGGGTCCAGGATTTGAACCGCCGAGGAGCCGGGGTCGAAGTGAACCGCGTCGCCTCCGTACCGGACCTTGGGGTTGCCGCGCCGGTCATAGAGGAAGAACTCGGTTGGGACGGTCTGCAACGCCTCGCGCACGGCTTTCTCCGGGATGCGCGCGACGAACGTCTCTTCGTTCACGTCCGCGCCGGCGGAGGCGAGCAGTTGCCGCGCCTCCTCGTTTTGCACTTTGATGCCGGGCTTTTGCAGAAGTTGGAAAGCCTCGTCGAGAATCTGGCCGATCTGAGCGCCGGTGAGGAATTCGAGTTTTGGTCTCATGTTAGTTTGATAGTTCCATAGTTTGGTAGTTACGTAGTTTGGTAGTTTGGGTGGTTTCGTAGTTTGATAGTTTGGCAACTACGTAACTACACAACTACCTAAACTACAAAACTAATTCTCGTTGGCCGCGATGATCTTGGCCATTTCGGCGGAGATCTTCGGATCGAGGGGATCGGGTTGATGCTCGGCCAGGGTCTTGCGGGCTTTGGCGAGCGCCCAGTCGCGGGCGTCGTCTTTCTTCGCTTCCCAGGTGTTGTAGGGACGGCGGTCCATGAACTGGGGCAGGAAGATTTCGCGCATGTGTTTCTTGGTGTGCTTCTGCGCCAGGAAGTTGCCGCCCGGCCCGACGTTGGCGATGGCGTCGAGGGCGAGGGTCTCCTCATCCACCACGATGCCTTGCATGGTCTTGTGGATGATACTGAAGATCTCGCAATCCATCATCATCTCGGCAAAGGACCATATCCGCGATCCGTGCAGGAAACCCACGCCGAGCAACATGTCGGACATAACGATGCTTGCCATGAACGTGGACAGACTGTTTTCAATGCCCGCCTGCCAGTTCGGTTCTTTCGCGCCAGTGGCGAAGGATCCCATCGAAAGCGGGATGTTGTAATAGTCCGCCAGAACATTGGTGGCCGCGCCGAAGAGGAAATCCTCCGGGCCGCCGCCAGTGTACGCGCCGGTGCGCAGGTCGGAGGCGGTGGTCGCCGCGGCGTAAAAGACGGGCGCGCCGGGGTACGCGAGTTGCAGCAGCGCGGTCGCGGCGATGACTTCCGCGTTGCCCACCGCGAGATTTCCGGCGAGGGTCGCCGGGCCGGTGGTGAGACAGGCGGCCATCGTCATGAAGCCGGTGGGAATTCCCACTTCCGCCGCGAGCAGAGCTGCGTCGAGCGAGCCGCCGTCGTGACCGAGGGGCGGCGCGGTGCATTGCATGAGTGAGAGGACAGGGCGCTCGCGCAACTTATCCTTGCCGCCGACGAGCAGCGCGGCCATTTCAATCGCGGCTTTGGCTTCATGGACGGTGTAGATCGATTCGGTTTGAACGTGCTTGGTGGAGTTTTCCCAGATGGTTTTGATCTCATGCAGGCCGCGCGTTTCGGCGGGCTTGTCCTGCGCGCTGACGGGAACCCAATGGAACGCCACCTCTTCGGTCGCGTCGGCGATACGGGCGATGTCGCGCACGTCGCTGAGTACGCTGGTACGACGCTCGCCGGTCTGGATGTCAATCACTTCCACGCCGCAGCCGTCCGTGCCGACGAAGACGTGGTTGCCGTCGAGGGGTAAATCCTGCTGCGGATCGCGCGCCGCCAACGAATAGACCGGCGGGCATTTCTTCAAGGCCTCTTCGATGATGTGCGGCTTGACCTTGACGATCTTCTTCTCGCGGTCCACCGTCGCGCCATTGGCCTCCCAAATTTCGAGGGCGCGCTTGGATGGGAACCGAACGCCGACATGCTCGATGATGTGCAAGGTGGCGTCGTGAATCTTCTTCACTTCCTGCGGCGTCAAAATTTCCAGCCGTAGTTTCGGATTGGAAATGGACTTAATGTTTTTTGTCATGGCGCCCTCCGGTAAAACGAGACCAATCTCGTCTTACGCTTCTCCCATGAGTTGTTTCGCTATTTGCACCGCGCCAATCGCGTCTTCCGAGTAGCCGTCCGCTTCGATCTTGTTGACCCAGTCGCGGGTCACGGGCGCGCCGCCGACCATCACGCGGATCTTCTTGCGCAGGCCCTTCTCGTCCAGTTTGTTGATTACTTCCTTCTGGCGGATCATGGTGGTGGTGAGCAGGGCGCTGAGGCCGATGATGTCGGCGTCCACTTCGAGGGCTTTGGCAATGATCTTGTCGGAGGCATTGTCCACGCCCATGTCGTGGACGGTGAAGCCGGAGGCCGAAAGCATCGTCCCCACCAGCGACTTGCCGATCTCGTGAATGTCGCCTTCGACGGTGGCCATCACCACCTTGCCGAGCGTTTTGCGCGCCGCGCCCTTCTTCATCAGTTCCGGTTCGAGAATCGCGACGGCGGCTTTCATCGCTTCGCCGGCCATCACGAGTTCCGGCAAAAACGCGTCGCCGGCCGCGAACGCGTCGCCGACTTTGTTGATGCCCATCACGTAACCGTCGGTGATGGCGTGCAATGGATCCATCCCGGCGGCGATTGCCTCCTTGGCGAGTTCGGCGGAGACATCCGAGTCGCCGTCAATGATGGATTGGGCCATTTTGTTCAAAAGTTCCTGGGACATGTTTGCTCCTTTAGTTTGATAGTTCGATAGTTACGTAGTTCGTGTCTACGTGTGCGCTAACGCGTGTGTACGTGTCTACTTCCGAATGAATTGCCGTTCTTTTTCTTCGATCTTCTCACGCGGAATGTCGAGGTAGGTTTGCATGTCTTGGCCGAGGGAGAGGATGTGAGCGAGAGTCGCGCGAAAGGCCGCGCCCGGTTTGTGGTCCGCGATGGAGGCGAGGATGGCGGAGTGTTCCTCGCGTTCGCGCGTCAAGCTGGCGGTCAGTTCGTCGGGATGGCGGAACATCGCCTCGTACAACATCCAATCGGGAAATTTGTTCGCGACGATCTGGTAGAGCCGCGCCAGCAACGCGTCGCCAGACATCTCCACCGCGAGGGCATGGAATTCGCGACTGAGTTGGCGCAAGCGCGACATGTCCTTGAGCTTGACTAGTTTGAGACTCTGCTCATGCACTCGCTTCAACTCGGACAACTGGGCGGGCTCGGCCCTTTCGGAGGCGAGTCGCGCCGCCGCGGGTTCGAGCAGGAGTCGCAGGCCGTAGGCGTCGAGCATTTCATCGCGACTCAACTCCACCACGCGCACGCCGCGATACGGGACGCGCTCGGCCAGCCCCGCCGCCACCAACTGGTCGAGTCCCTCGCGCACGGGCGTCATGCTCACGCCGAGCTGCGAGGCGATGTCGTCCTGCCGCAGCCACTCGCCGGGCCGATACTCGCCGCCGATGATGCGGTTGTGCAGGGTTTCGAACACCTCGTCGCGCAGGGAGCGGCGTTGGAGCGCCTCTGGTAACGCCATATTGTATATTATATATAATTTTCCCTGGAAAAGGAAGGTTTTTAAGTCAGGAAAGTGGCGGGATGATTGTCATGGAGTTTCGCGCTGGGCGCGGAATACAACTCTTTTGACGTATAATTTGATCGCTATGCCAGACTTGACGGGACACGAACTCGGACGCTACCGCCTGCTCGAAAAATTGATCGAGGGCGGGATGGCGATCGTTTACAAAGCCTACGACACGCGCCTCGAAACCGACGTGGCGGTCAAGGTCATCACGACCGAGGCTTTGCAGACCTGCGGTCGGTCCCGGCTGAGACGGAGTCGCATGTTGAGCGAGAGAATTAATGCAGCAAACTGTTGGAGAGCTTTAGCAGAATGAGAAATGTGAATATCATCGTTGCGTCGCTGGTTCCAAGAACTCTCTGTTGGGCAATAGGGTTTTCATTTCTATTGTCCGTGGTTAATATTCTCATTCCTGATTATGCACCTGCTATCTCAATCCTTATCAGTGCGTTCTTCATAGAGCGTGAAACAAGAAAACGAAAGAGGCAATATGTCCATCCGCTTGTTTCTCCGTTTTTAGTGTCTATAATGAGTGCGCCTATCGCATATGAATTTACTTCTGGAATCTGTGCACTGTCATTAATGTGGTCAAAACCACAAAAGTACTGCTTCAAGGAACTTTATAGCGAATTAGCGGTGATTGAAGGTGTAATGCTAATGGTTCCATGGGTTTTTATTTTGTTTATGTTTCTCTGGTACAGGGTTATTTTTAGGAAGAAATATTCCCCAGAATAGGTTTGGTTGCCCATAATCAAAAACGAGTGACGAGACCCAACCTCGCCACTCGTTTTTCATCCTTCATCCTTTTCCTCATCCTCCCCACGGCATCCCGGAATAATTCTCGAACGCCTCATCGTGCATGGACTTGAACAGCCGTTCGTGTCCCGCCTCCCAGTGCGCCAGCATATCGAGCGTCTTCTTGGCGTCGCCTTCGGCTTCGGAGGCGGCTTGGGCGTAAAACTCGGCGAAGTCGCGCTCGATCAGGTAAGCTATGCGCAATACGGGTAAATCCGCCACCATCGACTCGCTGACCGTGTCCGCGATGTGTTCGTTCTCGGCGCGCTCCGCGAAGAAACCGGCGGACGGCAGTTCAGGCGCGGGCGCGTGACCTCCGGCCAGCGCGTCCAGTTGCGATTGGATGAACTCGATGTGACGTTGTTCCTCCGCTGCGATGGCCTTGAAGGCACCCACAGCCGCGGCGTTTTGCAGTCGCGCCGCGTTCTGCTCGAAGAAGCGTTTGCCTTCATACTCGCGCTGGAGCGCATATTCAAGAATCTTTTGGATGTCCATGGTAGTCTCCTGGTCTAATGGTCTTATAGTCTCATAGTCTCATAGTCGAATAAATACATAACCTGATAGCCGCCCGCCCAAACTATCAGACTATGAGACTAACCGACTATCTGACTAATTCAACTTTCACCGCCGCCACCTTGTACTCGGGGATCTTCGACACCGGGTCGAGCGCGGCGATGGTTAGTTCGTTGGCGGAGGCTTCGGGGAAATGGAAGTTGGCGTACACCATCCCCGGCGGGACGCGGTCGGTGACCCAGGCTTCGGCCTCGATTGAGCCGCGCCGCGACGTCACGCGCACGGTCTTGTTTCCGTTCACGCCCAGCATCGCCGCGTCGAATGGATTGATCTCCACCAGCGCTTCGCCGTAGACTTCCAGCAGGCCCTTGGCGCGACGCGTCATTTGTCCGCCGTGCCAGTGGTACAGCACGCGTCCGGTGCTGAGAACCATCGGGTAATCGGCGCTTGGTTCCTCCGCAGGCGGGACGTGGTCAATCGGCATGAACCTGCCCTTGCCGCGTGAGAACGCCTTCGTGTGCAGGATCGGCGTGCCGGGATGTTCCGTGTTCGGCACCGGCCATTGCAAGCGCTCGCCCGCTTCGAGCCGGGCGTGGGTGATCCCCGCGTAGGATGGGGTCAGCGCATTGATCTCGGTCATGATCTCGTTCGTGTCGTTGTATTCCCACTTCGCCCACGGAGCGTTCATGTCAATTGTGTGCCCACTGGTCACTGATGACTGATCACCGATCACTCTCTTGGCGATCTCCGCCGTGATCCACCAATCCGGCTTCGCCTCGCCCAACGGTTCGATGGCCTGACGTACCATCTGGGCGCGCCGCTCAGTGTTGGTGAAGGTCCCGGTCTTCTCGGCGAAGGAAACGCCGGGGAGTAGCACGTCGGCATACTTGGCGGTCTCGGAGGGGAAGATCTCCTGTAAGACGAGAAAGTCAATTGCCTCGAGACACTCGCGGATGTGGTGCGTATCCGGGTCCGACATGATCGGGTCTTCGCCCAGGATGTAGAGGGCGTGGGTACGCCCATCCAGAATACCCGGTATCATCTCGGTGACGGTCATGCCGACCTTGTCGGAAAGGATGAAAGATGAAAGGTGAGAGATGAAGCCTTCATCTTTCATCTTTCCAATTTCATCTTTTGTTTTTAGCCCCCACGCCTTCGCAAATTTCTCGATCACGTCGGGCGACGTCACCGGTTGATACGCCGGGAACACATTCGGCAGGCCGCCCATGTCACATGCGCCTTGCACGTTGTTCTGGCCGCGCAGGGGATTCACGCCGCCGCCGGCTTTGCCCATGTGGCCGAGCAACATTTGCAGGTTGGCCAGGTCCATCACGTTTCTCACGCCCGAGATGTGTTGGGTAATGCCCATCGCCCAAATGACCGCGGTCGGTTTGTTCTGCGCGATGATCTCGGCGGCTTCGTACAGTTGCGCCACCGGCACGCCCGTGATTTCACTGGCACGCGTCGGCGGATATTGCATGACCGTGGACTTGAACTCCTCGAAGTTCTCGCAACGCTCCTCGATGAAGGCCTTGTCTTCCCAGCCCTTTTCCAAAATGATGTACATCAGCCCGTTAATCAAGGCGATGTCCGTGCCGGGTTTCTGGCGGATGTGCAACGTCGCGAAATCAACCAGGTCGATCTTGCGCGGGTCGGCCACCACCAGCTTTGCGCCGCGGAACCGTACCGCGCGGCGGATCATCGTCCCGAAGACGGGATGTTGTTCTGTGGTATTCGAGCCAATCACGAAAAACGCTTTGGCTTCCTTGTAGAGATCGTCCATGCTGTTAGACATCGCGCCCGAACCGAAGGAGGCGGCCAGACCGGCCACCGTGCTGGAGTGTCAGAGCCGGGCGCAGTGGTCTATGTTGTTCGTTCCCAAGACCTGCCGCGCCAGCTTGTTCATCAGATAGTTTTCTTCGTTCAGACATTTGGCCGACGTTAAAACTCCGATACTGTCGCCCCCGTGCGCGTCACGCGTGACCCGCAGTTGGTCGGCCGTAATTTTCAGCGCGGTCTCCCAATCGGTTTCGACCCAATCCCACGGGCCACTGGTCACTGATGACTGATCACTGATCACTGGTTTTTTGCCGCCATCCAAAAGGTAGCGTCGAACTTTCGGCGCAGTCAACCGATCGGGATGGTGAATGTAATCGTACCCGAAGCGACCTTTGACGCACAACGCCATGCCATTTACCGGCGCGTCGTGGTTCGACGCCACACCGACGATCTTGTTGTTTCGCACCACGAGGTCGAACTGACAGCCGACGCCGCAGTACGAGCACGTGGTGGTGACCTTCTTGACCATGTGCGCCTTGGCCACGCCCTCGCCATAACTGATCTTCGACGACAGCGCCCCGGTCGGACAATACGCCACGCACTGTCCGCACGATTCGCAACGCGCCTCGAGCAGGGTCGTGCCAGCCCCGGCCACGATCTGCTCCTGGAAGCCGCGATAGGCAATGCCCCACACATCGCGCACCTGGATCTCGGCGCAGGCCTGCACGCAACGGCGGCACAAAATGCACTTGTTGAAATCCACGTGGATGAACGGGTTGGGATCGCTGTCCACTTTGTAGCGCGTGTCCTTCAACCCGTAGCGCGGCGTCTCGGCGCCATACTCGAACACCAGCGTCTGCAATTCGCAGTCATTGCTGATGTCGCAGTAGGAGCAGTTGGGCGTGTGGTTGGCGAGCATGAGTTCGAGACTGAGTTTGCGCGACTTGAAAGCGCGCTCGCTCTTGGTATCGACTTCCATGCCCTCGGCCACTTGCGTGACGCAGGCGGCTTGCAGGAAACGTGAGTTCTTCACGTCCACCACGCACATGCGACAGTTGCCGCTGGGGGAGAGGTCGCGGTGATAGCACAGGGTGGGGATCTTGATCCCGTTCTCGCGCGCGACCGCGAGGATGGTCTGTCCCGGCTGTGCGGCGATCTTTCTTCCGTCAATGGTGATGTTGATGGTCATGTTCACCTCAATCGTTGTCGAAGGTGAAAAGTCAAAAGTCACGCGACCTTCGACCTTGGACTTTCGACTATTTCTCTGCCTCTACAAACTCCTTCTCAAAATTCTTCATCGCTGAATTCATCGGGATGGGCACAGACTGCCCCAATCCGCAGAACGAGGCGATCATCATGTTCTCCGAGAGGGCTTTCAACTCGTCCACGTCGCCGGCTTGACCTTTGCCCGCCGCCATGCGCGTCAGCACGTCCAACGCGCGCCAGGTGCCGGCGCGACAGGGCGTGCACTTTCCGCAGGATTCCGCCGCAAAGAAGTGCAACAACTCGCGCAGGAACGCCACCGCCGACACGCTCTCGTCGCAGACGAGGAACGATCCCGCGCCCAGCGAGATTCCCTTTTGCGACGAACCGAAATCAATCGGGACATCCAGCAGGCTGGCGTCCACCACCGTCCCGGCCGCGCCGCCGCACAGGGCAAACTTGAACTTCGAGCCGTCTGCCATCCCGCCGCCGAAATCGTTGATGATCTGGCGCAGGGTCAGGCCGAAGGGCGCCTCGAACAGACCGGGGTTCTTGACGTGGCCGAGGATCATGTACATCTTCGTGCCGGGGGTGGCGTACGTGGTCAGTCCCTTCCACCATTCGACGCCGTTCTTCAAAATGTGTGGCACAGCGGAGAACGACTCCACATTGTTGACCGCCGTCGGCATGCCGCGGAAACCGTAGGTGGGCGGATACGGAGGCCTCAGCCGCGGTTCGCCGCGGTGGCCTTCCATCGACTCGATCAGCGCGGTCTCTTCGCCGCAGATATACGCGCCCGCGCCGCGATGAACGTGTATGTGGAAGGAAAAACCACTGCCCAAAATATTCTCGCCGAGCAGACCTTTCTCCTCGGCCTGTTTGATCGCCCGCTCCAGTCGTTGCGCCTGGTACTCGTACTCGCCACGGATATAAATGTAACCTTCGTTCGCGCCGCAGGCGTATCCGCCAATGGCCATGCCCTCCAAAAGTTGGTGCGGGTTTGTGTCAATCAACACGCGATCTTTGAAGATCAACGGCTCGGACTCGTCCGCGTTGCAGATCATGTAGCGCGGCTTGCGTCCGGCCTGCGCGACAAATTTCCACTTGCGGCCCACCGGGAAACCCGCGCCGCCGCGTCCCTGCACGCCGGACTCCTCCACGAGCGCGATCACTTCATCGGGTGTGCGGTGGAGCGCAGCCTTCAACCCGTCGTACGCGCCATGCTCCAACGCGGTGTGGATGTCGTCGGGATCTATCTTGCCCGCGCCTTTCATCATCACGCGCAGTTCGCCGGCGCGCGGCTCCGAGTAGTCGGTGGGGACGCCGCGCCAGCCCTCGCATAGACGCGTAGCCGCTTCGGGGTCCGCTGGACCCGCCTGTTCGTCGTTAACGAGAACGGCCGGGGCGCGGTCACACAGCCCGAGGCAGGAGGTCCGCTCGACGGTAAAATCGTTCCCCATTTTTTCCTGCCACTCCGTCAACTGATGACTGTTCACTGATGACTGCTCACTGGCGCGTTTCAGCCAGCAGACGGGGCCGTCGCACACCCGCAGGACGTTCTTCCGCTCCTCCAGCGAAAGCATGGAATAAAACGTGGCGATGCCGAAGGCCTTATGAGGGGGCAGTCCGAGGGCGCGCGCCGCGTCGGTGATGCCGGGGCGCGAAAGACCGCCGCGTTCCGTCTCGAGGTCACGTAATACTTCAAGGACGGCTTCGGGATCGTTCCCGTGCGCGGCGGCCAACTCGGCGATTTCCGGTTGGATGGGTTGGTACACGATGCTTTTATTGGTCATGGTTCCTCGCGTGGAGTCGCGTAACATCGCTCCAATTCAATTATCTTTGCTTTGCTCCCGCCTGCTAGTCCTTTTCATCTCACGTTGAGGGGATATTCATCCTGTCTTATCGTGATATATTTCACAATCATTATAGCACAAAATGGGAGTTGTCAACAACTTTCTGATATAAACGCTGACATGAACATAAAGGCCGCCTACGACACTTGGTCGGACTCCTACGACTCAGACGCCAACCTGACCCGCGACCTCGATTCACGCGTGACCCGCGCGGGCCTCGCCCATCGGAGGTTCGCGTCCATCCT
>CAZVAX010000101.1:0-13585 GCA_964625215.1 uncultured Anaerolineaceae bacterium | reverse complement strand
TCGCTTGTGCCATCATCTGTTGGCGCAAATGTGAAGTTTAGAGATAGGTTCTAAGTGGTCTGAAATAGAAACCCCGCCGGGAACGCCATCCAAAATACTGCTGATTGACGCAGACCAGATTTGGATTCAAACACCGGATGGAAAGATATTCTGGAATCCAGCGTCTAGCGATTGTGAAACAGATTGTTGGAAGCAGGTGAGCGACCTGTCCATGGAACCGACGGTACGATATGACAATGCAAAAATTATGCCAGAGCCGTGTTCTCATCCTCCTCCAATTTCTGATGTGATTGATCAACGTGGGGAATGTGAACAGACAGGTCTATATTCATTGAGTAGAGTGTACGCCATCAAATCGAATGGACAGTTGATGGCTTGGAAAGCATATACAGGATCCGAGTGGGATATATGGAACATGGCTTTGAGAGCCGTCAATGGCGCATTCTTATCGCTCGTTATAGGCGTACCGCTCGCCTCTTTTCTAACATTCAAAATAATGTCAAAAGTTTTGAGTCGTAAGCCCGCCTAGAACATCAAAGGCTTTTGCTGAACTCAAACACCTGCTCGAAGTGAGTCTTCTCGTCGTCGAGTTCGGACTGGAGCAGTCGCGCGATGGTGACTTTGATTCCCTTGAAGCGGACGCCGGTGTCGCGGTTGAAGTCTTCGGCGGGGAGGGATTGGAGGTAATCGAGCAGTTGTCGCTGTGTGTCGCGGGCGAGGTCAACTTGTTCTTTGAGGGTGGGGCGTTTGTAGATGGCGACCAGCATGGCGTTGTAGAGTTTCCAGTCGTGGTCGTGGTGTTCGTAGAATTCGGGAAGGAGACTGTCGAGGATGTCTTTCGAGGCTCGCAGGTTCGCGTTGTCCCAGCCGGCGAGGTGGGCGAGCAGATCCATGACAGTCCACGTGCCGAGGAAGACGCGGGTCTGCGCGTCCGTGGGAAGAGCGAGGGCCTCGGCGAGAATCGGCTCGCGCACGGCTTTGAGGCCGAAGAGGAGTTCTTCTTTGAAGGCGGACATAAAGTCAGTATAACAAACTTTGCTGTGCTATACTTGGCGCAACGTTCCAATCTTTAGCGGTAAGAGAGTTTGACATGGATCAAAAGGCTGTCTCGGATGAAATCTGGTATTGGTGGTTAACGGGGGAGTGGCGCGTCCAGCCGCCCAAATCCATCCTGTTTATGCTCGGGATCAATCAACTACTATTCAGCCATCTCCCCAGCGACCCGCATTGTATCGAATGCGGCATTCCCATGTCGGGGCTTGGAGGGAGATTGTTGCGTTGGAAAGGGTCGTCGCCCTCCTCGTTCAGTTCCAAAATTTGCAGCGACTGCGAAAAATTTGCCCGCAAGTACGAGAGCGGCGCGGAAGTGAATCTGTCCATGCTGTTCGCGGACGTGCGCGGCTCCACCCCTCTGGCCGAAGCGACTCCCACCAAAGAATACAAAACGCTGATCCAACGCTTTTACAAAGAGACCAGCCACGCGCTCGTCCATCGCAATTCGATGGTCAACCGGCTGATGGGCGACCAGGTCAGCGCGTTGTTCGTGCCGCGCTTCGCGGGCAAAGATCACGCGCAAGCCGCCATCGAAGCCGCGCGGGATGTGCTGCGCGTGACGGGACATGAGAGTCCCGACGGCCCGTGGATTCCCGTCGGGGTGGGCGTGCATACCGGGCCGGCCTACGTGGGCGCGGTCGGTTCGGCGGATGGCGTGAACGAGATCGCGGTGTTGGGCAGCGCGGCCAACCTGTGCGCGCGACTTTCGTCCAGCGCGGCGACGGGCGAGATCCTCGTCAGCGAAGAGACGGCCCGCGCGGCCGAACTCGACTCGAGCGGACTCGAGCGCCGCGTCCTTGACCTGAAGGGGATCAGCCACCCCGTCGCGGTGACCGTCCTCCGCGCGGCCGTCGCGGCGTGAAAAAGCCTGCGTAGACTGCGCTCTCTAGCGCAACGTTGGCGTTAGAGAACGCCGACTACGCAGAGTTTTGTTTCTATCCTGTGAGGTTGTTACATGGCAAATCCCGTGATCCTGACAGTGGACGACGACCCGGCGGTATTGAACGCCGTGGAGCGCGACCTGCGAAAAAAGTTTGGCCGCGAGTATCGGGTGGTCAAAGCCGCCTCGGGCGCGGCCGGACTCGACGCGCTGCGCCAGTTGCAGGCGCGCAATGAGACAGTCGCGTTGTTCCTCTCCGACCAGCGTATGCCGCAGATGTCCGGTGTACAGTTCCTCGAACAGGCGCGCGACATTTTCCCCGAGGCCCGGCGCGTCCTGCTGACTGCCTACGCGGACACCGAAGCGGCAATCTCTTCCATCAATAAATTACAACTCGATTATTACCTGATGAAGCCGTGGGACCCGCCGGAGGATAATCTCTACCCCGTGCTGGAAGACCTGCTCTCCGATTGGCGCGCCGGCGCGAAACTTCCCTACGAGGGGATTCGCGTGGCCGGCGCGTTGTGGTCGCCGCGCTCGCACGAGGTGAAGGATTTCTTCGCCCGTCACCAGATCGCCTATCAATGGCTGGATGTGGACCGCGACGCGAAAGTCCGCGCCATGTTGGAGGAACAGTTCAAGGATGGGCTGCGCTTGCCGGTGGTGTATTACCCCGACGGGTCCGTGTTGGTCGAGCCGGAGCCGCGCGACCTCGCCGAAAAAAGCGGACTGCAGACCAAAGCCTCCATGCCGTTCTACGATCTGGTCATCATCGGCGCGGGGCCGGCGGGACTCGCGGCGGCCGTCTACGCCGCGTCGAGCGGGATCAGTTGCATCGTCCTCGAAAAAGACGCGCCCGGCGGTCAGGCGGGCAACAGCCCCAAGATCGAAAATTACCTCGGCTTCCCCACCGGTCTCTCCGGCATGGACTTGGCGCGCCGCGCCGTAACCCAGGCCAAACGCTTCGGCGCGGAAATCCTTTCGGCGCAATGCGCCACGAAAGTCCGCGTGCAGGATAACTATCGCGTCGTCACCCTCTCGGACGGATCGGAGGTCACGGCCAAGGCGATCTTGCTCGCCACCGGCGCGGCCTTCCGTATGTTGGACGTGCCGGGCATCGCGCAATTCATCGGCGCGGGCGTCTACTACGGCGCGGCCTACACCGAAGCCACGTACTACACGGGCAAGCCGGTCTTCGTCGTGGGCGGCGCAAACTCGGCGGGACAGGGCGCGATGTTCCTCAGCCGCTTCGCCAGCAAAGTGACCATGCTCATCCGCCGCGACACGCAATGGTCGTCGAAATATCTCGTGGACGCCGAAGCCGCCAACCCGAAGATCGAGCGCCTCTTCAACACCGAGATCGAGTCGATTCGCGGCAAGCCCGGCGAACTCGAGGAGATCGTCGTGGTCAATCGCATCACCAAAGAGAAGACCACCCTGCCCGGCGCGGCCATGTTCATCTTCATCGGCGCGCAACCGCAAAGCGAACTCGTCAAAGACCTGGCGCTGTGCGACGATAAAGGCTTCATCCTCACCGGCCGCGACCTTTTCGTGGACGGCAGACGTCCCAAAGCCTGGACTCTCGACCGCGACCCGTTCATGCTTGAGACGAGCGTGCCGGGCATCTTCGCGGCGGGCGACGTGCGCCTTGGCACGAATCATCGCGTCGCCACCGCCGTCGGCGAGGGCGGCATCGCCATCGCGGCCATCGAGTCGTATTTGGGAACGCTATGAGAACTACTACTCGGTCCGTCATTGCGGGCCGCGGAGCGGCGAAGCAATCTCCTCCACCGTGCGGGGATTGCTTCGAGAAGAACACCCTCGCAATGACGACGGACAGTGGGTTATGAGCAAAGACTTCCTCCGCCGCCTCGATCTTTTCGCGGGCCTGCCCGAGTCGGACCTCGACTGGCTGGCCGCGCAAGCCGAACCGTTCGACCTCGAAGCGGGCGAGACCCTCATGGAGGAGGGCGCGCCCGGCGACGCGGCCTTCATCATCACCGATGGCGAAGTGGAGGTGACGAAAAAATCGGACACGCAGTCCATCGTCATCGCGCTGCGCGAACCCGGCGAAGTGCTGGGCGAGATGGCCCTGCTCGACAACGCGCCGCGCATGGCCACCGTGCGCGCGGTGCGCGCCAGCCGTTTCCTGCGTATCAGCGGCGAGGCGTTTCATCAATTGCTCACGCAAAAACCCTCGGCGGCGGTGGCGATCCTGCAAACGGTCACCCGGCGCCTCCGTCAGAACGAAGCGTTGTTGCGTCAGAGCGAAAAGATGGCCGCGCTCGGCACGCTTTCGGCGGGCCTGGCGCACGAGTTGAACAATCCCGCCGCCGCGGTGCGACGCAGCGTGGATCAACTGCGCGCCGCCCTCTCCGCGTGGACGAAGGCCTCGATTGACCTCGACCACTGCACGTTGACTCCCACCCAGATCCGCGTCATCCACGACTTGAAGACGGCCCTCGAATCCCGCATCACCTCGGACCTCGGGCTGGATCCTCTCGCCCGAAGCGATCGCGAATCCGACATGCAGGCGTGGCTCGAGGGCATCGGCATTGACGAGGGTTGGGAACTCGCGCCGGCGCTCGTGGCCTCCGCCTGGGAGTTGGAGTCGCTCCGAAAGCTCGCGCCCGCTTTTGATCCAGAGACGCTCGTGCTGGTGGTGCGCTGGCTGGCCGCGGGCTGCGCGGTCTACTCGCTGCTCAACGAGACTCACATGGGCGCGGAACGCATCTCCGAGATCGTGAAATCGGTGAAGGCGTATTCGTACCTCGACCAGGCGCCGATCCAGGAAGTGGACGTTCACGAGGGACTGGAGAACACGCTCGTCATTTTGCGCCACAAAACAAAAGAGGGGATCAAGGTCACGCGCGACTACGCCCCCGACCTGCCGCACATCGAAGCCTACGGCAGTGAACTCAACCAGGTCTGGACGAACATCATTGACAACGCCGTGGACGCCATGAACGGTCAGGGCGAACTCACCCTCCGCACGCGCGCCAATGACGGCAAAGTGACCGTCGAGATCGAAGACACCGGCCCCGGCATCCCCAAGGAAATTCAACAGCGCATCTTCGAACCGTTCTTCACCACCAAACCGCCCGGCCAGGGAACCGGACTCGGACTGCACATCTCCTACACCATCGTAAACAAACACTATGGGCAACTGCGAGTCGAGTCACAGCCGGGGAGGACGGCGTTTCAAGTGACGTTGCCACTGCAATTGCCGCGCTAGCCTGTGGGGCGGATTGGCAATCCGCCTTACCGCTTATTCGGCGGGATACCATCCCGCCCCACAACATTTACCGTGAGGAACCCATGACCATTAACGATGACCGCGAACTGAAAGAGATTCTGAAATCCGTCAAGACCGTCGCCTCTGTGGGCGTGTCTTCAAACGATGAGAAGCCAGGCTACTGGATCTTCCATTACCTCCTGCAACAAGGCTACAAGATGATCCCCGTCAACCCCACCGCGACGGAGATCCTCGGCCAGAAGGTCTATCCCGACCTGGCCTCCATCCCCGACAAGGTGGATGTGGTGCAGGTCTTCCGCAAACCGGAGGATGTGCCGCCGGTGGTGGAGGCCGCGATTCAGGTCGGGGCGAAGGTGGTGTGGATGCAGGAGGGGGTGGTCAACGAGCAAGCCGCCCAGAAGGCGGAAGAGGCGGGATTGAAGGTGGTGATGAACCGTTGCATGATGAAGACCCACCAACGGTTGATGGGCAATTCCCCCATCGGGCTTTGATCGTTCCCCCTAATCACCCTACACTCTTAAAAGCGGACGCGGACGAGCACAGATATCAGAAACCCGGTTTCTGCCAGAAACCGGGTTTCTGTATTTACGCGGGCTGTTTCTTCAAGCGCTCGGTGAAATGCTTGCGGAACTTAATCACCTTCGGCGCGACAACCGCCATGCAGTAGGGCTGGTACGGATTGTTGACGAAGTACTCCTGGTGATAGTCCTCGGCGATGAAGAACTTGTCGAACTTCGCCACTTCGGTCACGATGGGACCCGGCCACAACTTTTCGTCGCCGATCTCGCGAATGACCGCCTCGGCGTCCGCTCGCTGTTCCTCGTTGTGGTAGAAGATGGCCGAGCGATACTGCGTCCCCACGTCCGCGCCCTGGCGGTTGAGCGTGGTCGGGTCGTGGACGGTGAAGAAGACGCGCAACAGGTCGCGGTAGGAGAGGGTGGCCGGGTCGAAGGTGACCTGCACGGCCTCCGCGTGACCGGTCGTGCCGTTGCAGACATTCTTGTAGGTCGGGTTGTCAACCCGTCCCCCCGAATATCCAGACTCGACGGAGAGGACGCCGTTCAATTCATCGAAGACCGCCTCGAGACACCAGAAACATCCGCCGGCCAGGGTTGCGATTTGACGATTTGCGTTCATAACGAAAACTCCTTCTCTCTAAAGTTGGTTTTGACGGGCCTGTCTGCGGGATAGACGAGGCGCGGAGGGGGAATATTATTAAGCGGGGATTACAGTTTAAACGTTTCGTCCAGCAGACACCCGCTGGACGAAAACGCTGATTGGGAGAGTTAACCGGCTACCGACACTGGCTCATTGATGACAAGATTGGCAATTGACATCGCCTTCAACTCCAATCGCGACATCTCGATATATTTGCTGGCATCCTCAATTTCAATGCCAACCGCGCGATTGTTTTCATCGTAGTCAACAACCACGCCAGGCGATACTTCCTCAGATTCAATGCTCACGCCGCTGGCGAGTTTGATGTAGAGCATATCGGTATCTTTGTGATACTCAAAAATCATGTCAGCCTCCTATGGCTTGAAGCCGCGATCGGGAAAAGCATTGTGGACTGTCTCTCCATCCGGCTCAGTGACGACGCGGAGATATTTGCCAAGTTCATCAATAAATGCCCAAGATCGAATTCGACCGTTTTCTTGAATCTCTGTTCGAACAGGCTGTGCCAGTACAAACTCAATCCATTCCACTTTGAGGTAGGGACGACGCGTCATCACGCTGATTTCAAAATACTCAGTTGACTTCACATCGTCCCCTTATCAATTTACACACTCGGCTCAGGCGCGGCTTCGGCGACCTCGGCCTTGGTCAGCACGATCTCGCCGTCCTCGCCCAACTCCACGTGGATGGCGTCGCCAGTATGGAAGTCGCCGCCCAGCACCTTGTCGGAGAGCGGATCCTCCACCTTCTGTTGGATGACGCGGCGCAGGGGACGCGCGCCAAAATCGGGGTCATAGCCTTGATCCGCCAGGGACGCGAGGGCCTCGGGGGAGGCGGTCAACGTCAGGGCATTGTCTTTGAGTCGCTCGGCCACCTTCGCCAGTTCGAGCGCCACGATCTGTTGGATGTCTTCCTTGTTGAGCGAGCGGAAGATGATGGTGGCGTCGAGGCGGTTGATGAACTCGGGGCGGAAGGCGCGCTTGAGCGATTCGTTCAGGTTCTTGCGCATTTCCTCGTAGGAGAGTTTTTCTTCCACGGCTTCGTCGCGCTTCACTTGGAAGCCCAGCCCGGTTTGTTTCTTGATCATGTCCGCGCCGATGTTGGAGGTCATCACGATGATGGCGTTGCGGAAGTCCACCTTGCGGCCCTTGGCGTCGGAGAGATGGCCCTCCTCCATGATCTGCAACAGCATGTTGTGAACTTCGGGGTGCGCCTTTTCCACCTCGTCGAAAACGATGATCGAATACGGGCGTCGGCGCAGGGCTTCTGTCAGTTGACCGGCCTCTTCGTAGCCGATGTATCCGGGAGGCGCGCCCACGAGACGCGAGGCGGTGTGACGTTCCATGAACTCGGACATGTCCAACTGGATGGCGGCCTCCTCGCTTCCAAACATGAACTTGGCGAGGGCTTTCGTCAACTCGGTCTTGCCGACGCCGGTCGGGCCGAGGAACATGAACGAGCCGATCGGACGCTTCGGGTCTTTCAACCCCGCGCGGGCGCGGCGGACGGCGCGGCTAATCGCCACAATCGCATCCTCCTGCCCTATGATGGCCTGGCGGAGTTCGTCTTCCATCTTCAACAAGCGCTGCGACTCTTCCTCCGCCAACTGCATGAGCGGCACGCCCGTCCACATCGAGACCACTTCGGCGATGTCCTCCGCGGAAACGGTGGGGCTGTTGGCGCGATCCCAACCGGAGCGCATACGCTCTAGTTGACTTTCGATATCAATGGCGCGCTCCTCCCATTCGCGAATCTCGTCCGCGTTGCCTTCCTCTTGCGCGAGGGCGCGGTTCTGGCGCGCCGAGCGCAACTGGCCGAAGAGGTCCTTGGCTTGTTTCGCGGCGGGACTCTTGTACATCCGCACGCGCGAGGAGGATTCGTCTATCAAGTCTATGGCTTTGTCGGGGAGGAAGCGCTCGGTGACGTAACGCGAGGAAAGGTTGGCGGCGGCTTCGAGGGCCTCGTCGCGGATGACGAGGTGATGATGTTCCTCGTAGAGGGTACGCACGCCCTTGAGTATCTCGATGGTCTCTTCCACAGAGGGTTCGTCCACTTGCACGGGTTGGAAGCGGCGTTCGAGCGCCGCGTCGGATTCGATGTGCTTGCGGTATTCATCCAGCGTGGTCGCGCCGATCACTTGCAGTTCGCCGCGCGAGAGGGCCGGCTTGAGAATGTTCGCGGCGTCCACGGAGGAACCGGCCGCGCCCGCGCCGACGAGCATGTGTACTTCATCAATGAACAGGATCGCGCCGGATTGCTTGAGTTCATCAATGATGCGTTTGAGTCGTTCCTCGAATTGGCCGCGGTACATCGTGCCAGCGACCAATGAGCCAACGTCCAATTGCAGGACGCGCTTGTTCATCAACGGGGCTGGGACGTCGCCTTCGACGATGCGTTGGGCGAGACCTTCCACGATGGCGGTCTTGCCCACGCCGGGTTCGCCAATCAACGCAGGGTTGTTCTTGGTGCGGCGCGCCAAAATTTGGATGACGCGCTCGATCTCCATTTGCCGCCCAATGACCGGGTCGAGTTTTTTCTCTTCGGCTTTGGTGGTCAGGTCGGTGGCGAGCTGATCCACGAGGGGGGTCTTCTGCTGCCCGGGTTGGCCGGGACGCGCGGGTTGGGCCGGGCCGGCCGGGGCGGGGGAAGAAGCGGATTCGTTCAACACGCGGCGCGTCTGACGTCGGATCTGGTCGGGCGTCACGCCCAGGCGTCGTAGCACATCCATCGCCGAGCCTTCGGCGCGGACGAGGGCCAGCAGGATGTGTTCGGTGCCGATGTAGTGATGTCCGAGGCGGCGGGCTTCATCCACGGCGAATTCGAGGACTTGTTGTGTTTCGGGGGCCAGGTCAATTTTGCCGCCGGTGTAGCGGCCCGAGGGAGAGACGCGCTCGACCATCTCGCGCACGCGCGATGGTTCGAGGCCGAGTTCGCGCAAGACGCGACCTGCGACTCCGCCCTCTTCATCGGCGAGGCCAAGCAATAAATGTTCGGTGCCGATGTTGCTCTGACGGGCGCGCTCGGCTTCGGTATGAGCCAGGCTCAACACCCGGCGCGCTCTCTGCGTAAAACGTTCCATTCCAGCCATGAGTTACTCCATTCAAAAGGGACAAGAACTGTCAGGAAAGATTCTACCAAACAACGAGGGGGATTCCGCGTTGGAGTTAGATTAGAGTTTGTTTGCGCAGGTTGGCTATTGGCTGTTGGCTATTAGCGCGTGTCGCCGTCGCCTTTGATCTTGCCGCGCGCCTGGCGGTCGAGCAGTTTGGCGAGGTTAGATTCAGCCACATCGTCGAGGGAGATGTCGAGTTCGGTGCAGACTTGGGCGAGGTACCACAGCACATCGCCGAGTTCGGATGCGAGCGCGGCGCGCGTTTCTTCATTGATCTCGCCGCCCTTATCGCGAAACACCTTTTTGATCTTGCCTGCCACCTCGCCCGCTTCGTTTGCCAATCCAAGAACCGGATAGATGACGGGATATCCGATGGCGGGATACCCCGCGGTTGCGCGGGAACGGGTTTGGTAATCGGAAAAGTTCATAAAACGCCTTTTTATTTGGGATGGGTTTGTTTCGACATGATTGTACTTCACCGCCCGCGTTTCGAGGGCGCTGGCGTTAAACGAAGGCCGCGCGCTCCACCGAGCGCGCGGCAGGGAGATGGCAGGTTGGGTTACTTGGTTTGCAGCAGATCGCTGATGGTCACGAAGATGTATTTCACCCAGTCAATGAACTTGTCTGGGTCTGCCACATACGCGTCATATTTCTTGACCAGTTCGGGGTCATCCACCGCCTTCACCGCTTTTTCAACGGCATCCGGGCCGGTATTTTGGATCCAGTAGTGGACCATCACTTCCAGGTATTTGACCGCTTTGTCGGCGTTCGCCTGTAACTTGGCTTGTTCTCCCTGAACCTTGGTGAGGCTGGATTGCTCGGCTTCGAGATCCTTCTTGACCTTGTCCAGGTCTTTTTGGTCCCGGCCGAGATCGCTCTTGGCGGTCTCGAGATCGGCGGTCAGGGCGTCCTTTTCCTGGGTGAGCGTTTCGTACTTGCTATTCAGGTCGGCGTAATCGGCTTTGGCGACCTCCGACTTGGTAGTCGCCACGGAATCTTTCACCGTCTTGATGTTTTCGTTCGTGGAATCAAGTTCTTTGTTGGTCTGGTCGAGTTCGCTGGCGATGGAATCTTTCTCGGCGGAGAGGTCTTGATTATGTGTGAGAGTGAAAAAAGCCCGCGTCGCATGGACGCGGGCGCGGGGTGAATATCGCTTCGGGGGGCTACGGCGCGGCCGTTTGAACCACGATCCCAATGGCGACAATGGCGCCGCTGGTTGGGTCGCGTTGGGCGATGACCGTCACCGACATGCCGGCGGCCAGCAGGGGCGCGCGTTCGGAGGGCATGATCTGTGTGGCGGCGTTGAGCGTGAAGGCGCGCGTGAAGCCGGCGGTATCCTGAATGGTGACGCTGACTCCGGGCTTGTATTCGGTCACGACGCCGATGTGATGCGACCGCGTCGGTTTGCCGGGCAAGACGAGGATCGTCAACGCGACGAAATTCTGTTCGGAGTCGCGCACGGTTTGCGCCATCACCGTGTCGCCGGGGCGGATGCCGCCGGAACGGGATCCCTTGGGGCCGCCGAACAGGATGCGGGTGCGCGGATCCAGCCCGATGGTCAGGGAGGAACCGTCGTTCAGGAACAGGGTCAGGCTGGTTGGGTCGGATGCGCTGACGCGTCCCTTGTAGTGTTCGCGCGGACCGTCCAATTTGGCGGCTTGTTTGGTGGCGTTTTGGTTGGCGATCATGGTGGCCGGGTTGACGCGCGCGGTGGGGGTGGGCGTTTCGGTGGCTTGGCCGGTTTGCGGCGCGGCGCCGGCAAATACCTGGCTCACGCTGGCGAGCAGGGCTAGTCCCATCAGCAGGAGGGAGAGAATGGATTTTCTGCGCATGTCGAACTCCATTAAGGTTCGTAGAAGATGCCGAGCAGCGCGTAGCCCTGGTTGCCCGAGGCCTCGCTGGCGATGATCTCGATCACGTTCGGGCCTTCTACCAATGTGACCGTGATTTTGAACTGGCCGTCGCTTCCGACAATCAGGATCGCGTCATCCACGCTGACTACCGCGCCGATGGGAGCGGTTCCGACGATCTCCACCTGCGGGGTGTTGACGACGGCTCCATCCAACGGGGAGAGGATCTGGATCAACGTCGGTTCGGGCGTGAACAGGGGGAGGGGCGCGGCCATTTCGGTGGGCGCCTCCGTTGGGACGGGGCTGGCCGGCGCGGCTTGCGTCGCGACCGCCTGCGTCGGTTCGACGGGAGCCGGGGTCGGGGTGGGCGCGCTACAGGCCGCGAGGAGCAATATCAAACTGGCGAATAAGGCGATTCTTTTCATGGGAGTACAACGAGCATCCTTTCTGGAAAGTTCCGATATGATATTCGTAACGCGGGGAAAGTATCCTACAGTGAAATGAGTTGACCATGAGTGGCGCAGAGCCGCGTCACGGCCTCCGGTGTTTGAGCATTCCGCATACACAATAGACCTCCTGCAAAAGTCCGAAAACTGAGCGTGGGATTCCGGAAGTTCTGCTTTCGGAACGCCTCCTGAAGTATAACTTCAGGATTCCAAACCCAATTGTACAAGAGATCCAATAGGCGTTCGCATTTGGGTGAGGCAAGAGGAAACTAGATTTTTTCTCCCCGAAACTGCGTTTCGTACAACTGACTGTATAACCCTCCCGACGCCGCCAACTCCTCATGCGTGCCGCGCTCGACGATTTCCCCTCGATCCATCACCAAAATTAAATCAGCCGCGAGAATCGTGGACAAACGATGCGCGATGACGATGCTCGTGCGCCCGGCCATGACGCGCTTCAAGGCGTCCTGGATCAGCGACTCCGATTCGCTGTCGAGCGAGGAGGTGGCTTCGTCGAGGACGAGAATGCGCGGGTCTTTGAGGATCACACGCGCCAGGGCGATACGCTGTTTCTCGCCTCCGCTCAGACGGTAGCCGCGCTCGCCCACGATGGTGTCGTAGCCCTCGGGCAGGTCGGCGATGAAGTTGTGGATGTTGGCGGCCCGCGCCGCAGACTCGATCTCGGCTTGCGTCGCTTCGGGTTTGGCGTAGATCAGGTTGGTGCGGATGGTGTCGTGGAAGAGGTAGGTCTCTTGCGTGACCATGCCGATGGCGGACGAAAGCGAGTCGAGAGTCACGTCGCGCACGTCGCGGCCGTCAATGCGGATGACTCCGTCGGTGGGGTCGTAGAGGCGCGGGATGAGGTAGGTGAGGGTGGTCTTGCCCGCGCCCGAGGGGCCGACGAGGGCCACCAACTGTCCGGGGCGGGCGGTGAAGGAGATTCGCTCCAGGGCCACCTCACGCGCCTGAGAGGTCGCGCCCGCTTCCCCTGAGTCTGATTCGGGTTTGTCATCCGGACGCGGGCCGCTGAGGACCGTCGTCACATCGTCCATGCGTCCGTAACGCTTGACGCTTTTGAGCAATTTGGATTCGTCCATCTGATAATGGAAGGTGACGTTGTCGAACTCCAACTCGCCTCGCACCTCGCCCAGAGCGGGCGCGCCCTCCCGTTCTTCGATGTCGGGCGGGAGGTCTATCACCTCGAAGACGCGCTCGAAACTGACCATCGAGGTGGAGAACTCGACCGGCGCGCTGGCGAGGCCTTGCAGCGAGACGTAGAGTTGACCGAGGTATGAACCGAACGCGACGATGGTGCCGACGGTGAAGAAACCGGTGATGACGTAGTAGCCGCCCAGCCCGTAGACGAGGGCCGTGCCGGCCGCGCCGACCAGGCCGAACATGACGTAGAAACTGGAACCGATGACGGCGCGCTTGACGCCGATGTCGCGCACGCCGGCGGCGCGTTCGCGGAAGCGGAGTTCCTCCTCGCGGGCGCGGCCAAAGAGTTTGACGAGCAGGGAGCCGCCAATGTTGAGGGTCTCGTTCATGTGCGCGTTCATCTGCGCGTTGAGGTTCATGGCTTCGCGGGCGATGTCGCGCAGGACGGCGCCGATACGAAACGCGGCAAAGATAAACAGAGGCAGGATCAACACGCCGATGAGGGTGAGCCGCCATTCGAGCGAGAACATGACCGCGAAGAGGGCGATGGTTTGGATGAGGTTGGTGAGGATGCCAACGATGGTGTTGCTGATGGCGTTCTGCGCGCCGATCACGTCGTTGTTGAGGCGGCTCATCAACTCGCCGGTTTTGGTG
>CAZVAX010000100.1:0-13793 GCA_964625215.1 uncultured Anaerolineaceae bacterium | reverse complement strand
CTTTGTCAGCGCAATCATTATATGCGCTCAAAGGGTTTTGAGATAGTTTCTAAATCGTTGTGGGAAGTGTTTGTTTATGCTAGAGGCCAAGAAGGATTGATTTGGCGGCTTCAAAATGGGTCAGATTTCAGCCCCTTTTTTGGAGGATTTGATTTACGCTCAAAGCTTATCATTTACGCACCAAGGGGGTTTATTTTTCCCTCGTTACCATAAGATTCTACTTATGCCACCCGGATACGTATTTTCGCCGCACCCGTAAAAACAATCAATCCCCGATCTCGCTTGGTATAATTCCCGCCCTACGAAGTCCTGCGTTCACTATTTTTCAGGACTCAAAATCTGCAAGGAGCAGGATGAAAAAGTACCATCTCTGGACCGAAGGCTGTCAGATGAACGTGGCCGACTCGCAACGCGTCGGCTCGTCGCTGGAGCATTTGGGATACGCGTTTACCGATAAAGCCGAAGAAGCCGATGTGATCGTGATGAACACCTGCGTCGTGCGCCAGTCCGCAGAGGACAAGGCCATGGGCAGGTTGTATCAACTGCGTCCGCTCAAACAGCAGAATCCGAATCTCGTTATCAATCTGATGGGCTGTCTCGTGGGCGTGCGCGGCGCGGAGAAACTGCGCGCCAAACTTCCCTTCGTGGATGTCTTTTCGCCGCCCTCCGACCCCGGCCCGCTGATCTCCTTCCTCAGCCAGGGCGAAGTCCGCGTCCTTGAAGCGGACGAGACCGCCCGTCGCTTCGGCTTCATGGATGGCGACCTCATCCTCCCCGAACACGAGCGCGGCAAACTGGTCAGCGCGCACATCCCCATTGTTTACGGCTGCTCGCACTCCTGCGCCTTCTGCATCATCCCCTACAAACGCGGCGTCGAGCGCAGTCGGCCCGTCGGCGACATCGTGGCGGAGGTCCGCTCGTTGGCCGCGCAAGGCGTGAAGGAAGTGACCCTGCTCGGTCAGATCGTGGACCGCTACGGCAAAGACATCCCCGATGGCCCCAACCTCGCCGCGCTCCTCCGCATCGTCCACGAGGTCGAGGGCATCGAGCGCATCCGCTTCCTCACCTCACATCCCAACTACTTCACCGAAGAACTGATGGACACGGTGGCCGCGCTGCCCAAGGTCATGCCGCACATCGAAGTCCCCATCCAGGCCGGCGACGATCAAGTTCTCGAAAACATGAAACGCGGTTACACCCAACAGGACTACCGCGACCTCGTCGCTAAAATTCGCGAAAAAATCCCCGATTGTTCCATCGCCACGGACATCATCGTCGGTTTCCCCGGCGAGACCGAGGCGCAGTTCATGGAGACTCACCGCGTCCTTTCGGACCTCCGGCTGGATGTGGCCCACCTGGCGCGTTACTCCTCCCGCGAAGGGACCGTCGCCACGCGCCGCATGGACGACAACGTAAGCGACGAAGAAAAAATGCGTCGCTTCCGCGTGCTCGAAAATTTGCAAGAGCAGATCCTCGGCGAGATCAACCAGAAGTATCTGGGCGAGAGCGTCGAGGTTCTGTTCGAGGAAAAAGTGAAGGGTCGCTGGCGTGGACGGACTCCGACCAACAAACTGGTCTTCGTCGAGTCCGATGAGGACCTGCGCGGGCGGATTGAGTCGGTCAGGGTCACATGGGCCGGCCCGTGGTCCATGCAGGCCGCGCTCGAACGTCAGCCGGAATTGATTTCGTTGTAATGTTGTAGAGCGAGACAGGTTCTCGCTCTATTCTTTTGGAGAACATCTTCACCTTCAACGGCCAGCCCGGACATGAGATCGTGCTGGTCTACGATGGCCGGTTTGTGGAGGAACGACTGATATGAAGGGGATGTGATTGAAGGAGTGGATGATGGGATGCCATTTCGGGCAGTGTGGAAACGGTTGGATTACTTGGGCGGGGGGGCCGCCTGTTTACCCCACTGGTTTGCTCGATCTGCTGACATGAACTTCCCGCCATTCGGCGGGAAGTCATTGGTTAGAAGGAGGATAAACTATTATTCAGGGTGCTGAAAACGTTTGCCACGATCGGGCCGAGGAACATGAGCACAGCGATGACAACAATGGCGACCAAGACAAGAATGAGAGCGTACTCGACCAGTCCCTGGCCCTTTTCAGAGGGTCGGTTCGTCATGCAAATCACCTCCTTTCTTGGGGGATGAAACGACTGTAGCATAAGAAAGATAAAAAAGCAAACCCCGCGACTTACAATCTCCTTTCGGCTGGTCTCCGGGAAAACGAAAGCGCGAGATTTTCGCCTCGCGCTCATTCGTTATCCTGCCGCTTCTTATTTGAACACAAACCGGCCGTTCTTGTAGAAGGTCTCGCCGTCCACCATGATCTCGGAATCCTTGCGCATGTCGCAGATGAAGTCCCAGTGGATGGCGCTCTTGTTCTTGGAACCCGTTTCGGGGTAGCCCGCGCCGAGCGCCATGTGGAAGGAACCGCCGATCTTCTCGTCGAACAGAATTTGACCGGTGAACTTGTTGATCTCGAAATTGGTGCCGATGGCGAACTCGCCCAGGTAGCGCGCGCCCGCGTCGGTTTCGAGCATCTTGAACAGGTAATCCTGGTTCTTGGCCGCGGAGGCCTGAGTCACTTTGCCGTTGCTGAAGGTCAACTCGGCGCCTTCCACTCCCACGCCGCCGTAGATGGCGGGATAGGTGAAGCGCACCCAGCCGTTGACCGATTCTTCCACCGGGCCGGTATAGATTTCGCCGTCGGGCATGTTGTGTGTGCCGCAGGAATTCATGAACTTGCGGGCCTTCACCGAGAGCGTCAAATCCACATTGGGGCCGCGCAAAATGACTTGGTTTTTCCCCTCCATCCACTTGATGGCCTTTTCGTGCTCCTGTTCCACCTGTTTCCAAAACGCCACCGGATCGTCCTGGTTGGCGTGACAGGCGCGGAAGACGAAATCCTCATATTGCTCGAAACTCATTTCGGCGTCCTGGGCGTAGGCCTGGGTGGGATAGAGCGTGGTGACCCATTTGAGCGTCCCCTCCGCGCCGCGCCGCATTTGGGTCTCGGTGATCGGCCCGACGGCGCGACTGCGGCGTTGAGCTCGGGCCGGGTCTATGGAGGTCTGCGAGCGCGTGTTGGTCGCGGAGTGGATGCGAATGCGGCTCTCGAACTGGTCGTAGCCCATTTTTTGCAGGGGCGGGACAAAGTCCAGCTGCGCGTCGTTGCCGTGCAGGGTTAGCAGGTCTTCGTGCTGGGGGAAGAACATATCGGGGAACTGGACGAGCGGAACAGGATGCCCGCCCGCCTCCAGAATTTTGAGGTAGAGGGCGCGCACGAGCGGTTCGGCGGCGGAGGTGGCTTCGATCAATACCCGGTCGCCGGGTTGGATGCGGGTGCAATATTGCACCAAGACTTTTGCAAATTTTTCAACGCGAGGGTCGGCCACGTAAAACTCCTTGTTGCGGTGTTCGTACCGCATGAATTATATCATGCCGCTTTCGGGTATACTTTCTTGAAGAGAGTAGTGAATGGAGAGCAGGGAAGAGAAAACCCTCGCTCCCGACTGCCCTCTAATCTCCGCCCTCTACTTTCTCGATATGAAACAACTTCTCCAAAACATCAAAACCGGCCAGACCTCCATCGAAGACGTTCCCATCCCCACGCCGCGCTCGGGACAGGCGCTCGTCAAAGTTGCCGCGTCGCTCGTCTCGGCAGGCACCGAACGCATGGTGGTGGAATTCGCAGAGAAGAGTCTCGTGGGCAAGGCGCGCTCGCGCCCTGACCTCGTGAAGCAAGTCCTCGACAAGGCCCGGCGCGAGGGCCTCGCCCCCACCGTGCGGGCGGCCTTCAATCGCCTCGACCAGCCGATGGCGCTGGGCTACTCCTCGGCGGGCGTCATCGTGGCCCTCGGCAAAAATATGCGCGGCTTCCGCGTTGGCCAGCGCGTGGCCTGCGCGGGCGGCGGCTATGCCGTCCATGCCGAGTACAACCTCGTCCCCAAAAATCTCCTCACGCCGCTCCCCAAAAATGTGGACTTCGAGTCCGCCGCGTTCACCACCCTCGGCGCCATCGCCCTGCACGGATTTCGCCTCGCCGAACCGCAGATCGGCGAGAACGTCGCGGTCATCGGCCTCGGCCTTTTGGGACTGCTGACGATTCAACTCGCGGCCGCGGCGGGATGCAACGTGTTGGGCATTGACCTCGACCCGAAGCGCGTCGCCCTCGCTTCCTCCCTGGACCTCGAAGCGGTCGCGCGCGCCCAAGCCGAGTCGGCCTCCCAAGCCTTCACCGCCAACCGCGGCTTCGACGCGGTCATCATCTGCGCGGACGCGTCCTCCAATGACCCGGTGGAACTGGCCGGCGCCATCGCGCGTGACCGCGCCCGCGTCGTCGCCACCGGCGCGGTCGGTCTTAACCTCCCGCGCAAGATTTACTACGAAAAAGAACTCTCCTTCATCAACTCGCGCTCCTACGGCCCTGGCCGCTACGACGCCTCGTACGAGGAGAACGGCAACGACTATCCCCTCGGCTATGTCCGCTGGACGGAGGGGAGGAATTTTCAAGCGATTGTGGATTTGCTGGCGAGTCGAAAGTTGAAGGTCGAAGGTCTCATCACGCACCGCTTCCCGATTGAAGAAGCGACGAAGGCTTATGAGGTAATTACTGGAAAGAAGAAAGAAAATTTCCTCGGCGTGTTGTTGACATACGATGAGGAGAAAGAAGAAAGAGGAAAGAGGGTTGAATTTCCCAAAGTCATCAGTCATCAGTCGTCAGTGATCAGTCTCGGTGTTTTAGGCGCGGGATTGTACGCGAATGCCACGCTTTTGCCTGTGTTGAAGAACAACAAGGATTTCGAACTCGTCGGCATTGCTTCCGCAGGCGGACTGCACGCGCAACACTCCGGCAAGAAGTTCGGCTTCCAATATGCTACTTCCTCCGACGACGAGATCATCAACGATCCCAACATCAACACCGTGGCTATTCTCACGCGTCACGACTCGCACGCAGAGTTGGTTGTCAAAGCCTTGAAGGCTGGCAAGCATGTGTTTGTGGAAAAGCCGCTGGCGATAAATAGTGATCAGTTATCAGTGATCAGTAAACAGTTGTTGAAAACTGAAAACTGTTTACTGATGACTGGTTTTAATCGCAGATTCTCCCCCCTCGCCCAATCGCTTCACGCGTCACTTGTCACTCGTCACGAGCCGCTCTTCGCGCATTACCGCGTCAACGCGGGCTACATCCCCCTCAACCACTGGACTCAAGACCCCGACCTCGGCGGCGGACGGATCATCGGCGAGGCCTGTCATTTCATTGACTTGATCACTTTCCTCGTCGGAGAGTCGCCTGTTTCGGTGAGCGCGCACGCATTGCCAGACGGCGGCAAGTATCGCGAGGACAACGTCTCGATGACCTTCGCTTTCCCGGATGGCTCGCTTGGGGTGGTGGATTATCTCGCCAACGGGGATAAGTCCGTGGCGAAGGAGAGGCTGGAGGCGATGTGCGGAGGGATGGTGGCGGTGTTGGATGACTACGTGTCGCTGACCACGGTGAGGGATGGGAAGAAAAAAACCGAGGGCGGCGCGCAGGACAAAGGCTGGCGGGCCGAGATGTCGGTGTGGGCCGAGTCCATTCGGGCGGGGAAAGAGCCGCCGATTCCGTACGAGCAACTGGTTGGGGTCACGAAGTCCACGTTCGCGGCGGTGGAGTCCATCCGAAAGGGCGGGGAGAAAGTCGCGATTTCTGGCGTATAATTACAGTGCAAAGACATAGTGCAAAGGATTGACGCCATGAAAACCGTAAAAGAACGAATGAACCTGTATATCACCAAGTCGGTGATGGATGACTTTCGCCGCGTTGTGCCGGCCCGCGAGCGAACGCGCTTCGTGGAGGAGGTATTGGCGCGCGAGATCCGCAGGCGGAGGCTGCGCGAGGCGATTGAGAAATCGTACGGCGCATGGAAGGATGAGGATCATCCCGATATGATGACCGGCGCCGACATTGACCGCTGGATCGAGGAACAACGGAGACTTGGAACGCGCGATCTCTCCGAAGAATGGGGGCGGGGTGAGTGACCACATTCTTGATTCGAATATCCTGATCCGTTCCCTGCGTAAAACGCCAGGCTACAAGGATTTGCTCCACGAGATTGATCGCAGGGGTTGGACCTACATCTCTGCCATGACTCGCCTCGAAATTGTGCGCGGAATGAAGGAGCGCGAACGCGATGATACATTTGATCTACTCGATTCGATGGAAACCATCTCGATCACCCCTGAGGTCGCCGACCTGGCTGGCGAACTGATTCGCGCGTGGCGCGGACGCGGGGTCATTCTGAGCGACGCCGACGCGATCATCGCGGCCACCGCGCTCCAGCATGGATTGACTCTCGTCACCACCAACGCCAAACACTTCCCCATGCCCGAGATGACCGTTCTGCAAGCCGACGAGCAGGGGAATCTTTCGCCATTCAAACCGGAGTGACTCTTGTCCAACTTTCATTTCTACCATCCCATCGAAGTCCGCTACGGCGACCTGGACCCGCAGGGCCACCTGAACAACGCCAAGTTCGTGACCTTCTTCGAGCAGGCGCGTATTCAGTACATCAGACATCTTGGACTGTTCAAAGAGGGACAGTCGTTCATGGACATCGGCGTGATCCTGGCCGACGTTCACATCGCGTACAAGAAACCCGTCGAGTGGGGGACGCCGGTCAAGGTCGGCGTGCGGACGTTGAAGATCGGCAACAAGTCCATGACGGTGGAGCAGAATGTCGTCCATGCCGAGACAGAGGAAGTTTTTGCGACGGGTGAGGTGGTGATGGTGACGTACGATTACCGCGAGGGAAAGTCCATTCCCGTGCCGCAAGAGTGGCGGGAAGCGGCTACAAGATTCGAGGGACCATGAAATTCGACGCTGGATTGCCCATTGTTCCACTGAAGGATGTCCCTGTCATAGCGAAGGCCGCGCAAGAGATCGGCTTCGACGCGCTGTGGACACAAGAGACGCAACACGATCCCTTCCTCCCTTGCGCGCTGATCGCCGAGCACACGGAGCGACTCAACTTCGGCACGGCCATCGCGGTCTCGTTCTCGCGCTCGCCCGCGACCCTGGCCTACACCGCCTGGGACCTGGCCGCGCAGTCGGGCGGACGATTCATCCTCGGGCTGGGCACGCAGGTCAAGGCGCATATCGAGCGTCGCTTCGGGATGCCGTGGCCGGAATCGCCGGTGGGGAAATTACGCGAGCAGATCCAGGTCATCCGCGCCTTTTGGGATTGCTGGCAGAACGGGACGAAAATGAATTTTCGCGGCGAGTATTACAAGATCACCTTGATGTCGCCGTTTTTCAATGGCGGGAAGATCGATAATCCAGAAATCCCGATCTACATCGCGGGCGTCAACACGGGACTGGCCCACCTGGCAGGCGAACTGTGCGAGGGATTCCACGCGCACCCGTTCCATAGTCCGCGCTATTTGCGGGAGGTCATCTTGCCCGCGATCCGCGAAGGCGAGACTCACGCAGCACGCAGTACGCAACACGTAACGGTCTCCGTCACCGCGTTCGTCGCGACCTCCCCCGAAGAGGAAGCCTTCGCGCGCATGCAGATCGCATTCTACGCCTCGACTCCCTCCTACCGCGCGGTCATGGACTTGCACGGCTGGGGCGAGACCGCCGAGAAGTTGTCCGGGTTCGCGGCGAAGGGCGAGTGGGCCGAGATGCCCATGCTCATCACCGACGAGATGTTGAATGAGTTCTGTCTGCGCACCACCAGCGAGAATCTAGTCGCGGACTTGAAGTCGCGCTACGAGGGATTGGCCGACCGGCTGACCTTGTACACTCCCTTCGTACCGGGGGAGAAGGATGAGTGGTGGAAGAGGTTGGCGATGGCATTCCAAACATCCATTCCTTGAATTTTGACAAAACAAGGAGTTGGCGATCTCCCGTCTCATCCCCCGCTAATTTCCCCAAATTGAATCGGGATATAATGAGCGCGCCGTTGAGCGCGTTCCTTTATTTCTTTGGAGAACCATGGATACATCCTCTCTTGCTGGTTTGATCTTCATCCTCGTTTTCGCGGGGATGATTCTGATTCACGAACTGGGTCACTACATTGCTTCACGGTTGGTCGGCGTCGAAATCGAAGAGTTCGGCTTTGGCCTCCCGCCGCGCGCCTGGACGTTTTGGCGGCTCGCAGGCCACTTTCTCACCAAAAGCGGAAAGCGAATCGAGATTCCCTCCAATTTTGGTCTGCCCTTTCCCTGGGCCGAGTTGAACGGCCAACAAGTCAAATTCACAGTGGACCGCCTGGAGGATAAATTCGTTCTGCGAACGTTGACGGTGGTGGAAGAGATTCAGGAGAAACGTCCGCGCGTAGATCCCGTGAACAAAGAGGAAATCCTGGTGGGGCAAAACGGCGAGATCGTCCACGCGCAGCAAGCGACCTCCGTCAAAACGCGGACAGTCGAGTATGGCAAAACGCGCGGCGCGCTGGAATTGGATGAGGCGATTCGCGAAACCCACCCCGGCACAGAATTCACGCTCAACTGGCTCCCCCTGGGAGGATTCGTCCGCCCGAAAGGGGAGAACGACCCCAACGTCCCGGGCGGACTCGCCGCGGCCAACCCGTGGAAGCGACTGGCGGTCCTGCTCGCCGGCCCGGCGATGAATCTGATCGCGGGCGTCATCGTCTACAGCCTGATCTTCACCCAGGCCGGCATTCCCACGCAAGTCAAACTGGATCAAGTGATGGAAGGCGCGCCCGCCGCGTTGGCCGGCCTGCAACATGGCGACACCATCCTGAGCGTGAACGGTCAAGCCATTTCCACGGTGGAAGGCCTGCGAATGCTCATCCGCCGCAACCTCGACCATCCGTTGAACATGATTGTCGAGCGCGACGGGCAGACCCTTGAAATCACAGCCACGCCGCTTTCCAGCCGTTACAAAGAGGGCGCGCTCGGCATCACCATGGACCCCATCTACACCCCCGCCGACACATGGTTCGACACCCTGCCCGCCAGCCTGCTCGCCACGTATGAACAGAGTTACGAAATCCTGTCCATGCCTGCGCAAATGGCGCGCGGCTTCATTGATCCCGAAGACGGGCGCTTCATTGGCTTGAAAGGCATCTTCGAACTCTTCAAAATGGCGCTTGGCATAGACACCGAAAGCCGCGCGTCCGCCCCCAGCGAACCCGCGCCGGCCCCCACGTATACCACGTTCTACCTCATCGCCATCCTCACCATCAGCATCGGCCTCTTCAACCTGCTCCCCTTCCCGGCCCTCGACGGCGGGCGCATCGCCTTCGTTCTTCCAGAATTGATCATCCGCCGCCGCGTCCCGCCCCAATTCGAAAACGCCGTCCACGCCGCGGGCATGGCGCTCCTCATCCTGCTGATGATCTACGTTAATGTGATGGACTTCGTGGACCCCCTGCAACTTCAACCTTAGCGATGAAACAAACGCCTCCCTTTCAGTCCGTCGTTAGCGTCCTGCTCGACGCCCACAAACCCTTCCCGAAAAAATACCTCACCCTCTTTTCGGACATAGACCCCGCTTCGCTCTCCCTCTTAATGGATGCCTGGCCTCGAATTTCATCGGCCCGCAAGCGGACTCTCCTCTCGGACCTCGAATTCCTCCTGGCCGAGGACACCATTGTCTCCTTCGAGGACTTCGCGCGGGCTTTGCTCGACGACCCTGACTCGACCGTCCGCGCCGGCGCGATTCGCCTCCTGGCCGAATGCACGGACTCGAAGTTAATCCCCGTCTACGAAACGATTCTCGCCAGCGATCCCGACCTCGCCACGCGCGCTGAGGCCGCCAACATCCTCGCCCTGTTCGTGGATCTCGGCGAGTTGGAGGAGATTCCCGCCAGCGCGTTGCATCGCGCCGAAGAGGCCCTGCTGGCCTCCCTGCGCGGGGACGAGAATCCGGCCGTCAAACGTCGCGCGCTCGAAGCGCTGGGTTACTCCTCCCGTACCGACGTTGTCAAACAGATTGAAGACGCCTACAAACGCGAAGACCCCGAGTGGGTCGCCAGCGCCCTCACCGCCATGGGCCGCTCCAGCGACGAGCGTTGGGAGGAGCAAGTGTTGAGCATGTTGCTCAGCGAAAACGACAAGGTGAGGCTGGCGGCGGTCAAGGCCGCGGGCGAACTCAACCTGGCCTCGGCGCGCCTGCCTCTCCTGCGCCTGCTCGACGAAGAAGACGATCAAGCCGTTTTCACCGCGGCCGTCTGGTCGCTTTCGGAGATCGGGGGCGAGGACGTGCGCGAATACCTCCTCAGTCTGGCCGACCAGACCGATGACGATGATGAACTCGACTACTATGAGGAAGCCCTCGCCAACCTGGCCTTCACCGAAGACCTCGCCTCCCTTGAATTGATGACCCTCGACCCCGACGACGAACTGTTCGAGTTGGACGACGAAGACGAGGATGACAGTCGGTAATTTTCCGCGCCGACGCTCGTCTTCTTGAAAGGGACCTTGACCTCGCAGGAAGAGCGATTCAAACATGTTTATCGCCGATCTCGCCGCCGCCTTTGTCAACAACCTCCTGCCTGTGCTTGTTTTGAGCGTGGCAGGATTTTTATTGGGCCGCGCCCTGCGCATCGACTCGCGCTCGCTGGGACGCGTCATCTTTTACCTGTTCAGTCCCGTTCTCGTCTTTGACCTGCTCATCCACAACAGCCTGCCGCTGGCGGAGATGGCGCGCACGATGGGGTTTTGCCTGGCCGTGTTTACCGCGATGACCTTGCTCACGCTGGTCGTCGCGCGCGTTTTGAGATTGGACCGCCTCTCGATGATGGCGATCCTCCTGACCGCCGCGTTTGGCAACACCGGCAATTACGGCCTGCCGCTCGTTTCGTTCGCGTTCGGCGAAAACGCGCTGGCGCACGCTACGCTCTATTTTGTGACCACCTCGATTTTGTTCAACACAGTCGGCGTGCTGATCGCCTCCCTCGGCCATCTCGATTTTAAACAGGCGGCGTGGGGCATGTTGAAAGTGCCAACGGTCTACGCGGTGGCGCTGGCGGCGGTCATCAACCAGTTTTCGGCGTCCCTGCCCCTGCCGGTGGAGCGGACGATCAGCCTCGCCGCGGATGGGAGCATTCCGCTCATGCTCGTTTTGTTGGGCGTGGAACTCTCGCGCGTGCAGTGGGCCAGCAACCTGCGCGTGGTTGGATTGAGCGCGGGCCTGCGTCTCCTGGTCGGGCCGCTGGTGGGGTTGGCGCTGGCCGTCCCGTTTGGGTTGCAGGGCGCGGCATGGCAGGGAAATATCTCGCAGACCGCCATGCCGGCCGCGGTCACAACGACGGTGCTGGCGACCGAGTACAAATTGGATTCGTCGCTGGTGACGGCGATTGTTTTTTTGAGCGCCTTGCTCAGTCCGCTCACGCTTACGCCGTTGCTGGTATATTTGGGGAAATGATGAAGACGATGGTTGCCTCCCCCGCTCAATGGTTGGCGCGGACCGCCCGGCGGATGTCCGCGCTGACGCTTGGGTTATTGATCCTGCTCGTTTCAGCGCGGCCCGCCGGGGCGCAGTCTGGAATCGAGTTGACCGACGCCAGAGTGGACTACGAATTTGGAAAGCAGATCGTGTTCTCGATCCGCATCGCGCCTGTCGTCCCCATTCAATCCGCTACGGTGACCTTCGGGGAAGCGAACGGCATCTCGCAGACCCAACCTCTCACGGTCGCTCCCGACGGGTTGGCGGAGTACCGCTACGACGCCAGCCTCAACGCCCTGGCGCCATTCAGTTCGATCGTGTTTTGGTTTTCGGCGACTCTCCCGGATGGGACGGTGACGCGCAGCGGGACGTATACTTTTGTGTACGCGGACGATCGCTTCGCGTGGAAGACGCTCGAACGCGGAATTTTCCGCGCGCATTGGTACGAGGGCGACGAAGCGTTTGGCGGCGAGGTGTTGGACGCGGCGAGCCGCGGTTTGCAGGCGGTGACCGACCTGATTCCTGTCGGCGATACCGGGCCGATTGACATTTGGGTGTATGCCAGCGCGCAGGATTTGCAGGGCGCGCTGTTTTTGGGCGGGCAATCCTGGGTGGCGGGTCATGCCGGGCCGCAGTTGGGGGTGGTGATGGTTTCGATGGAACCGACCGCGGAGCAGAGGATCATTGAAGTGGAACGACAGGTGCCGCACGAACTGGCGCATGTGATGTTGTATCGCCGCATCGGCGCGGACTATGCGCGCCTGCCTGCCTGGCTCACCGAGGGCATCGCCACGATGGCGGAAGCGGAACTCTATCCCAACCCCGATTTTGAGACGACGCTCAACGTGCATGCGGAGGAGAATACGCTCCTGCCCCTGGCGGACTTGTGCGACTCCTTCCCTTCGGACACGGCCAATGCGTTTCTAGCCTACGCCGAAGCGGAATCGTTCACCCGTTACGTTGTCGACAACTATGGGACGACCGGCCTCTCAGCGCTGGTCTCCGCCTATGCCGATGGGCTGGATTGCGAGCAGGGCGCGCGTCAGGCGTTGAACCAGCCGCTCAGCCGGTTGGAGATCCGCTGGCGCGAGACGGAGTTGGGCGAGAATCGAAGCGGCGTGATCGCGTTCAACCTATTTCCGTATTTGATCCTGCTTGGGCTGGTGTTGATCGTGCCGGTATGGGGCGCATTGAGCCGGATGGCGGAGAGGAGGAGGAATGCCCGAAACTGATGACCTCGTCCGCGCGCATGTGTGGGTGACGGGACGCGTGCAGGGCGTGGGCTTTCGCGCCCACGTGGAGTTCTACGCCAGTCAGATCGGCGTCACCGGCTGGGTGAGGAATGTGGGTTACAACACGGTGGAGGCGGTGGCGGAGGGGGAGCGCAGTCAGGTGGAACGTTTCCTGGCGATGATGAAGGAAGGTCCGCGCATGTCGCGGGTGGATGAGTCGAAAGTGGAGTGGGAAGATGTGACCGGCGAGTTTGCCGGGTTTGGGGTGAGGGGGAGTCGGTAACGTAAACGTTACACAAACCCCAACCCGCGTTCCTTCAACGAGACCCACTTCCCGTGACCGATAACCATGTGGTCGAGGACTTCCATGTCCAGCAGTTTCCCGGCCTGGACGATGGCGCGCGTGACGGCGACATCGTCGGGGCTGGGAGTCGGGTCGCCGCTGGGGTGGTTGTGAATGACGATGATGGCAGAGGCATTTTTGCGGATGGCCTCCTTGAAGATTTCCCCCACGCGCACCTGCGATGAGTTGACCGAACCTTTGTAAATTTCCACCGTTTCCAAAACCCGATTTCTTCTATCCAAAAGCATCACGCGCAGATGCTCCTGCTCCAGCGCGGACATTTCGTATTGCACGAGCGCGGCCGCGTCCGCCGGGCTGTTGATGGCGGGACGTTCCTCCGGCGCTTCGAGCGTGAGGCGGCGTCCCAACTCGATGGCGGCTTTGATCTGCGAGGCCTTGGCTTCGCCCAAACCGTGCTGTTTTTTCAACTCGGCGAAGGGGGCGCGGTGCAGTCCGCGCAAGCCGCCGAAGGTGGCGAGCAGGCGTTGACCGACGGTGACGGCGTTCTCTCCTTTCACGCCCACGCGCAGGAGGATGGCGATCAACTCGGCGTTACTCAGTGCCTGCGGGCCGAGCGCTTCCAGCCGCTCGCGCGGGCGGTCCGATTCGTGCAAGTCGGTGATACGGTAAACGGGAGGGGAAGTAGGCTCGGTCATTGGGTGTCCTCCAGGGTGGAATGCCCTATTTTACAGCCAAAACTCCTCAGAACTTTGCTTGACATCCCTGCCCAGCCTCCATTAGAATACGGGTCGCCTTGTAAACGGGCCTGTAGCGCAGTTGGGAGCGCGCCTCAATCGCACTGAGGAGGTCAGG